>DASRXL010000111.1:0-5517 GCA_035654175.1 Phycisphaerales bacterium
CGAGCGAGATATCGGCGCGGCGCTCCGCTCGACTCCCTCGCCCCCGCCGGCCTGGCACGCCACGCTTGCCCAGGTCCGGCGCGGCCAAGGCCGCCTCGAGGAGGCCGCCGCCATCATCGAGAGCGCCCGGCGCACGCACCCCGCCGCCCAGGTTCTCGCCTCGACCCTGGCCGAGATCCTTTCCACGCTCCGCCGCTACGACGAGGCGCACGCCCTCCTCGCCGACCTGATCGCTCGCGGCGCCGACCGGCCCGGCCTGCTCAGCCAGTTCGGGCGCGTCTGCCGCCACCTCGGTCGCCCGGCCGACGCGCTCGCGCCCCTCCGCGCCGCCTCCATCCGCGCCAACCTCGCGCCCGCCGCCCTCCAGCCCGTGCTCTTCGAGCTCGGCCACGTGCTCGACGCGCTCGGCGACTTCGACGCGGCCTTCGACGCCTTCGCCCGAGCCAACGCCCTCGAGCAGCGCACGTTCGACATCGAGCGGCACGGTGCGCTCGTCGGCCGCGTCGTCGCGACCTGGACGCGCGAAGCCCTCGCGTCTCTCCCGCGCCCGGCCGGGAGCGGCGGGGGGGAGGGTATCGTTCTCATCGTCGGGATGCGGCGCAGCGGAACCACGCTCGCGGAGCAGATCCTGGCGGCCCACCCCGACGTCGCCGCCGGCGGTGAGCTGCCGTGGCTGCGCGACCTGGCGGCGCCGCTCGACCCCGGCGCGGCCGCTCCGTTCGGCCTCGTGGTCGAGCAGTCGCTCGTCACCGCCGGCTCGGTCGGCGCCGTCCGGCGCGGGTACGAACACCTCGCCGCGCCGTTGCGGGCGGGTGCGCCCGCCTTCACCGACAAGATGCCCGCCAACTTCAAGCTCCTCGGCGTCGCGCAGCTCGCCCTGCCGCGGGCCCGGGTCGTCTGGTGCCGGCGCGACCCGCTCGACACGTGCCTCTCGTGCTACATGCAGCCGTTCAACGACAACAGCTACAGCGCCGACCTGCGCACGCTCGCCCGCTATTGGCACGACTGCGACCGCCTCATAACGCACTGGCGGTCCGTGCTCGACCTGCCCATCCACGAGCTCGTCTACGAGCGCCTCGTTGCCGAGCCGGAGCGTGAGGTGCGCGCCCTGCTCGGCTTTCTCGGCCTCTCCTTCGAGGAATCGTGCCTCCGCTTCCACGAGTCCGGCCGCAACGCCCGGACCGCGAGCACCGACCAGGTCGCCCGCCCCCTCTATGCTTCGTCCGCCGGGCGCGCACAGCGCTATCGTCGGCGCCTGGGCCCGCTCATCGACGAGCTCGCCCGCCTCGGCCACACGCAGGAAGCGTGTTGACGTCGCCCACGCCGAACCCCTCAGAGACGCACGCATGGCCAAGCGCCCCGACCTCACCAGCCACCAGCGCAAGATCGTCAGTCGCTATTACGAGCACCTGGACACCATCGCGATCACCAAGCTCCAGGAGTCCGTCAGCGAGCTGTTCCTTCTCCAGGGCGACGCGAGCAAGGCCAAAGCCGCCGACCGCCTCTGGAAGACCGTCGAGACCGCGCTCGCCAAGACCAGCGCCTCCGACAGCTCCGTGCGCGCCATCGTCGAGAAGCGCGACGTCGAGGCGCTCGCGGAGCTCCTCGCCCGCCTCCGCTGACGCGCTCCCGTACCCTCCGCGGGCGCCACGGGTCAGCCCCTGCGTTGAGGCCCTCCCGGTGCCGGAGTCCTCCGCCCTCACGCGATCTGCTGTCCGCTGGCGGTATGCCGGTGCCTCCCTCCGCTCCGGCTGCCCGCGTCGAGCTCCCGCGCGGTACCCTCCCCTCCCCAGGAGACCCGCACATGCGCTGCGCCATCACCGCTCTCATGCTCGCCGCGTCCACCGCGGCCGCCGACGTCGCCCTGCCCGCCATCCTCGGTTCCAACATGGTCCTCCAGGCCGATACCGCCGCCCCCATCTGGGGGTGGGCCGCTCCGGGCGAACGCATCACCGTCACCCCCGATTGGCCGGGCGCGGAGCCCGTCGCCGTGAGCGCAGGCGACGACGGCGCGTGGCGGGCCGAGCTCCGCACGCCCAACGCCGGCGGGCCACACACCATCACGATCGCAGGCTCCACCGTCCTCACCCTCGACAACGTCCTTATCGGTGAAGTCTGGCTCGCCTCCGGCCAATCCAACATGGAGTGGCCGCTGCGCCTCACCGACAACGCCGAGCGCGAGATCGCCGCCGCGGACCATCCCGACATCCGCCTGTTCATCGTCGAGAACACCGTCGCCGCGTCGCCGCAGAGCGACTGCCGCGGCCGCTGGGTGGTCTGCTCGCCGCAGACCGCCGCCGACTTCGGCGCCGTTGCGTACTACTTCGGCCGAGAGCTCCACGGCGCGCTCAGCACGCCCGTCGGGCTCATCGCCAGCGAGTGGGGCGGCACGCCGGCCGAGAGCTGGACCAGCGCCGAGCCGCTCGCCGCCTTCCCGCGCCACGCCCCCGGCCTCGAGCTCATGCGCCTGCTCCGCGAAGACCCGCAAGCGATCGAGCGCGAGCACCAGGCTGCCCTCGCCGACTGGAAGGCCAAGTACGAGACCGCCGAAGCCCGCACGTGGCCGACGCCGGCGCACAGCGACGCCGACTGGGGCGCTATCGCGCAGCCCTCCAACTGGAGCTCGTCCGAGCTCGCGACTTTCGACGGCACCGTCTGGTGCCGCAAGACCGTCGAGATCCCCGCCGAATGGGCCGGCAAGGAGCTCACGCTCTCGCTCGGACCGATCGACGACAACGACACAACGCACTTCAACGGCGTTCAGATCGGCGAAACGCGCGGGTGGGACACGCCGCGACGCTACACCGTGCCCGCCGAGCTCGTCCGCGCCGGCCCCGCGGTTGTCGCCGTGAGCGTGCTCGACACCGGCGGCCGGGGCGGCATGCACGGCGAGGCCGTGGAGATGTTCCTGGCGCCCGCTGGGCATGGTGACGGCCGGCGCCTCAGCCTCGCGGGCGACTGGAAGTACAAGGCCGTCCCCGGGGGCCCGGGCATCCCGCCCCAGCCGCGCCCGCGCTCGATGAACGCCCACACCCCAAGCGCCCTCTACAACGGCATGATCGCCCCGCTCGTCCCCTACGCGATCCGGGGCGCCATCTGGTACCAGGGCGAGTCCAACCGCCACGCCGCGTACGAATACCGCACCCTCTTCCCCGCCATGATCACCGACTGGCGCAAGCAGTGGGGGACCGACTTTCCCTTCTACTTCGTCCAGATCGCGCCCTTCACCTACGACGGCGACCGCGGCGAGACCGCCGAGCTTCGCGAGGCCCAGCTCTTGACCCTCGACCTCCCCGGCACCGGCATGGCCGTCACCATGGATATCGGCAACCCGCGCGACATCCACCCGACCAACAAGCTCGGCGTCGGCAAGCGACTCGCCCTCTGGGCCCTCGCGAAGACCTACGCCCGCACCGGCCTCGAATACTCCGGCCCACTCTACGAGAGCGTCACCACCGAAGGCGACACGCTCGTCCTCCGCTTCGCCCACGCCGAGGGCCTGCACTCCCGCGGCGGTGTTCCCAAGGGCTTCGAGATCGCCGGCGAGGACCAGGTCTGGCACGCCGCGGGCGCGATCATCGAGGGCGACACCGTCACCCTCTCCGCCTACGGCGTGACGAACCCCATCGCCGCCCGATACGGCTGGGACGACGCCGACGAGCCCAACCTCTTCAATGCCGCCGGCCTCCCCGCCTCACCCTTCCGCACCGACGCCTGGAAGCGCGTCACCCAGCCTTGACGCAGCACGCAGAGTGCGCAGAGATGACGCAGAGGCCGCAGAGAAGGAACTGCACACGAAGGCGCGAAGATTGCGAAGAACGCGAAGAAAGAGCTCGTGAATAGTGCATCGCGCTCTCCTTCGCGCTCTTCGCGTTCCAAGCTGCCTTCTCTGCGCTCTCTGCGTCCCCTCTGCGCCCTCTGCATTCCCGCTTTGCCAGTTGCTCTTTGCTATTTGCCTTCCGGCCGCCACAGCTCCCCCGGCTTCACCCTCGCAACGCGCCCCGCCTCTTCGCCCGCGGCCTTCAGCAGCCGCGTCATCGGCTCGTCCGCGCCCTCCGCGCTGAGTTCAAACGTCGAGTGGTGCACCGGGAAGAGCACCTCCCCCGGCATCGAGCGGAACATCCGCCACACCTGCTCCGGCGTCGCGTGATGATGCTCGCTCGGCTCGTACGCCCCGATGCCGAACGCCGCGAGATCCACGGATCCCACGCTCTCGAACTCGCGCGTATCGGCGGTGTCCCCCGGCGCCAGGGTTCGCCGCCCGTCGCTCTCGACCAGGTACGAGTTGCAGCCGCGCACCACGTCGATCGCCGTCCGGCCGCCCCAGTGCTCCGGGCGCAGCGCGCTCACCCGCGCCCCCTCCACCTCCACCACGCCGTCCCAGTGCAGCTCGAGCACGTCGCGGAACCCGCGCGGGATCAGCCGCCTCGTCCGCCGGCTCGTCACCACCGTCGTGCCGTCGTTGGCCAGCCGCTCGAGCGTCGGCCGGTCGAGGTGGTCGAAGTGCGCGTGCGTGATCAGCACGAGGTCGATCCGCGGCAGCTTCTCCACGTCGACCGGTGTCGGCGCCAGCCGGCTCGGGCCGATCGTCCGCCGGCCGATCCGCGGCCCGATCCGCTGGCTCAGCACCGGGTCCACCAGGATCGTCATCCCGCCCTGGCGCAGCAGCACCCCGCCGTGCCCCAGCCACGCCGCGGCGAACTCCGCCCCCTCCGCCTCGCGCAGGTCCCCCTCGCCAGGCGTCAGCGCCCCCGCCGCCTCACGGATCGACTCGGCCAGCATCCGCGGCACGCGATCCACGCCGAACCGCACGGCCCCGCGAGCCTTGTCCTGCGCACGCCTCAGCATGTTCTTCCGTGGCACCCGGCATCGTAGGTATCGGGTGCCCCGCCCCTCCGGGGCGGCTCCCTGCCCTCTCCCCCCTTCATGCCTCCTGCTTCCCCGCGCACCCCGCGCCCGCCCTCTGGTACCCTCCGATGATGAGCGATTCATCCGCCGTGCCACATCGCGGGGTTCACTACGCGCTGCTTTCCGCTCTCTCCCTCGCGCTCTGCGCTCTGCTCGCCGCCTGCGCCAACGACGCCGTCCACTTCCCCCGGCCCGACCTCTACGCCGGCCGCGCCACGTCCTGGCCCGAGGCCGCGGACGTCGAGGTGATCGCGCAGAACAGGACCGACGCCCCCCTCTGGCTGCGTCGCCTCGACCTCACGCTCTCCGTGGGGGGCGACCCGCTCGCGGCCGGCCTCTGGGAGGGCGACCGCCAGATCGACGCGGGCTCGGGTGTGCTCCTCGGCATCAGCCTCCCGATGATCGAGGGCGCCTCCGCCCCGCCCGCCGACGCGCCCGGCAGCCTCGAGGTCACCGCCCGCTACGCCCGCTCCGGCGTCATCGGCCTCCTCGGCGGCGAGACCCACACCTACACCCTCCCCATCGTCATCCGACGCGGCGTCGAGCAACCGACCGAGTGAGCACGTCCCGGGTGCCACGGGTGCCACGGGTCAGGCCCTGCTCTGAGGG
>DASRXL010000112.1:0-4652 GCA_035654175.1 Phycisphaerales bacterium
TGAGTGCTGAGTGCTGAGTGCTGAGTGCTGAGTGCTGAGTGCTGAGTGCTGAGTGCTGAGTGCTGAGTGCTGAGCGCTGAGCGCTGAGTGCTGAGTGCTGAGTGCTGGGTGCTGAGTGCTGAGTGCTGGGTGCTGGGTGCACAGTGATGGGGCTTGGCGCGCAAGGCGTGGAGCATTCGGCCTGAAGCTCAAGACTCAAGACCCAGACTCAAGACCCAGACTCAATACCTCCCAAACTCCGCGCGGTGCGGTGCGTCGAGGTTCTGCACGAGATACCGCAGCGCGTCCGCGGCGTGGTCGGAGCCGTCCTTCTCCGGCGTCGTGCTCTCCGGGTTGTGCTCGGGGTAGTGATACTTCGCCAAGCTTTCGATGAGGTGCGTGCACCGCCGGTGGATGAAGAGGCGCGGACCGAGCCCGGCCGCGGGACGGAGCCGCGCCCGCACGAGGCCGATCCCCTCCTGCGTCGCGAGGCGCTTGCAGCACACCCTCAGGGTGGCCTGGCGCAGGACCAGGATGTTGGCCTTGGCGGTCTGGTCGTTGCGCTGGTCGCCCGCCGGGTCGACGCCCACCCACGCCGGCGCGCCGCTCAGCCCGTCGACGCCGGGTCCCTCCTGCAGCGCCCTCGCGTGGTCCTCCAGAACGGTCTCCGCCTTCGACCGCTCCGCAAGCACCCAGAGCACGCCCGCGCTGTCCAGCACCGCCCACAGGATCACCGTCGGGGCGCGGAAACCGAAATCCATGCCCGCCAGGAGCGTGCCCGCCGGCGTCCGCCACGCCGAGCCCTCGCCGACGACGTGCACCGCCGGATCGAACTCCGGATACACCGAATCGGAGCGGTGCGGGCGCAGACACAGCATCTCGCTCTCCCACGTCGCGAGGCTCACACGCGACTTCATGCGGATGGCGTCGTCGATGCGCACATGCCCACCGATGCGCGGCTCCCCCGGCCCGCCCTTCGCGACTCCCCCGCACTCGGGCCGGAGCGCGCAGGCCTCGCACGGGCGCGACTCCTCGCACGTCCCGAGCACGTCCACCACGCCCCATCGGAAGAGCTCGCGCCTGCCGTCCGCCGCCTCGCCCACGACCCGGTGCATCAGGCCGTAGGGCCGGTGCATGGTGCTCAGGCACTCCACCGAGCCGCGCACCTCACGACGGCCGAGGCCGGGCAGCTCCAGCTCGGCCGAGCGCGTGACCAGCTGCGCGGCCTCCCAGAGCTCGGGGTCGAACAGCTCCACCTCGTCGCACCGGAGCTTCTGCACGCGCGTGCCGCGCACGCTGGTCTCGCTCTGGGCGAGCACCTCGGCGACCGAGCCGTTCGCGAGCCTGACGCGGCGCTCGGTGATTCGTCCGTCGAGCATCGGGGCGAGCGCGGGGCGCTCGAAGAGCTTGCGCAGGTGGGCGAGCATGCGCTTCGATTGCTCGAGCGAGCCGCCGAGGATGCGGACCTCGATCCCCGGCTTGAAGACGAGGTCGAGCACGGTGGCCAGCGCGCCCAGGAAGGTCTTGCCACCGCCGCGGTTTGCCCAGACGATGCAGTCGAGCGGGACGGCGGGGCGAGAAGGCGACGGCGCCGGGAGCGCCCCGCCCTCGAAGAACGCGTGCGAGAGGTACGCGAACGGGGCCGCGTGGCCGTCGAGCACCGAGCGCCGGGGCACGTCGATGCCCAGCGTGCTCCCGATCCACCGGTGCAGGGCGTCCTCGCCGGACGGGAACGCGTGCACCTCCAGGTCCGCGCCGATCGATCCTGACATATCTCCCCCCTTCTCCGATCCGGCGGGGGAGTGCCGGGGTCTGAGTCTTGAGTCTTGAGTCTTGAGTCTTGGGTCTTGAGTCTTGGGTCTTGAGTCTTGGGTCTTGGGTCTTGAGTCTTGAGTCTTGGGGCTTGAGTGTTGGGTCTTGGGGCCGAACGCTCCACGCGCTGCGCGCGCCAGGATCCAGCCCTCAGGGCTGAGCACCCAGCACTCAGCACTCAGCACTCAGCACTCAAGACTCAAGACTCAAGACTCCCCTCACGCCAATCCGAGCGCGCGCTTGAGCGCGAACGCGCGGTCGCCGTCGAGGCGGCGAAGCGCTCGCAGGATCTGCGCCCGCTCGCGCCCGGTGACGAAGAACGTGAGCGGGTGCGGCAGGTCGCGGGCGTCGGGCGCCGGCGCGGGCCCCCGGGGCGTCCGGCGGGGCATGTCATCGGAGTCGTTGCGCATCGTCAATCTCCGTGGGCGTAGGCGAACGGCGGGCCCGCGACGCGCGAGCACGCATAGGCGAGCAATTCGGCCGGCGCGAGTCCTGCGAGCCGGCGGGTCGCCCCGTGAGCTTCCGCCCACAGGCGCGCCTCGCGCGCCAGCCACGGGTGGCGCCCGAGCGCCGCGCCGGGCCCGCCCTCGATCAGGAGCTCCCACGGCTCCAGGCCGACCGCGCCGAGCGCATCGAGCAGGCGCGCATCCCGCCGCGACGGCGGCAGGGGGTACGCGCTCATGCCGGCGCGCCCAAAAAACCCGCACGAGCGCCCCATCTCCGCCACCGCCTCGGTCGCGCCCGTCAGCGGACGCCCCAGATACGACGCGACGAGCGCCGCCGCCACCCCGCACGACCGGAACGCCGGGTGCACGACCACCCGCGAGATGCAGCGCAGCTCGCGGTTGAGCCTCGCGGCGTCGGCCCGCTTGTCCGCCGTGCGGAAGCGCCCGGGCCAGGCCAGCTCGCGCCACGCGCCGTTCAGCGTCGGCATGCTGACGACGAGCACGCCCGCGAGCCGGCCCGCGCCGTCTCGCGCGGCGAGCACCGCCGGCGAGCCGTCGCTCCGGCGCGCCACCGTCGCGGGCGCGCCCGGGCGGTAGTGGTGGCCGGCGAGTGCCGCATAGTCGCGCATCGTTCCCGCGCCGATCTCCACCCCGCACGCCTCCGACGTCTCCCGTGCCGCTGGCTTCTCGCCCGCCGGCGGGCGGGCCGCCGGTGGCACGCAAACGCGTGATCGCACCAAAGATCCGCTCACAGCCCACCTCCCGGCCGGATCGTCAGGTCCGGACGCAGCCATTCCGCGACGTCGTCGTGGCTGGTCGCGCAGACGATCCGCGCGCTCGCGGCCGCCCGGCTCCACGCGCGCACCGCCCGCGCGACGCCCCGCACCGTCACCCGGTCGAGCGACGAGCAGAACTCGTCGATCAGCACGAGCGATGCGCGCCGCTGCTCGGCCCGCGCCATCGCGAGCGCGAGCCCGAGCCGCGCCCGCTGACCCTCCGAGAGCTCGGCGGGGCTCCTCCCCCACAGCCCCGCCTCGCCCAGCCCGGCAAGGCTCAGCACGCGCCGCGACCTGGCCACGCTCCCGGTGAAGAGATCGATGATCGCCCCGCCCCCGGCCCGCCGGGCGGGCAACCGCTCGGCCTGCACCACGCCCTGCCCCGCCGCGGCGCTCGCCGCGCCGCGCAGCAGCGTGCTCTTGCCGCACCCGCTCGGCCCGGTGACCAGCGCCACCTCCCCGGGGCGCATCGCGAGGATCTCCCCCACCGCCCGCGCGTCGGCACGGGGCGGGCTCTCCCCGCGCCGGGCGACCAGCCCGAAGGGCGCCAGCGCCCGCACCAGCCGCTCCGACGCCGCCCCCGAGCACACCACCTCCGGGATCATCCGGCTCATCGCGGGCCTCCCCGCCACGCGCTGCGGCAGATCGCGAGCACCGTCTGGTGATGGCGCCGCACCGTGTGGAGCGAGAGCCCCAGGCGCGACGCCGCCTCGCGCTGCGTGAGGCCCTGCAGCACGCACGCCACCGCCACCCGGCGTTGAGCCGCCGGCCACCGGTCCTTCTGTTCGACCACGAGCCGGAACTCCTCGGTGCGCATCCGGGCGAGCAGTTGGTGGAATCGGCGCCGGATCTGCCGGCGCGCCCGGTGAACCGCCTCCGCCCCCACCGCCGTCGCCGGCGTGAGCATCTCCACGACCTCCGGCAGCCTGCGCCCTTCCTTGAGCACGGCCTCGACCAGCAGCCGGTCGGGCGCCGCCAGATGGGCCGCCATGCCCACCAGCCGCTCGGCTGTCTCCCGATGGACCCCTCTCCTCAGGTCCACCCGCTCGGTCGCCCCCTCCGGGGGTTTGGTGCCGACCATTTTCCGTCCTCCCACGACCAGAAAGGCTTGCATTCGGGTCACGCTCGGTGTTCAATACGTACCGAACACTGACCGTATGTTCGCACAGTGCCGGACAATTTGCAAGGTGTATGTTTGGGAGTTGCACGATCCGGCGCGCAGGAGTGGACTTCGGCCCTGAAAGGGTCGGGAAGGGGGCGTTCCATGGGCTCAAACGGCGCAGTACCTCCGCCTGGATCTGTCGGCTCAGAGGCGCTGGGAGGCGCCGTGCGGACGCGCCGTCGGACCCTGGGCCTGAGCCTCGACGCCGTCGCGCACCGGGTCGGGTGCTCGAAGAGCTATCTCTCCACGATCGAGACCGGCCGGTGCGGCCCGCCCGGCGAGCCCCTCCTGAGGCGCCTGGAGGAGGCTCTGGGCGAGCCCGCCGGGCGGCTGGTCCACCTCGCCCGCCTCGCCTCCACCCCCACCGACATCCGGCGCGAGCTGACGGAGCTGCACCAGCGCCAGGCCGCGGCGGGCCGGGTCGCGGAGCTGCTGCGCGGCCTCGGCTCGGGGCCCGCCTCAACGTCGCTCGACGAG
>DASRXL010000113.1:0-11195 GCA_035654175.1 Phycisphaerales bacterium
TGTACTCGTTGAGGAACGCGAGCACGTCCTGCGTGTTGACGGCGCCGTCGCCGTTCCAATCGGCGTCCGGATCGCCCGCGGCCCAGACGTTGAGGAACGCGAGCACGTCCTGCGTGTTGACGACGCCGTCGCCGTTGAAATCCGCGGGGCAGGACACGGTGAAGCTCGAGATCCAGGTGCCCCACCCGGCGCCCTCGTAGTACTCGCCGCACAGCCAGAAGGTGCGCCCGTCCGGGTCGAGCGCCATGTCGAAGTAGTCGCCCCAGCGTCCGTCCGCCGCCGCGGAGCCGATCTTGGCGACGGTGAGCGCGCCCATCGTGCCCGCCGGGTCGCTCTGCTTGCGCCCGGTGTACTGCACGCTCGCGTACTGCGACGAGCTGGAGGCCGCGGTCACCAGCCCGATCGCGCCGGCGTCGTTGCTGTACAGGGCCGGGAACCAGGTGTGCACACCCGAGCCGCCGTCGATGTTGCCGGACTGGAGCAGCGTGGGGTTCTGCCCGCTGTCGGGCCAGCCGTTGGTCGCGATCTCGTACCACCGCGACTGGTTCTTGCCGCCGATCCGGACGCCGTGCCCCGTGACCAGGCTGCCGTCGCGCCACATGGCGTTGATCATGCGCGCGTCGAGCACGTCGAGGAACCCGCCGTTGTTGGGGGCGCCGCCGGAGGGATAGCTCCACGCGGGGACCGTCAGCTCGCGCGTCACGATCTGGGGCGCGGAGAGGGGGTTCCGGATCGCCGTCAGCATCAGGCTCGTGGTGCTCCAGTGCTCGACGAAGTAGGGAGTCGGGTTCGCGCCGAAGTGCTGGGCCGCCTGCACGGAGCCCGCGTTGCCGTTGCGCACGTCGGTGTACACCGCGGTCTGGCCGCTGAGGAGAGCGGACTTGTCGAAGCTCCGGAACAGCACGCCGCCGAAGCCGCCGTTGTTGAGCGGGAACAGGTTTCCGTTGACGTAGTAGGCCTCGCCGTCGAAGCCCAGCCCGGGGTAATCGACCCAGTACAGGTTGCCGCCGACGTTCACGCGGGCGTCGGTCCTGTACTTGTACCACGTGCCGTTGGGGTCGCCGTCATCGGAGACCGCGATGTCGATCCACGCCTGGTTCGTGTACACCTCCAGCGCGACGACGATGAAGCGGTCCTCGAGGTGGTCGTAGAAGCACTTCGGATCGAACGTGAAGTTGCCGGCCCCGATCGTCTCGAAGAAGCCCGGGTTCCCGGTGCTGTCCAGTCGGGCGCGGAACTGCTCGTTGCCCTGCTTGTCGTACCACGCGATGTCCATGTTCACCGTCTGGACCACGTGGTTGAGGCCCACGGCGAGCGTCGGGTCCGGGGGCGACCACGGGGTCTGATCGAGGGCCGGGAACAGCGCCCCGCCCTTGGTGGTCGCCTTGCCCGTAATCTCGCCCGCGACCAGGCCGTTCGGCGCGCCGTTGCGGATCGTGCGCTGCCGGTGGTGGGGGGGCAGAGTGTGCTTGATCAGCGTCGGCTCTCCCGCGAAATCCATGGCCTGGATCTGCTGCGGGAACGTCCGCGTGTCCATCACTTCCGGCTCGGCCGAGCCTCTGGCCCACGAGCCGGCCTCGGTCAGGTTCGGGGGGGTGGACGACGCGGCAAGCTCGGGGAAGCCCTGCACGGTGTCGAACCGAACCGGGGCCGCGGCGACAGGCGCGGGCTTCCCGCCCTGGATCGACGCCCCGCGCTCGCCCTCTGAAGACGAGCATCCTCCCGTCGCCAGGAGGGATAGGGACGCGAGCAGAGCCCCTGCTTCGGCGGCGCGACGCAACGCATGGATGGACCTCATCACAGACTCTCCCTATATGCAGTGCCGGGATGGTCGAGCCCGCGCAAGGCCCCAACCAACCCCCTCTCGGGCACGTCAGCGTACCATCACCTTCACGCACGGGCGGCGCCCGGTTCCCCGGCATCGGCCGTTCGGGGCCTCGATTCGAGCTTTGCTAGGGAATTCCTCGCCCGACGCGCGCAAAGGAGACGCCTGTGGCGGCCACTCCCTCGACCATGCTTGCTCTCGGCACGCCCGCGCCCGACTTCGACCTTCCAGACGTCACCGACGGCAGGAGGGTCCGCCGGGTGGACTTCCAGGGCCGGCCGCTCCTGGTGATGTTCATCTGCAACCACTGCCCGTTCGTGAAGCACGTGCGGGACGAGCTCGCCAGGTTGGGGAGCGATTTCCTCCCACGGGGCTTCAGCATCGTGGCGATCAGCAGCAACGACGCCGAGACGTATCCGGAGGACGGCCCCGAGCGCATGAAGGCGGAGTCGCGCGCCGCCGGGTACCCCTTCCCCTATCTCTACGACGAGACGCAGCAGGTCGCCAAGGCGTACCGCGCGGCGTGCACCCCGGACTTCTACGTGTTCGACAGGGACCATCGGCTCGCGTACCGAGGTCAGCTCGACGACAGCAGGCCGAAGAACGGCGCGCCTGTCACCGGGCACGACTTGAGGGGCGCGATGGAGGCGGTGCTCGCGGGAAGGCCCGCGGCGGAGACGCAGCTTCCGAGCATCGGATGCAACATCAAGTGGCGGCCCGGCAACGAGCCGGACTATTTCGGCAAGCTGTAAGCCGGCGCGTCCGGCGGATCCCGCCATTCCTCCACGGTGATCGCCCAACGCTCGTGGTCCGCCCAGCGACCGTCGATCTTCAGGTAACGCGGGGAGAAGCCCTCCAGCCTGAGGCGGTTCTTCCGCGCCACCGCGCGGGATGGCTCGTTGTGCGGCTGGATGTTCGCCTCGACGCGGTGGAGTCCGAGCGTTCGGAAGGCGTGCCGGAGGCACAGGCCCGCGGCCTCGGTCATGTATCCACGCCCGGTGAAGCCTGCGCCGATCCAGTACCCCATGAACGCCGACTGCAGCGGCCCGCGGATGATCCCGCCCAGAGAGACCTGGCCGACAATCCTGCGCGATCCGAGCTCCAGGATGAGGAACCGCTCCTGGTCGGCGCTCCGGCGCGACCGGAGCAGCCGCTCGAACTGCGCCTCCCCGAAGGCGTCGGAGCCGTCCGGGGGACGGGGCTCCCAGCGCTCGAGGTGCTCGCGGCTGCGCTGGCGGAGGGCGACGTACTGCTCGCGGTCGCGGGCTGTCGGATAGCGCAGGTACACCGTCGAGCCGATCTCGACCGCGTGCGGCGGAGACCCGGTTTCGGAGTGGCTGACCATGCGGGACCTCGCCGGCTCAGGAGCCGTAGTACGGCTCATCGGAATCTTGCGCCGTCGCGCCGAAGACGGCAAGCGTCGCGCCGGACCCGATGAGCCCCGCCGCGAGAACCGGCGCGGCAAACCGGAGCCACCGGCGCTTCATCGGGAGCCCCGCGAGCGCTCCGAGCGGGGCCGCCGCCGCGATTGGAAGGCTCCACCACGCCGGTACATCCTGGTAGCCGTAAGTGACGAGCAGGAGGGCTGCGAGCAGCGCGAGCCACACCGTGTTTGCTCCGCGCAGGTCCGGCGTGGATCGCGCGAGCAGCAGCAGGGCCGCGGCGGCGCCGGCCATCATCGCCCCCAACGTCCCGGCGAGCTGCGCGCCGCCGGCGTAGCCGCTCTCAAAGAGACCCGGCGCCATGCCAGCGGCGGCGAGCGTGAGCGCCGCGCACACGGCGCCGCGAGGGAGCCGCCCGCCCGCCAGGTCGAGCGCCTCGCCCGCGGCGGCGAGCCACAACCCCGTCACCGCCGCGAGCCAGACGAGCAGCGGCAATGGGGCGTACTGGTCGGGGAGCGGCGCGAGGACGCCCCAGGCGACGGCGGCGCCGAGGCCCGCGCGCAGGAGCGCCGCAACGACCCGGCGGCCGCTCGCCGCGTGGATGCAGGCGCACACGCCGGCGCCGACGGCGGCGGCGAGATACCGCCTGGTGCCGTCGGTCGGCCAGAGCTCGTGCCACTGGTTTAAGGCGATATCCGCCGGCCAGAAGGCCAGCACGAAGACCACCCCCGGGATGAGCCGGCGGAGGAGCCCCGGCACGCGCCGGGGCTCCTCCATCCGAGTAGCTCCGCCCCGCCCCGGGCGGATCGTCATCGCGAGCAGCGCAGAGGCAACGATCGCCCCGGGCAGGAGAAAGGTGAGCATGGCGGAGAGCAGCGTCATGCGGGGCGCGCTCCTCGCTCGATCGGACCAGCGCTCGCCCGAGCGACCGACGGGCGCACGCATCCTCTCACGCGGCCGGCGCCGTGCGGGAAGCGATGCTCGGCGAGCGGCGCCGGTCGGGACGCTGCACTGGTCACTTCTTGGCGGCCTCGACGCTCACGACCAGCTTGACGGTATTGCCGATCCCGCCGCCCTCGCCGCCGTCCGGCGAGAGGTACTTGCTCATGCCGAAGTCGGAGCGCTTGATCTCGAACCGCGCCTCGTAGGCGGCGATCTGCGCGCCGGTCGGGCCGGTGGCGGTGCCGAGCCACTGGAAATCCGCCGTGACGGGGCGGGTCTCGCCCTGCAGCGTCAGCTCGCCGGTGAGCTTGTACGTGTCGCCCTCCACGTGCTCCAGCCCCGTGCTCTTGAAGGTCACGGTGGGGAACTGGCGGGCGTTGAAGAAGTCGGCGTTGCGGAGGTGGTCGTCACGCTTCTGGTTCCCGGTGTCCACGCTCGCGGTCTGCACCTCGAACGAGAACTCCGCCGCGCTGGGGCTCTCGGGATCGAACGTGAACTCGCCCGCGAAGTCGTTGAATCGGCCGTAGAAGTTCGTGATGCCCGAGTGGCGGATCTGGAAGAGCACGGTCGAGTGCACCGGGTCCACCTGGTAGCTGTCCGCCGCCGCCGCGGCGGGCGCGGGCGACGCGCCTGGGTGGCGAGCGAAGCCCGCGAGCAGGCCGGCGGAGGCGATCAGGAGCGCGGCGGGTATGGCGGTCAACGTGGCTCGACGCATGGGTGTCTCCGTGGGGGGTGTCAGATATTTGTTGGAACAGGCAAAATGCCGCTGATGCTATCCCGTCCCGAGGCCGGTTTCCCGCGCGGGCGTCAGGGGCCGACGTGCACGAGCACCGTCCGCCGGTGGGCGGCCCGGCGGTGCTCCCACAGATAGACGCCTTGCCACGTCCCGAGTGCCAGGCGCCCGCCATCAATCGGGATTGCAATGGATGTACAGGTGAGGATTGCCTTGACGTGGCTGGGCATGTCGTCGTCGCCCTCGGCCGTATGGGTGTAGAGAGGGTCCCGCTCGGGAACGAGCCGGTTCAGCCAGCGCTCGAGGTCCCGCCGCGCGGAGGGGTCCGCGTTCTCCTGGATCGTGAGCGAGGCGGAGGTGTGCCGGATGAAGACGGTGCAGAGCCCGGAGCGATCGAGGGCGAGGGCGTCCGCGCCGGCCTCCACGGCGCCGGCGACTCGGTCTGTAATCTCGTGCAGCCCCTGGCCCGGTGTCTCGATGATCAGTCGGGTCAGCATGGGCAATGATTGGATCAAGGCCGCGGCGAATCCGCTCGGCGTCCCACCGTCACTCCCACTCGATCGTCGCCGGCGGCTTGCTGGAGATGTCGTACACCACCCGGTTCACCCCCCGGACCTCGTTGATGATCCGGTTCGAGATCTGCGCGAGGATGTTGAAGGGGATCCTGGCCCAGTCGGCGGTCATGAAATCCTGCGTTTCCACGGCGCGGATCGCCACGACGCTCTCGTACGTCCTCCCGTCGCCCATGACGCCGACCGACTGCACGGGGAGCAGCACCGCGAAGACCTGGCTGGTCTTGCGGTAGAGATCCGCGGCGATGATCTCCTCGAGGAGGATCTCGTCGCAATCCCGGAGGATGTCGAGCTTGGGCTTGGTGACCTCGCCGAGGACGCGGACGGCCAGCCCGGGCCCGGGGAACGGGTGCCGCCAGATGATCTGGTCGGGCAGCCCGAGGACCTCGCCGAGCTTTCGGACCTCGTCCTTGAAAAGATCGCGCAGGGGCTCCACGAGCGTGAACGCGAGGTCCTTCGGGAGGCCGCCGACGTTGTGGTGCAGCTTGATGCCCGCGGACTTCCCGCCGACGGAGTGTCCCGACTCGATGACGTCCGGGTAGAGCGTGCCCTGCGCGAGAAAACGGGCGTGCTTACCCTCCGACGCGACCTGCGCCGCCTGCTCGTTGAAGACGTCGATGAAGCGGTGGCCGATGCGACGGCGCTTCTCCTGGGGTTCGCTCACGCCGGCGAGGTCGGCGAGGAACTCCGCCTCCGCGTCCACCACGCGCAGGTCGATGTGGAAGTGATCGCGGAAGGTGGTTTCGACGAGCTGGCGCTCGTTCTTGCGGAGCAGCCCGGTGTCCACGAACACGCAGGTGAGCCGGCCGGGGATCGCCTTGTGGAGAAGCGCCGCGGCGACCGAGGAATCGACGCCCCCGGAGAGCCCGCAGATGACGTGCCCGTCACCGACCTGGGCGCGGATGCGCTGGCACGCCGTCTCGGCGTAGTCGGCCATGCGCCACGTGCCCTTGCAGCCGCAGATGCTGTAGAGAAAGTTCTGGAGCATGTCCACGCCGTGCGGCGTGTGCGTGACCTCCGGGTGGAATTGCACTCCGTAGAAGGGGCGCTTCGGATCGGTCGAGCGCACCGCGGCGTGGGGGCAGGTCGGCGTCGACGCGAGCGTCTCCAGCCCCGCCTGCTGGAGGTCTTCGACCTGATCGCCGTGCGACATCCAGACAGTGGTCTTCTGGGGGATCGCGCCGAAGAGATCGCGCCGGTCCGTGATCTCCAGGTTCGCACGGCCGAACTCGCGCCGGTGCGCCCGCTCGATGCGGGCGCCGAGCATGCGCGCGGCGAGCTGCATCCCGTAGCAGATGCCCAGGACGGGGACCCCGAGCTCGAAGATCCGATGGTCGCAGTCCGGCGCGCCCGGCTCGTACACGCTCGATGGGCCGCCGGAGAGGATCACCCCCTTGGGGCGCATCTCGCGCAGCTTCTCCACAGGCGTGTCGGGGGGCAGGAGGAGAGAGAACGCCCCCGCCTCGCGCACGCGCCGGGCGATGAGCTGCGCGGTCTGGGCGCCGAAGTCGAGGATCGGGATCACCTCGTCGTGCGGCAGTTGCATGCGGCCGACTCCATGGGTGGCTGGTTCGAGAGGAAAGGGAAGCGTAGCTGGGCGCCCGCCCGCCGGCGAGCGGCCGGGCGGGGCCGAGTGCGCGGGAGTAGGATCAGGCGGTGAACGAGCCGGGTAACCGACTTCCGTGTCGTGGGCTGGCCCTGGCGCTGGCGATCTCCTCGGGGGCCTGCACTCCCATTCCCAAGGGCTTCGACTCGCCCGAGCCGGCCGCGCGGATGGAGGCGGCGCTCGACGCCGCGGCCCGGGGGGACTCGGCCGCCATCCCGGACCTGATCGCCCTTCTGGACAGCGACGACCCCGCGACGCGCCTGGTGGCGATCGGCGCCCTCGAGCGGCTGACCGGCCAGACCCTGGGGTATCACTACGCTGCGCCGGAGCAGGAGCGGGCGGACGCGGTCGGGCGTTGGGTGGAGTGGTACGGGCGGCAGGCCGATGGATAGGGCGGCCGGCGGGGGCGTGCGTGGAGAGTCCGTGAACGGGCGGGCGAGTGCCGGCGGGCCGGCCGCCGGTCGAGCAGGGCCGCGAATGAACGACAAGCCCCACATCCGGGTAGAGCTGCGAAGCGATCCGTGCTACCTCGCCGGGGTGAGGCAGCTCGTCTCCGGCGTGTGCCAGCGGATCGGGCTGTGCGAGAGCGCGTGCTCGCAGGTCGCCCTCGCGGTGGACGAGGCGCTGGCGAACGTGATCCGCCACGGCTATGGGCGGGCGTCCGACAAGCCGATCTGGATCAGCCTCTGGCCCCTGGCGCCGGACGGGGCCCGGGGCCCGGGCGTCAGGATCGAGATCGAGGATGAAGCCCGGCAGGTGGACCCGTCGGAGCTGAAAGGGCGCGAGCTGGATGATCCGAAGCCCGGCGGCCTTGGTGTGCACATCATCCGCGAGGTGATGGACGACGTCGTGTACGACAGGCGGTCGCCCTGCGGGATGCGGCTCACGATGGTGAAGTATGCTCCAGCGCCGGGGCCGGGGGCCTGCCGGTGCTGAGGGAGGGGTGGTCGCGGGAATGAACGACTCGTCTTTGCCGATTGACGTCGAGAAACGGGGCGGGACGACGATCCTGTCGCCGCGTGGCGACGTGGACATGAGCCGCGCGCCGGCGTTCCGGGAGCACGTGCGGCAGGCGCAGTCGGGGCGGCCCACCCGGCTGGTGATCGACATGGCCAGCGTCGAGTACATGGACAGCTCGGGGCTGGCGACGCTGGTCGAGGCGATGCGGAACACCAAGGCCGCGGGGACCGAGCTGGTGCTCTGCGGGCTCAACCCGCGGGTGCTGGCGATCTTCGAGATCGCGCGGCTGCACCAGTTTTTCAGGATCGTGCCGACGGTCGCGGACGCGGTAGGGGCCTGACGGCGCGGGCGGCGGGGAACCGGGGTGAGGGCTGATGCCGGCGAGCAATGAGCAGGATGGGCGGGGCTTGCGGGTGCTGCGTCCGATCGAGCGTGTGGGGGAAGCGCTCCTGACCCTGCTCGACCACGCCGGCCACGCGGTGAACCTCGCGATCGAGACGCTGGTCTGGCTCGGGCGGGGGCTCACCATGCACCGGGCGCGCCGCGGCGTGCCGCTGGTGGTGATGCAGATCATCCGCGTCGGCGTGCGGTCGATCTTCATCGTGTCGCTGGTCTCCGGGTGCGTCGGGCTCATCCTGGCTCTGCAGCTCGCTCCGCCGCTCGACCAGTTCGGCTCACGCGAGCTGGTGGCGAACATCATCGGCGTGGCCGTGCTGCGCGAGCTCGGGCCGCTGATCGGCGCGATCGTGCTCACGGGCTTCGCCGGGGCGTCGATCGCGGCGGAGCTGGGGACGATGGTGGTGAGCGAGGAGATCGAGGCCCTGGAGGCGCACGCGCTG
The DNA here is from genome assembly GCA_035654175.1 of Phycisphaerales bacterium. Lineage (GTDB taxonomy): Bacteria > Planctomycetota > Phycisphaerae > Phycisphaerales > UBA1924 > PNC22. Next base: position 8,860 of record DASRXL010000113.1, read on the forward strand.
AACCCGGTGCGCTTCCTGGTCGTGCCGCGCGTCTCCGCGACGATCTCGAGCATGACGGTGCTGGGCGTGATTTCCGACCTCGTCGCGATCGGCTGCGCGATGGGCGCGTCGATGGTCATCCTGGACATCCCGCCGGCGCTCTTCATGGAGAACCTGCTCTACCAGGTGAGCCTGATCGACTTCCTGACGGGGATCGGCAAGGCGACGATCTTCGGGATGCTCATCGGGCTGATCGCCTGCACCAACGGCCTGAAGGTTTCCGGCGGGGCGGCGGGCGTCGGCAACGCCACCACGCAGACCGTGGTGCAGTGCGTGGTCGCGATCATCATCGCTGACCTGGTGTTCACGGCCATCTTCTACGCCTTCGAATTGTTCTGAGTGAGGCACCCAGACGCCGAGGCAATCCAGGCGCCGAGGCATCAAGGCAACGAGGACTCAAGGCATCGGGGGATCGGCTCAGAACCGTCGGCCCGCGGCCGTTCATCCCTCCTGATGCCCCGTTGCCTGGTTGCCTCGGTGCCTGGATGCCTTCCTGCCCACTGCCTCTTCAGACCGCCAGCGGCACGAAATCGAACCGATCGACGTCCACGAGGCCGCGGTCGCTCAGCTTGAGGTGGGGGATCACGACGAGCGACATGAAGCTCAGCGGCATGAAGGGGTCGTGGAGAGGACACCCGAGGGTGTGCGCGGCATCCAGGAGGGCCCGCTGACGGGCCACGACCGCCCCGGCGGGCTCGGGCGAGATCAGCCCCGCGATCGGGAGCGGGAGCACCGCCAGGATCCGGCCGCCGTCGGCGACCGCCTGCCCGCCCCCGACCTGCTCGACAGCGCGCGCGGCGGCGGCCATGTCGTCGTCGTTCGTGCCGACGACGGTGAGATTGTGGGAGTCGTGCCCGATCGTGCTGGCGAGGGCTCCGCGCCGGAGGCTGAACCCTCGGATGAATCCGAGGCCGATGCTCCCGGCGCCGCCGTGGCGTTCGACGACCGCAATCTTCAGGATGTCGCGCGACGGATCGGCGTGGAGCTCTCCGTCGCCGGAGCGGGGCTCCAGGGCGAGCGATTCGGTGACCAGCTGGTGTGGATCCATCCCGATCACGCGGACACGGGGCGGAGCGGGATCGACGTTGATCTTGAAGGAATGCGCGCCGAAGCCCCGCGGGAGCGCCACGCGCCCGGCCGCCGTCTGCCCGCCCGGGCGGCGGGCCGGACCGCAGTATCGCCCGTGCTCGGCCACGATCTCGCCCTCGAAGAGCACCGCGCGCGCACGGAAGTCTCGCAGGTCGTCCACGAGCAGTAGGTCGGCGATGCGGCCCGGGGCGATCGCCCCCAGGTCCGCGCGCCGGTAGTGCTCCGCCGCGTTGATGGTGGCGATGACGATCGCGTCGATCGGATCGAGCCCCAGCGCGATCGCGCGCCGCACGACGTGGTCGATGTGGCCCTCCTCGATCAGGTCGCCGGGGTGGCGATCGTCCGTGCAGAAGCAGAAGCTGTGCAGCGTCTCCGGGCGCACGGCCCGGAGGAGAGCCTCCAGATTCCTCGCGGCGGAGCCCTCGCGGATGTGGATCCGCATACCGAGCGCGATCTTCTCCTCGGCCTCCTCGCGGGTGACGCACTCGTGGTCGGAGGCGATGCCCGCCGCGATGTAGGCCTGGAGCTGTCGGCCGCCCAGGCCGGGGCAATGGCCGTCCACGATGCCCTTCCCGAGCCCGAGCGCGACCTTCGCCAGCACGTCGGCCGAAGCGCCGACCACGCCCGGGAAGTTCATCATCTCGGCCAGTCCGATCACGCGCGGGTCGGCGAGGAGCTCGGCGACGTGCGCGGCGTCGAGCGTCGCCCCGCTGGTTTCCAGGTGCGACGCGGGGACGCACGAGGACGCCATCCAGAGCGCGTGCATCGGGGAGCCCGCGCCGTCGTCCATCAGCATGCGCACGCCGGCAAGGCCGAGCACGTTCGCGATCTCGTGCGGGTCGAGCACCGCCGCGGTCGTCCCGCGCGAGACCGCGAGACGCGCGAATTCGCTCGGCATGAGCATCGTGGACTCGACGTGCATGTGCGCGTCGATGAGACCGGGCGCCGCGAACGAGCCGCCCGCGTCGATCCGCCGGGCGGCGTCCACCCGCGGGCCGACGCAGGCGAACCGGCCCCCGGCGACGGCGATGCAGCCGCGCTCGACCCGGCGGGTGAAGACGTTGACCACGCGCGCGTCGTCGATCGCGAGGTCGGCCGGCGCGTCTCCGCGCGCGACGGCGAGGAGCTGCGGGTCGGTGCGGCTGATCGGGGCCATGCGCCGAGCAGTGTAGCGGCGGCGCAACCGCCCGGGCGCTGACGTTCTCCCA
>DASRXL010000114.1:0-18663 GCA_035654175.1 Phycisphaerales bacterium
GGTGCTGGCGATCGCGAACCTGCTCGGGATCCTGGGCGCCGCGGGCTGGCTCGTGGCCACCGAGCGCGTGGACCGCGAGCGCGTCGAGGCCATCAGGAAGATCCTGCACGAGCCGGCGCCCATCGAGCGGGCCCGGCTCGAGTCCGAGGCCGCCGCGGCGGCCGAGCAGCAAGAGGAACAGCCCGAGCCCCTCCCCCCGACTCCTCCGGTGCCTTCAGAGCAGATCATCGACCTCCGTCAGGACTTAGAAAGGGCTGACGAGTTCCTCGCCCAGCGAATGCAGCGGGAGAGCCAGGACCTCGCCCGCACGATGGCGCTCGAGCGCGAAAGGCTGGAGCGCGAGCAGGCGGAGTTCGAGCGCGAGCGCGCCGAGTTCGAACGGATGCGGGAGCAGATCGCCGCGACCGAGGGCGACGCGCAGTTCAAGGCCGCCCTCTCGGTGCTCAAGCAGGTGAAGCCAGCGGAGGCCAAGGCGATCCTCCAGGAGATCATCGACGGTGTCGCCGGGGCGCTGGGCGCGCCGGAACAGCCGGGTGCGAGCGGGATGGACCGCGCGGTCGCGTACCTGGACGCCCTGGGGAGCATGGAGCGCGGCGAGGTGATGGCGCAGTTCGTCAAGGACTCCCCCGCGATGGCAGCGGAATTGCTCGAGCGGCTCCGGACCTTCGGCCTTGTCGCCGATGCGTCCGGAGAGCAAGGGCCTTGAGCACGGTTCCAAGCGCGAACTCGGTCACACAAACGGAGCGCCCGAAGCGCAAGAGCGATCGTGAAGGCGCAGACCTGAGCGACGGCTTCGCAGCTGTCTTTGCGCAATTCGCGCGACGGGCGTCCATGGATGCGGCGGCAACCGGCCGCATGACCCTGGCCATAGGCGCCCCCCAGCCCTCGGTGCGACCCTCCGCCGCGAGCTCCGCGCGCGTGCCCGGATCCGAGGGCGTCTCGGCGGGCGCCGCCGCGTCCCATCCGAATCGCGCGGCGTCCCCCGCGACAGCCGGCGACTCCAGGGGCGGTTCGGGCCCGGGTCACACCGGGCGCGACGCGCCGCGCGGAAACCGCGCCCCCGAGCCTGCGTCCCCCGCAACGCCGGCCCACCCACCCGCGGACGCTCGCCAAGCGGGTCGTGTCGCCGGCCCCGCGGCCGGAACGCCGCAGGGCGCCGCGGACGCGCCCCCAGCCGCCGGCGCCGCGCCCGGACCGATCGGCGCCGCCGTGCCCGCGGCGGGGCTGCCTGCGCGGATGCCGGGACCGGGCTCTCCCGCCGTCGCCGCCGGACCATCGGTTCGCGCTATGAGCGACGCAGGTGCGCGGAGCGCAGGGGGCGGGGCGACGCACGCCGCCGTCGGCGGCCACGGCTTGTCCAGCGCCCCCCGGAGCGCCCCGACCGGCGTGAGTCAGGCGAACCCGAGCTCGCACGAGAGCGCCGGCGAGCACCCGCGCACCGCCGCGTTCCGCGCTCAGCTCGCCCAGGGATTGGGCGCCGCGCTCCGGCGCGGCGAGGGCGACGTCACGCTCAAGCTGCGCCCCGAAACGCTCGGCGAGCTGCGCGTGCGGGTGAGCGTGCGCGGCTCGGAGGTGGACGCCACGATCAGGGCGTCCACCATCGAGGCACACCGATTGCTGGAGCAGAGCGTGGAGAGCCTTCGTGCGGCGCTCGAGGCTCGCGGCCTGCATGCCGGACGCATCGAGGTCGAGCCGCTCGCGCAGGAGCCGCGTCAGGACGCAGGAACTGCGCAGCAGGAAAGGCCCGGGCACGACGCCGGCATCAATTCCGGCGGAGAGAGCGGAGATGACGGGGCGCGGGACGCAGCGCCGGAGAGAGAGTCGGGCGGCGGAGCCGCAAACGCAGCGGGCGATCCTCAGGACGACGGATCGCGAGCCTCGTGGGCGCTCGGAGCATCGGAGGCTCCGGGCGTCGTGTACGGCGTGGCGGACGGAGCCGCCCGCGTGGTGATGGTGGACGCGCTCGCGTGACGGATCGCGGAGCGCGGCGGCATGCAGGAGCACGACGTGAGCACCATCGATGGCATCGGGGGCTCGGCGCCCGCGGGCGCGAGCGCCGGCGGCGTGAGCGGGCTCTCGTCCGACGAGTTCCTCAAGCTGTTGTTCACCGAGCTGAACAACCAGGACCCGCTCGAGCCCAACGACACCGGCGCACTCCTCGAGCAGATCGCCAACATCCGGTCGATCCAGTCGGACCTCGACCTCGGGGAGCGGCTGACCGATCTCGTGGGCCAGAACCAGCTCGCGGCGGGCTCCGGCCTCATCGGCCGCTTGGTCAGCGGGCTCAGCGAGACGAGCCAGCGCGTCACCGGCGTGGTGCACTCGGTCTCCAAGACCGAGGACGGCGTGGTGCTCAACATCCAGGGCGGATCGCGCGTCCCCATGTCGTCGGTCGACCGCGTGCTCGCCGACGAAGGCGGGCAGGCGGCGACGGAGGACGGCGCGTGACCGGCGCGCCCTCCACGCACCTGCTGCGCGCGCTCGCGCCCCCGTCGGCGCCCGCGGGGCGCTCCGGGCCGACACGCGCGGCCGAGCCGCATTTCGCCGAGCTCCTGAGCCGCGCCAAGGAGGGCTCGCTCGAGACCGGCCTGCCGGTCGCGGTCGCCGAGGGCTCCGGGCTCGAGCTTTCGGCCGACCAGCTCGAGCGCCTCTCGAAGGTGGTGGACCGGGCGTACGGGGCCGGGGCGACGCGCCTGGTCGTCATGATGGACGGCATGACCCTCGACGTGGACGTGCTCTCGCGGCGCGTGCTCGGGCGGGCGGACCTGGACGACGGGCGGGTGCTGACCGGCGTGGACGGCATCGTGCGCATCGAGGGAACGGGCGCCGTCACGGGTGTGCCGCTGCCGCCGCCGGGCGCGGGCGCGCTCGCGCCCTCGCTGGGCCGCCTGCTGGCGGACGCCGACGACGCGAAGGTGAGGTGAGCAATGGGTTCGACAGTCGCGCTCCTGACGGGCCTGACCGGGCTCAACGCCAACTCGCGCAACCTCGAGGTGATCGGCAACAACATCGCCAACGTCAACACCACCGCGTTCAAGAGCTCGCGCATGCTCTTCAGCACCGCGATGCAGCGCACGCTGGACATCGGCTCGGCCCCCGCCGATGAGTCGGGGGGCACGAACCCGACGCAGATCGGGATGGGCGTCAAGGTCGCCGGCACGCAGCACGACTTCTCCCAGGGCTCGTTCCAGACCACCGGCGACGGGCGCGACCTCGCGATCGAGGGCGACGGCTTCTTCGTCGTCCAGCGCGGCGAGGACCGCTTCTACACCAGGGCCGGCGCGTTCCGCCAGGACGCCGCGGGAAACCTGGTGACCCTCGACGGCGACCTGGTGCTGGGCTACGCGGCCGACGACGACTTCAACATCGTGGACGGCGTGCTCACCGGGATCAATATCCCGCTGGGCGCGCGGGCCGTCGCCGAAGCGACGGAGAACGTGCGCGTCGTGGGGAATCTCAACGCCGCGGGGGAGCTCCCGGCCGGCGGTTCGGTCATCTCCCTCGGCGCCACCGGGCTCACCGGGTTCGTGGTGCTGCCCGGCGCGAGCAATCCGCCCGGCGCCGGCGCGATGATCGAGAACGACAGCCTGCTCGTGGAGATCGAGGACCCCGAAGCCCCGGGGCTGGCGATGTTCCGCCCCGGCCAGACGCTGCGGATCGACGGCGCGCGCAAGGGCGGCGCCGGCCTCCCCCCCGCCGAGCTCGCGATCGGCGCGGACACCACGATCTCCGACCTGCTGGCGTTCTTCAACCAGGCTCTCGGCCTCCACGCGACCGGCGCGAACCCCGACGGCCTCACGCCCGGCGCCCGCGCCGCGACCAACACCGGGAACATCTCCCTCGTCGGCAACATCGGCGCGGTCAACGATCTCGAGCTCCCCTCGGGCGCCGTGCGGCTCCTCGATGCGGACGGCTCCCTCGCGCGCCTGCCCTTCGTCTCGACCAAGTCGCAGGACGCGACCGGCGAGAGCGTGCGCACCACGTTCATCACCTACGACTCGCTGGGGCAGGAGGTGGCGGTCGACATCTCGTTCGCCATCGAGCGCAAGGGCGACACCGGCACGACCTGGCGCTACTTCCTCGAATCGGCCGACGACACGGACCTGGACCTGCGCCTCGGGACCGGCGAGATCGACTTCGACACCTCGGGTCTGCTGCTCTCGGGCCAGAGCGTGCCCGTCGTGCTCGACCGCGCGGGCACCGGCGCGGCGTCGCCGCTGGCCTTCGACCTCGCCTTCGCGGGCGCGGGCGAGCAGCTGACCGCGCTGGCGGACGACCCCTCGTCGGTCGCCTCGACGTTCCGCGACGGGCGGCCGAGCGGCACGCTCGAGGATTTCGGCATCGACCGCGAGGGGCTGATCACCGGTGTCTTCAGCAACGGCCTCACGCGGACTCTCGGGCGCGTAGTCGTCGCCAAGTTCACCAACAACGACGGCCTGGTGGAGGAGGGCTCCAACCTGTTCCGCCAGGGCCCCAACAGCGGCGACGCGGCGATCGTCACGCCGACCACGTTCGGCTCCGGGGCCATCGTCTCCGGCGCGCTCGAGCAGGCGAACGTGGACCTCGGCCAGGAGTTCATCAAGATGATCATGTCCAGCACCGGCTATTCGGCGTCCAGCCGCGTCGTGCGCACGGCCGACGAGCTGCTGGAGCAGCTCCTGGTGATCGGCCGATGACCGACCGATAAATGGCGCCGGTGAAGCGGGCGGCCAAATCGGTCGATAGGGCTCCGGGGAGGTCCAGGGTGATCACGCTCCACCGGCTCAACGGCAAGCAGTTCGTGCTGAACGCGGAGCTGATCCGCACGGTGGAGGAGAACCCGGACACCACCATCACCCTGGTGAACGGCGACCATGTGGTCGTGCGGGAGCCGATGGGCGACGTCGTCCAACGCTGCATCGAGTACGGGCGGCTGCTGCGTCGCCTGATCCCCCCAAGCTGAACAGGCCCGCACGGGCGCCCCCGGCGCCCCGTCAAGTCCCCCGCCGGGCCTCCCGATGAGTACCGCCAGTGGCGGGCGCACGGACTGCGCCCGGGGGTGGAGGTCCTCGGGTGGACATCGGCACGATCATCGGGCTCGTGATCGGCATCGCGGCGATGCTGGCGGGCATCGTCCTGGGAGGCGGCGACGTCGGCTCCCTCGTGGACGTGCCGTCGATCGCCGTCGTCGTCGGCGGCACCATCGGGGCGACGCTGCTCTCCTACCCCCTCTCGCGGGTCCTCAAGCTCCACTCCGTGATGATGAAGGTCCTCTTCGCCAGGGCGACGGACCCCGCGGCGGTGATCACCGACATCGTGCGGTTCGCGGAGGTCGCCCGGCGCGAGGGCATCCTCGCGCTCGAGAACCACGTGGGCGACATGCGGGATCCCTTCATCGTGCGCGGCGTGAAGATGGCGGTGGACGGGACCGATCCCGAGCTCATCCAGCAGATCATGGACACCGAGCTCGAGGCCCTCATGGACCGCCACGCCCAGGGCAAGCAGCTCCTGGACACCATCGGCAAGTACGCGCCCGCGTTCGGCATGATCGGCACGCTCCTCGGCCTGATCTTCATGCTCGGCAACATGGACGACCCCAGCAAGATCGGCCCGGGCATGGCCGTCGCGCTGATCACCACGCTCTACGGCGCGCTGATCTCGAACATGGTGACCGGGCCGATCTCCGACCGGCTCGCCGCGCGCGACGCCGAGGAGGTGCTCGTGAAGACGATCATCGCGTCGGGCGTCATGGCGATCCAGTCCGGCGACAATCCGCGCGTCGTCGAGAGCAAGCTGCTGACGTACCTCCCCCCCGCGCAGCGGGCCGCCTTCGAATCCAAGGAGGCGGCCTGAGCGGCCGCGCCGGTGATGCCCAAGCGCAAGCCGCCAGCCGGGAACGCGGTGCCCGAATGGATCGTGACCTACGGCGACATGATGTCGCTCCTGCTGTGCTTCTTCATCCTGCTCGCCGCGTTCAGCGAGCTCAAGAAGCCCGACGAGTACCAGAAGGTGATCGATGCCATCAGGGAGGCGCTCGGGGCCGACGGCGGCGATTCGAGCGTGATCGAGGCGCTCGACCTCGCCAGGTCGTTCGAAGTCGAGCCGGACGGCCGTCTCACGAGCGCCGAGAGGCTGCGGGCGCGCTCGGACGTGGACGAGCAGAGCACCGACGGCGCCGACCGGACGACGGCGACGCTCTTCGACGGCAAGCGGTGGACGATCGGCCGCCCGTTCTCGTTCGAGCCCGGCGTGCACCAGCTCTCCGACGAGGGCAAGGCCGCGCTGAGGGACCTCGTCGCTCCGCGGATCCGCGGGAGCAACAACAAGTTCGTCGTGCTCGGCCATGCCTGGGGAGTCGAGGACCGCCTCAGCGGGTACGACTCCACGGAGCTGTCGTACAAACGGGCCCGGTCCGCCTTCGACTACCTGGTCGGTGAGTGCGACGTGGACCCGAAGCTGCTGGACCTCTGGGTCGCCGGCGACTCCCAGCCGCTCAAGGTGCAGCGCGATCCCGCCCTCGACGCCGGAAACCGGCGCGTCGAGGTCTTCATGACCGAGGTCACGATCGACCAGCTCCACCCCGACCCGTACGGCACCGGCCGCGCGAAGCAGTCGTCGGCCCCAGCGATCCGAAGCGAGGTGCACCCATGACCGAGCAGTCCGAGCAGGCCGGGCAGCCCCAGCAGCCCAAGAAGTCGCCCATGCTCACCATCGCGATCGTCGCGGCGGTGATGGTGCTGGAGGCCGCGGGAGCGGTGGGCTTCGTCATGCTCTCCGGCCGCGGAACCTCCACCGCCGGCGCGCACATCGAGGGCGAGCACCTGGCCGAGCAGGAGAAGACGGTCGAGATCACCCTGGTCGAGGACCGCTTCCAGAACCTCGCCTCGGGCCGCGCGTGGACCTGGAACATCAGCATCGTGCTCCAGGTCAAGAAAAAGGACGAGGAGACGGTCAAGGGTGAGCTCGAGCGGCGCAAGGCCGAGATCACCGAGGGCGTGTCGCTCCTGATCCGAAGGTCCGCCCATTCCCATCTCACCGAGCCGGGTCTCGAGACGCTGCACCGGCAGATCGCCGCCTTCATCGAGCAGACCTTCGGGCTGACGCCCGAGAGCGAGCCGCTCGTGCAGAGGGTGCTCATCCCCAAGTGCCAGGGCAACGCCCCCGACTGACCGGCCCGCCCCGCGAAACTCCCGGAAGCGCAAGACCTGCCGCGCCCCGCGCGAGACTGCGCTTCAGCCGGCCGTTTTCTGCGGCGGAGTCCACGGGCGGACCGATCCATGCCCCCGGCGTCCGGACTTCTGCGCGCAGGATGTGCGCACCGGATGCGCGAACTCGGTCGGAGGCGCCGGGATGGCGGACGAAGAGATCATGCCGAACGCGGGCGGAGACACCCCCGAGCCGGGCGCCCCGAGCGAGGGCGATGCGGGAGGGCCCGCCGCGCACGAACCCGACGCGATCGGCCCCGAAGACGCCGCGGCCATGGCGTCGGCCATGCTCGACAAGGTCCATGCCGCCGTCAGCGACGCCGGCGCCGGGGCGAAGCCTCCCCCCGAGGGCTCGATCCCTCTCGACCTGCCCACGTTCGAATCCGGCGCCGAGTCGGCCGCGCCCGCGGACCTCGACCTGCTCGCGGACGTCAACCTCGACGTCAAGATCGAGCTCGGGCGCACGCGCATGCTGGTCGAGGACGTCCTCAAGCTCTCCGACGGCGCGGTCGTCGAGCTCGACAAGCTCGCGGGCGACCCCGTGGACATCTATGTGAACGAGCGGCACGTGGCCCGGGGCGAGGTGCTCGTGCTGAACGACAACTTCTGCGTGCGCATCAACGAGATCGTGGACCCGGACGAGCGCAGAGCAGGGTGAGCGAGCGGGATGATCCTCGCGCCGGCGCCGGAGCGCGCCCGTGGCAGGCCAGGAAGGCGTGATGCAGCGGGGTAGGACACGCAACTCGACCGTCCCGGCGATCGTGCTCGCCTGCGCGCACGCGATGCTGCACGCCCAGCCGGACGCGCTCGTCGGCCCGCCCGAGCCCACGGCGGCGGCCGCCGCCTCGGGCGCGGATCTCCAGGCGAACCCGGGCGATCAGGCCGGCGCGGCGCTGCCCGTGCAGGAGTCTGCGCCCCTCGGCGGCACCACGCCGGAACCGATCGGCTTCCGCGAGCGCTTCGCCCCCCCGGCCGGCGAGCGAGGCGGCGCCCCCGGCCCTCAGCAGCAGCCGCTGCGGGCCGGCGAGGGCTGGTGGCGCACCGCGGCCTCGCTCGGGGCCGTCGTCGTCGTCATCCTCGCGGTCGGTGCGGCGGCGCGAGCCCTCGCCCGACGCTCGGGCGGCCTTATGCAGGCGCTCGGCCCGGGAGGACGGGCGCCCTCCGGGCTCCTGCAGGTGCTCGGGCGCTACCCGTTGGGGCGAGGCCAGATGCTCGTGCTGCTCAAGCTCGACCGCCGGGTGCTGCTCGTGAGCCAGTCGCCGGGCGCCAAGGGCGCCGGCATGCACACGCTCTGCGAGATCACCGACCCCGAGGAGGTCGCGTCCATCCTGATGCTCACCGCCGACTCCGAGGGCCGGTCGCTCACCGCCCGGTTCCGGGAGATGGTGTCGGGCTTCGAGTCGAGCCATGAGAGCGCCGAGCGCGCCCTGGCCCCGGTCGTCGTCGAGAGTTCGCCCCGCGAACCCCTGCCCCGCGACGCGCTCGGCAGCCTGCGCTCGAGGCTCGACACGCTCCGCGCCGGAGAGCCCGGGAGGACGGCATGAGCGCGCCGCGCCGAGCGCTGATACTCGCGTTGGCGCTTCTCGCTGCGGTGCTGTTCGCCGGCCCGGCGCGAGCGCAGACGGTCTACGGCCCGCCCACGCCCGGCGCCGCCGCCGCCGATCGAGCACTCCCGGGGCTGAATCCGCTGGAGATCCTGGGCCAGGCGGGCGACGCGCTCCCGGGCCGGGGCGTCGGTCAGGCCGGCGACGCCTCCCGCCCCTCGGGCATCTCCACCGCGATGAGCGTGATGCTGCTGCTCACGGTCGTCGCTCTGGCGCCCTCGATCATGCTCATGACCACGTGCTACATGCGCATCATGATCGTGCTGGCGCTGCTCCGCCAGGCGATCGGCGCCGCGAGCATCCCCCCGCCGCAGGTGCTCACGTCGCTCTCCCTCTTCATGACGCTGCTCATCATGTCCCCAACCCTCGAGCGTGTGTGGGACGAGGCGGTGGCGCCGTACCAGCGGGGCGAGGTCGCCGACTACGGGGACCTCTGGGCCCGGGCTCGCCAGCCGATGCGGGACTTCATGTTCGGGCAGCTCGAGGCGACGGGGAACTGGTCCAGCCTGTACATGGTGCTCGAGCACCAGGGCATGGACGTGAGCGACCCCTCCAAGCTCGTGCGCGCCGATGTCTCCACGCCCGCGCTCGTCCCGGCCTACATGCTCAGCGAGCTGAAGACCGCGTTCATCATGGGGTTCAAGGTCTACCTGCCGTTCCTCGTGATCGACATGGTGATCGCGAGCCTGCTGATCTCCATGAGCATGATGATGCTGCCGCCCGTCCTGATCAGCCTCCCGTTCAAGCTGCTGCTGTTCGTATTGGTGGACGGGTGGACCCTGGTGGTGGGGGGGTTGCTCTACAGCTTCGCGCCCGGGGCGGCGGAGGCCGGCGCCGCCGCGATCGAGGCGATCCACGTGTTCATGCCCGAGGCCATGCGCCTCGCGCTCCTGCGATAGGTGGTCCCGCATGCCGTACGACGAGTCCGCCGTATACCTGGTCCGGGAGACGCTGCTCGCGGCGCTGAAGATCGCCGCGCCGGTCCTGCTCGCCGGGGTCGCCATCGGGCTTGTCGTGAGCCTGATCCAGTCGATCACGAGCATCCAGGACCAGACGCTGTCGTTCGTCCCCAAGATCGCCGCGATGATCATCGTCGCGGCGCTCCTGCTCCCGTGGATCGCGCTGCGCCTCGTGGAGTACGCGGCCGAGCTCTTCACCCTGATGTGATCGGGAGCGCAGGATGACCGGCATCGAACCGCTGCTGGCGCACGCCGTGCCCTTCATCCTCGTCGCGACGAGGATGCTCGGGCTCTTCGTGTTCGCGCCCATCCTGAGCAGCGTGTCCGTCCCCGGCCACGCCAAGGCGCTGCTCGCCTTCATGCTCGCCGCGGCCGTCTACCCCTCGATCCCGGCGCACTTCGCCGGCGCCCGCGCCGACCTCTTCGGCCTCCTCCCGCTCCTGGTGAGTGAGACCCTCATCGGCGTGTGCGTCGGGCTGATCGGCGCCGTCCCGGTGATGATGCTGCAGCTGGGCGGCCAGGTCGCCGGCTTCCAGATGGGCCTCTCCATGGCGTCCGTGTACAACCCGGAATTCGACACGCAGAGCGACGTGCTCGGCGAGACCCTGTTCTACCTGGGCTTCGCGGTGTTCCTCTCGGTCGGCGGCCTGGAGGCGATGTACGCCGCGCTCCTGGGCACCTTCGAGCGCGTGCCGCTGGGCGGGATGGCCGTCGCCTCGGTCCCCCTGGAGAGCTACGTCGGGCTCGCCGGCTCCGGGTTCGAGATGGCGCTCCGCGTGTCGGCTCCCGCGTCGGCGATCGTGTTCCTGATCATGGTGGCGATGGGCTTCGTCATGAAGACGATGCCGCAGATCAACGTCATGAGCGTCGGCTTCGCCGTGAAGATCGTCGCGGGAATCCTGGCGACGGCGCTGGCGCTGCAGGTCATCCACAACGTCGCGGCCGAGGAGGCCGCGCGCGTGCTGGACCTGCTCGCCCGCTGGGTGGACGGGCTCTCGGCGAGAGGGGGTTGAGCGATGGCCGAGGACCTCGGAGAAAGAACCGAGCAGCCGACCTCGCGACGCATGAGCGAGGCGCGCGAGCGCGGACAGGTCGCCAAAAGCCAGGAGCTGAGCGCCGCGGTCGATCTCGCGGCGGGGATCGTGCTGCTGGCGATCGCCGGCGGCTTCATCGCCCGGTCCTTCATGTCGCTCATGGCCCGCGTCTACGGGGCCGGGGGCGCAGGCTGGGCGACCGACGCCGACTCGGTGCTCCCCATCGCCAAGGAGGCCGCGATCGAGGGCGCGAAGGTCGCGTTCCCGCTGCTCGGCGCCGCGGCGGCGATCGCGTACCTGGCGCAGGTGATGCAGGTCGGCATCCTCTTCACCACCAAGCCCCTCGCGCCCAAGCTCTCGAAGCTCAACCCGGTCTCGGGGCTCAAGCGGGTGCTCAGCAAGCGGACGGCGATCAAGTCGGCGGTGAGCAGCGTCAAGCTGGCGATCGTGCTCGCGGTCGCCGGCGCGATCATCGGCCGCTCCACGCCGCAGATCATCGGCCTCCCCGCCCTCGGCGCCGCCGAGGGACTGCTGCTGATCGCGCGCATGCTGCTCACGCTGGCGATGTGGCTCGCGGCGATCCTGCTCCTGATCGGCTTTGTCGACTGGCTCTACCAGCGCTGGCAGCACACGCAGGACCTGCGGATGACCAAGCAGCAGGTCAAGGAGGAGCGCCGCAGCATGGAGGGCGACCCGCAGCTCAAGGGGCGGCGCTTCCGCATGATGCGCGAGATCCTCATGCAGCAGATCCAGCAGCAGGTGCCGCTGGCCGACGTGGTCGTCACCAACCCCACCCACTTCGCCGTCGCGCTCCGGTACGACGCCGACAGGATGCGCGCCCCCCGCGTGGTCGCCAAGGGCGCCGACCACATGGCCCAGCGCATCCGGCTCGTCGCCGCCGGCGCGGGGGTGCCGATCATCGAGCGGCCGCCCCTCGCCCGCGGCCTCTACTACGGCGTCGAGGTCGGGCACGAGATCGCGGCGGAGTACTACGAGGCCGTGGCCGAGATCCTCGCGTACGTGTACCGCCTCGAGGGCGAGAGCCGCGGGCGCACGCGGCGCGAGCGGGCGGGCGGGCGGGCGCGCCCGGCGCCGGGGCGCAGGGCGATCGGGGCCGCGAGGTGACGGGCGCGGGGGTGAAGCGTGGCTGAGCAGACGGCGCAGAGCGGCGGACCTGGAGCGGCGCTGCCGGCGTGGATGCGGCGCATCCACCGGCACAAGGGGCTCATCGTGCCCCTCGGCTTCATCATGCTGCTCGTCGTGATCCTGGTGCCGCTCCCGCCGCTCGTGATGGACGTGCTCATCTCCACGAACATCTCGCTGGCGGTGATCATCCTGCTCACCACCATCTACATGGCCAAACCGCTGGACTTCAGCGTCTTCCCCTCGCTGCTCCTCGCCACGACCATGCTCCGCCTGGTGCTGAACATCGCGTCCACCCGCCTCATCCTGTCGGCCGACGCCGCCTCGCCCGAGGAGGCGATGGGCGTCGCCGGCGAGGTGATCAGCGCGTTCGGCCAGTTCGTCGCCGGCGATTCGCTCTTCGTCGGCGTGGTGATCTTCGCGATCCTCGTCATCGTGCAGTTCGTCGTGATTACCAAGGGCGCCACGCGAATCAGCGAGGTCGCCGCGAGGTTCACGCTGGACGCCATGCCCGGCAAGCAGATGGCGATCGACTCCGACCTCAACGCCGGCATCATCAACGAGGCCGAGGCCCGCCGCCGGCGCGAGGAGATCGCCCGCGAGGCCGACTTCTTCGGCGCCATGGACGGCGCCAGCAAGTTCGTGCGCGGCGACGCCGTGGCCGGAATGATCATCACCGCCGTCAATATCGCGGGGGGCCTCGGCGTCGGCATCATCGAGCGCGGCTGGCCGTTCCTCCAGACCTCGGAGGTCTTCACCAAGCTCACCATCGGCGACGGCCTCACCAGCCAGATCCCGGCCTTCGTGATCTCGATCGCGGCGGCGCTGATCGTCACCCGCTCGGGCTCCAAGGAGGACCTCGGCGAGGAGCTCACCGGGCAGCTCATCAGCCAGCCGCGCGGCCTCGCGATCACCGGCGGCTTCCTCGCGCTGCTCGCGCTCACGCCGCTCCCGACCGTGCCGCTCCTGGCCACCGGCGGCGGCCTGTGCCTCATGGCGTTCGGCATGTTCCGCGCCGCCAAGACCCGCGCGGTGCAGGCCCGCGACGACGCGGTCGCCCAGGCCCAGGCGCCCGCCGAGCCCCCGCCCATCGAGACCCTCCTCAAGGTGGACACCATGGAGCTGGAGATCGGCTACGGGCTCGTCTCGCTCGTCGACGCCGCCCAGGGCGGAGACCTGCTGGAGCGCATCGCCGCGATCCGCCGGCAGCTCGCGGCGGAGATCGGCCTGGTCGTGCCGCCGGTGCGCATCCGCGACAACATGCAGCTCGAGCCCGGCCAGTACCGCGTCAAGGTGCGGGGCGCCGCCGTCGCCTCGGGCGAGCTGCGCCCGGGGATGCTCATGGCCATGGATTCCGGCATCGCCTCCGGGCGCATCCAGGGCGAGGCGACCAAGGAGCCGGCCTTCGGGCTCGACGCGTGGTGGATCGATCCCGCGCAGCGCCACCGCGCCGAGACCATGAACTACACCGTCGTGGATCCTACGAGCGTGCTCGCGACGCACATCACCGAGATCGTGCGCCAGCACGGCCACGAGCTGCTCACCCGCGAGGAGGTCAACAACCTCGTCGAGACACTCCGGGCCAAGGCCCCCAAGCTCGTCGAGGAGGCGATCCCCGGCATCATCAAGGTGGCCGAGCTCCAGCGAGTGCTCCACAACCTGCTGCGCGAGCGCGTCCCCATCCGAGACATGGAGACCATCGTCGAGACCCTCGCGGACTGGGCGCCCAAGAGCAAGGACTTCGACGTGCTCACCGAGTACGTGCGCAACGCGCTGCGCCGCACCATCTGCGAGCAGTACGCCGCCCCGGGCGAGTCCGGCAGGCTCTCGCTCGCCTGTGTCACCCTCGACCCCTCGTTCGAGGACCAGGTCGCGGCGTACATCGACCGGGGCGCCGCGGGCACGACCGTGAATATGCCCGCCCGCATCGCCACCAGGTGCGCCGAGCAGGTGCTCAGGGCGCTCCAGCGCGTCACCGCCGCCGGACGTCACCCGGTCGTCGTCGCGTCGCCAACGGTCCGGGCCGTCGTCCGGCAGATCGTCGAGCCGCACCTGCCTACCGTCGCCGTGCTCGGATACAACGAGGTGCCGCCCGGCGTGGAGGTCGAGTCACTCGGGCTCGTCGGCGTCGAGCCCGCGGGCGCACAGGCCGCGGCGTAGCGGAGAGCGCCCGCGACTGGCGGCCGGCGCGATCACCCTGTAGAGTGATCGCGTCCTCTAGGAGCCACGGATGGCGACGACGACGCTCAAGACCTTTCACGGTGAATCCATGGCCGCCGCCCTCGCCGAGGTGAAGAAGGACCTCGGGGCCGACGCGGTCATTCTCCACACCCGGGCGTACAAGGTCGGCGGCGTGCTCGGCGTCGGCACCCGCAACATGGTCGAGATCACCGCCTCCGCCGAGACGCCCGCCCTCCGGCCGCGACCGATCCGGCCCCGCGCAGCGTCAGTCCCCGCTCCACGCCCGGCGACGATCCCGGCGCCCACGACGGGCATTCCGTTCTCAGAGGCGCGCTCGGCCTCGGAGCGCGCGGCCCCCGGGGAGGGATTCATCCCCACCCCCCCATGGTTCCAGAAGCGCGACGAAGCGCCCGCGCCGGTGGGACGGCTCGCCAGGCCGGAGTCCCGCATCCCGGAGGCCGTGGGCGCGCAGACGGCTCCCGCGCCGGCGGCGTCGCCGGAGCCCTCCGGCCCCGCGCCGGGAGAACCCGCCCGGACCCAGCCCGGCGCGAGCGAACAAGACGGCGTCGGAGCGACCGTCCTGTCGCGCCTGAGCGCCGGGCGCGTGGCGCCCGCCCCGACGACTCCCCGAGCGCAGGCGGCGCTCGAGGAGGAGCTCGCGGCGATCCGCCGGCTGGTCGGCCAGGTCCTTCAATCGAGCAGGCGCGTGGAAGCCCGCTCGGTCCGCTCCGGCGCGATGGCGACCGCCGAGCAGCCCGGGCCGAGCACGGGCCCGCTGTTCGACCTCTACCTGAAGCTGCTCGAGAGCCACGTCTGCCCAGAGGTCGCCGACGAGCTGAGCTCCGCCGTGCGCGACGAGCTCTCGCCGCCGGAGCTGGCCGACGCGGCCCACGTGCGCGAGGCGTTGCTCCGCCACATCGCCAAGCGCATCCCGACCGCGCCGCCCGGCCCGCCGCCGGCGCGGGCCCAGGCCGCGCGGCCGGCGACCATCGCGCTGATCGGCCCGACCGGCGTCGGGAAGACCACCACCGTCGCGAAGCTGGCCGCCAACTTCAAGCTCCGCTACGGACGCAGGGTGGGTCTGGTCACGGCGGACACGTACCGGATCGCGGCGGTTGAGCAGCTCCGCACGTACGCCGACATCGTGGGCCTGCAGCTCAAGGTCGTGCTCTCGGCGCAGGACATGGCCGGGGCGCTGGATTCCCTGAGCGGGTGCGACGTCGTGCTGGTGGATACCGCGGGCCGGTCCCAGCACGATGCCGCGAGGCTCGATGAGCTCGGCGAGCTCCTCGAAGCCGCCAAGCCCGACGCGTGCCATCTGGTGCTGTCGCTTGGCGCGGCGGAATCGGTAATCGGGGCGGCCGCGGAGCGATTCGGGCAGCTCCGCCCGAGCCACCTGCTGCTGACGAAGCTGGACGAGGCCGTGGATTTCGGCGTCATCGCGAACATCGCGCACCGGGTGAAGCTGCCCCTGAGCTATGTGACCACGGGCCAGGAGGTGCCGGACCACATCGAGCCGGCGAACGCCGATCGGCTGGCGCGGCTGGTGCTCGGGGGTCGCGCCGGGGTCTCTGCGCCCCAGAGGGGCCCGGGATGAGCGCGCTCCCGGTGGCGCGTGGTCTGACGGTTGCCGCTTCGCCGGTGCGAGACCAGGCGTGGCGGCTTCGCGCCCTTGTGGAGTCGATGGCGGGAGGCCAGGCCGAGGCGCCCGGGGCTCGGCCGCCGCGGGCGGTGCCCGTCGTCGCGATCGCATCCGGCAAGGGCGGCGTCGGCAAGACGAACCTGGCGGTCAACCTTTGCATCGCGCTGGCCAGGAGGGGCTCGCGGGCGGCGCTGCTCGACGCCGACCTCGGCATGGCGAACGCGGACGTGATCTGCGGCCTGACGCCGACGCGCCGGCTCGACGACGTGCTCCGCGCCGACGCGGCCGGCCGTCCCGCGGGCAGCGTGCTTTCCTGCATCGTCGACGCCCCCGGCGGCTTCCTGCTGGTCCCGGGCGCGGTGGGGGCCGCACGCGTGGCGGACCTGGACGCGGGCGCTCGCGCGCGCTTGGTCGAGCAGCTGGCGGATCTCGAGAGCCGGAGCGACGTGGTGGTGATCGACACGGGCGCCGGGATCGGGCGCGACGTGCTCGCCTTTGCCGGCGCCTCGGATTGGCTGGTGCTGGTCGCGACGCCCGAGCCGACCTCGATGACCGACGCGTACGGGCTCGTCAAGTGCCTGTTCGAACGGTCCCGCCGGGTGGGGCGCCCGGCGCCCCAGGTCGGGCTGGTGGTGAGCCAGGCGCGCGGGCGTGGTGACATCGATCACGTAAGTTCAAGACTTGCAGGGTGTTGTGAACGATTCCTCGGATACCGCCCGGTTTTGCTCGGGTCGGTGCGGGCCGACCCTCGCGTCGGTCGGGCTGTGCGGGAGCGCGTGCCGCACATGCTCTCCCGGCCTCGGACGCCGGCGAGCCGGGACATCGCCGGCGTGGGGGCGGCGCTGGCGGCGGCTTTGCGGCTGGCGTGAGCGCGCCCGGACCTTCCCGGGTGCGGGCTTTGGCGGATGCGCGGCTTGCGCGAGCCGGAAGTTCTGGGAAATCTGTGGCGGATCGAAGTCGGGCCCGCGCCTGACCGATACACCGGCGCGGGTTTGGCTCGATAACGAGCGCAAGACATGGGAGCGGGCGTGCCAGGACGGATGCCTCAACAGATCGCCGCGGCCTTCGCGCTCTGTGCGTTCGTCGTGGCGATCGGCGCGGGATTGGCGAACGACGTCGCAGCGCCGAGCGTGCTCCGGCGCTCTCTTGTGGTGCTCGTCGTCGGCTACCCCACGGGTCGTGCGCTCGGCGCCGCGCTCGGTGCGGCGCTGAACGAACACCTGACAGCGATAGCGAGCGCCAATCCGCTTCCGGAGCCGGTTCGGCTCAGCGCGCCGATCGGCGGCGCGGGGCGCGGCGATGTCGAGATCATCGACGATGTGGAGAGCTTGTGAACTTTTTTCTCGGAGCTGAGCCCTTGCTCGCGCACGCGCTGAAGAGTTTGTATACTCCGTCTCGGTCGGGCCAGGGATCGGTCCCGACCACGGCGCATGCACGCGGAGCCGCCGCCGCGGGGCGCTGAAAGGCAAGGGTCAAGGAGACGACCATGGCAATCGCGAGATCGTCGCTGGGCCGGATCGGAGCGCGCGGTGCGTCGCGTCGCTCCGCTCGTCACGCGGAACCGTCCAACATCCCCACGCCCTACGACGACATGCCCATCGAGCAGGTGTGGCTGGAATACCAGCGCACCGCCGACGGCGTGATCCGCAACTTTCTCATGGAGAAGTACCTGCCCCTGGTGCGGTACAACGCCGAGCGCATCTACACCCGCCTGCCGGACGAGGTGGACATCGAGGACCTCATGAGCGCCGGCCTGTTCGGGCTGATGGACGCGATCGACGCCTTCGACCTCGAGCGCAAGGTGAAGTTCGAGACGTACTGCGCGCCGCGCATCCGCGGGGCGATCCTCGACGAGCTGCGCTCGATGGACTGGGTGCCGAGGCTTGTGCGCCAGCGCACGGGCAAGGTGGACCAGATCCGCCAGAAGATCGAGATGGAGACGGGGACGCCCGCCACCGAGGAGGAGATCGCCGACCGCCTGGGCCTCGAGAACGAGGAGCTCGACAAGTACATGCGCGACGGGAAGGCGGTCTCCACCGTGAGCCTCAACCGGCGGTGCTTCCCCAGCGACGGCTCGCGCGACGTGCGCGAGATCGACATCATCCGCGACGAGACGCAGACGAACCCCCTCGCGGAGATCCAGCGCAACGACCTCAAGGACCTGATCACCAAGGGCCTCAGCCGCGCCGAGAAGCTCATCGTCCTGCTCTATTACTATGAGGGCATGACGATGAAGGAGATCGGCGCCACGCTCGACCTCTCCGAGAGCCGCGTGAGCCAGATGCACAGCTCGATCCTGGCGAGGCTCAAGGCGCAGATGCAGCACCGGATGAAGGAGCTGGAGCAGGACGAGGAATAGCGGGGTCATTCAGCGGGCATCCCCGGAGGCCGCCGCGGTTCGCGGCGGCCTTCTTTCGTGAGCGGGTGATGGGGTGAGGGGGTGAGGGGGTGAGTGGGTGACAGCGGGGATGGGGTCGGGGTTGTCTGGGCGCTGGGGAGCGTGCTGTGCGGCGGGGTGATCGAGGCGTGGAGGAGGGGTAGGGGACAGAGCCGCTCCGGAGGAGCGGGGTACCCCCTGATCCGCTCCGGAGGAGCGGGGTACTCCATGATCCGCTCCGGAGGAGCGGGGTACCCGGGCGGCCGCGCGGGGGGAGACGATCGCCATCGCGGCCTTGCGGCGGGATTCGCGGGAGCTGGCGCGCTCGGTGGGGTTGGAGAGGGTCGCGAGATAGAAGAGGGTCTGTCGCGCCTCGGGGACGGCCTGGGCCTGGATCAGCTCGTCGCGCAGGGCGCTGAGGCGGCGGATCGCTTCGAAGCGGGCCTGCGCCCAGGGCGACGCGGCCCAGGCCTCGAGTTCGAGCACGTCGATCTCGAAGTGCTCGGCGATGTCGACCAGGCTCTGGTTGGCTTCGGTGA
>DASRXL010000115.1:0-3229 GCA_035654175.1 Phycisphaerales bacterium
TCACGCTCGTGCAGCACGGCACGCTCATGTACCACAGCCACCACGACGAGATGACCCAGATGGGGCTCGGCCTCACCGGCATGTTCGTCATCCACCCGCGCCGCCCGACCGGCCCCCGCCCCGATCGCGATTTCGCGCTCCTGCTGCACGAATGGCACATCGAGCCGGGCGCCTCCCGCCCCGACCCCAACGAGATGACCGACTTCAACGTCCTGACGATCAACGCAAAGGCCTTCCCGGGCACGCGCCCGCTCGTCGCCAGGCTCGGCGACCGCGTGCGCATCCGTCTGGGCAACCTCGGCGCGATGAACCACCACCCGATCCATCTCCACGGGTACGGCTTCATCATCACAGAGACCGACGGCGGCCCTATCCCCGAATCCGGTCGCTGGCCCGAAACGACGGTGCTCGTGCCGGTCGGGAGCACGCGCACCATCGAGTTCACCGCCGACAACCCCGGCGATTGGGCGCTGCACTGCCACATGACCCACCACGTGATGAACCAGATGGGCGAGAACCTCACCAACATGATCGGCGTCGATTCCAGCGGGCTGGACGCGCAGGTCCGCAGCCTGCTCCCCGGGTACATGACCATGGGCCAGGCCGGCATGGAGGGCATGAGCGACATGGGCATGCCCGTGCCGCCCAACAGCATCCCCATGCTCGGCGGCGCCGGACCCTACGGCGAGATCACCATGGGCGGGATGTTCACGATCCTCAAGGTGCGCGAGAATCCCCCGAGCGACGGCGAGGACCCCGGCTGGTACCGCCCGCCCGCGGGCACGCTCGCGGCCGCAGCGACAGCCGAAGCGCTCCGCGCCAACCGCATCGCTCCCGATGCCGGCTCCGCCCCCCGTGCGCCGGCCGAGGCGATGCGGGCCTGGCGCCAAGCTCCGGCAGGCCGGGAGCGACCGGCCCCCGCGCAGCCCGGCGCCCACTCTGGCCATGATCGAGACTAGCGGAGTGCCGCGACCTGCGCGAAGAGCCGGCGCGTCGACGCTCCGCACGGCGACCGACTCCCGCGCCGCGCGCCAGCCCGCTTCAGGTATGCTGCCCGCACCGAACCCGCAAGAGGTCATCCCATGACGATGAACGCCCTCTCCCGCCGCGACTTCCTCCATACCGCCACCGCCGCGGGTCTCGCGGCGGCCGCCCTCCCCGCCCTCGCCCGGGCTCGCCTGCGCGACACCAGGCTCCGCGTGCTCTCCATCGGCGTCATCGGCACCATCGGCGAGGCCGACCGCCACAACATCGCGGCCCATCCCGAGGTCGAGATCGTCGGCCTGTGCGACGTGGACGCCGCTTCCCTCGCCCAGGCCGCCTCCGAGCACCCCGGCGCCTTCACCTGCGCCGACTACCGCGAAGCCTTCGACAAGCACGGCGACAAGTTCGACGCCGTGATCGTCGCCACGCCCGACCACTCGCACTGCTCGATCATGACCCTCGCCCTCGCCCGCGCCAAGCACGTCTACGGCCAGAAGCCGCTCGTGCAGCAGCTCGAGGAGCTCGACCTCCTCGCCCGCGCCGCCGCCGCTCACCCCGAGCTCGCCACCCAGACCGGCGCCCAGCGCATCGAGCACGCCCCCCGCCGCGCCGCCGTGGACATCTTGAAGAGCGGCGGCCTCGGCAAGGTCATCGAGGTCCACGTCACCTTCGGCAACAGCGCCCTCGCCGGCGGCCACTACTTCGCCGACGGCGTCCTCGGCCACCCGATTCAACCGCCAGAGGGCTTCGACTACGACCTCTGGCTCTGCGGCGCCCGGCACGAGCCCTGCCGGCCGCAGATGGTCCAGCGCCAGTGGCGGAGCTGGTTCAACTATGGCGGCGGCCAGATCGCCGACTGGGTCGTCCACCTGACCGACGTCCTCATGTACGCCTTCCCCGAGCTCACCAGCCCCGTCCGCGTCTGCTCGCGCACGCCCTCTCGCGACCTCACCCACTTCCACGCCGACCGCGTGAGCTCGACGCTCACGTACAACGTCAACAGCGACAAGTTCGCCGGCCCGACCTGCAACTTCTACTTCTACGACAGCGGCATGACCCCCGACCGCGCCCAGATCGGCCTCGGCGAGGCGCCGTGGCCCAGCGGAATCGTCACCATCGTCGTCTGCGAGGGCGGCACGCTCGTCCTCGCCCCCGAGGGCCCGCTCGAGATCTGGCGCGACGGCCAGATGACCGACGGCATGGCCTGGCCCGGCCTCCCCGCGTACGAATCGTTCAGCCACTGGCACGCCTGGGTCGACAAGGCCCTCGGCAAGGACACGCCGCACCTCTGGATGCCCTTCGCCACCGGTCTCCGCTGCACCGAGCCCGGTCTGCTCGCGGTGAAGGCCGCGAAGTACCCGGGACAGGTGCTCGAATGGGACCGCACCAAGCTCGCCTTCACCAACCACGACGAGGCGACGAAGACGATCGTCCGGCGCGAGTACCGCAGCGGATTCGAGCCCGTCTCCGCGGGCTAAGGGCCGCTCCGCGCTCTCCGGCCGACCCGTGAACACCGCACAAGTCCGCCGCGCCGCCTCTCGGGGCGCGGAAGACGCTCATCCTCGGGCCCGATCGCCCGCTCAGTCGCTCCCCAGCACCTTCACGATCTTGTTGTACGTCCCCAGGATCAGCAGCGTGGGCGCCCACTGCCCCACGAACTGCGCGTCGCTGCACCGGCCCATCATCCGGAGCGCAAGCGAGCCGACGATCGACGCTCCCGCGGCCCAGAGGAACATGTCCGACGGGATGTCCGCCGTCCGCTGCTCGATGGTCCTCGCCACCGGCCCCTCGTGGTGCGGCCGGTCCTGCACGCCCAGCCTCGAGTCGCTGTACGTCCTTGTGTCCATGGTGGCCTGCGTCATGGCGCGTTCCCTTTCGTTCGTGTGCCCACCCGGCGACATTCGCCGTGCGTCCGCGCCCGGCGATCCCCGCCCGCGACTGGCGCACACCAAACCCTCTACCCGGTCCGTGATCCCCGGGTGAACGCCGCATGAAAGCCGCACTCTCAGCAAACTCCCGCGCGCCGGCCGTCGCGGGCGCGTGACGCCGCTCCGGCGCGCCGCTCACGCCGCCCCGTACAGCCGGTCCGGACGCGCCGAGTCTCCCTCATCCCCCGCGTCATCCACCTCTTCGCCCTCTTCCTCTTCCTCCCACTCACCGTCCTCCTCGTCCTCGTCCTCGTCCCACTCCTCGTCCTCGTCTTCCTCTTCCTCTTCTTCTTCTTCTTCTTCTTCTTCTTCTTCTT
>DASRXL010000116.1:0-3336 GCA_035654175.1 Phycisphaerales bacterium
CTCCGCCGCCACGGGCGCCGTAGCTCACGCAGGAGACCGTCCCCCCGCCCCCGCCGCCGCCGCCCCCGCCGCCGCTGCCGTGCTCTCCCTGCGCGCCGGCCGCGCCAGCGGCCGAAGCGGAGTCGTACCCCCAGGCGTAGAAGTCGCCCCTGCCCCTGCCGCCCAGGCCGGCCGCTCCAGGAGCGCCATCGCCGCCGTCCTTCCCGACGTGCGCGGAGCTGGGGTTCCAGTCACCCATCCCGGCGGGCGTTCCGGTCCCTCCGGCGCCGCCGTTGTCGCCCTCGCCCGGTTCACCATGCGATCCGTTCCCGGTGTCGCGGCCGGGAGCGCCGCCTCTCCCGCCGTCGTTGCCATCCGCGCCCCAGCCCCCCCAGCCGCCGGCCGGCTGCGCACACGACTCGCAGAAGACGCCGCCGTCTTCGCACCCGCCCAACCCGAGGTCACCGTTGGAGCCGTACCAGCCCTGCGCGCCACGTGCGCCCGGCGCGCCATCGGCCCCCGCCCCTGCCTCCACGCGGCAGTCGTTGAACACGACTCGGATCGAGTCGATCACGAGCACCGCGAGCGAACTCTCGCCGGGCACGGTGGCGTCGGAGTTGGTGACCGTCACGCCATCCACGGTCACGTCGGCGATGAAGTCCGCGTACATGGCCGGGGCGGAGCCGCCGGTTCCCTGGATCACCGTCTGGTACAGGTCCGGGTCTCGGGCCCATCCGCTCGCGCGGTCGAAGCCGCCGAGGATGTCGACGTTGGAGATCAGCTCGACCGTCTCCACGTACGTGCCGCCGGCGACGTAGACGGGGACGGCCATCGGGGCGGCCAGCTCCAGGCCCCGGGCGATCGTCTTGACGGGGTCGTTCGCCGTACCCGTCGCCGCGTCGTGCCCGCTCGGCGCCACATAGACCTGCCCGCAGGCGATCCCGGCAAGGGCGACGAGCGCCGCGGCCGCACTGAAGAACCGGAACTGAGAACGCTGAGAACTTGAGGACATCGCCGTCTCCTTTATGCGTGGGTGACCTCGCTCCGCACAGGAGAAGCGGAGATTCCGCCGTGCGCGCCCGACGAACCGTGCAGATTCTGCCGCGCGTCGGCGGAGGCCTTGGGCGTCGCCGCGGAGTCTGTAAACTCCGGACGAGTCTCGCGTTCGAGTGGCCGACGCCGGGTGAGGGTGCAAGCGCCCGAAGCTGGGGGGTTTCATTGGACATTGCGCGCCAGGAGACAGTGACAAGGCTGCTCTCCGGTGCGGCCGACGGCGACTCGCGGGCGGCCGCGGACCTGCTGCCGCTGGTGTACGACGAGCTGCGCGCCCTGGCGGCCCAGCGGCTGCGCCGCGAGCGCGGAGATCACACCCTCCAGCCGACCGCCCTGGTCCACGAGGCGTACATGCGCCTCGTCGGGCCCGAGGGGAGCGAGGCGAGCGCGGTGTGGCGCACTCGCGCCCACTTCATGGCGCTCGCGGCGCGGGCGATGCGGCGCGTGCTGGTGGACCACGCCCGGCGCCGCGCGGCGGCGAAGCGGGGCGGATCCGGCGATGCGAGGGCCCGCGCGGCGGGTCTCCTGGCCGAGGAAGTCGCCGACCCGCACGCGGGCCCGGAGGAGGTGCTCGCGCTCGAGGAGCTTCTGGTCCGCCTGGCGGCGCTCGACGAGCGCAAGGCGCGGGTGGTCGAGCTGCGCGTTTTCGCGGGGATGACCGGTGAGGACATCGCCGAAGCGCTGGGCGTGGCGCGTTCGACCGTCGCCGACGACTGGGCGGTCGCGCGCGCGTGGCTCGCTTCGGAGATGCGCAGGGGCGTGTCGTGAGCCCGTCGGCCTTCGACCGGGCGGCGCGCACCTTTCTGGAGGCGCGGCTGCTCGCCGGGGCCGAACGACAGGAGTTCCTGCGCCGCGCCTGCGCCGGCGACGCCGCGCTCCGAGAGGAGGTCGACAGGCTGCTCGTCGGCGACTCGGCGCCGGCGCCATTCGTCGCGCTCGGCGAGCAGTTGCGTCCCGCGGTCGAGGAGCTCTTCGCCTCGCCACCGGAGGCTCTCGCCGGTATCCCCGATCGCATCGGGCGGTACCGCGTCGTCGGCGTCATCGGCGAGGGCGGGATGGGCATCGTGTACGAGGCCGAGCAGGACAGCCCGCGCCGACGCGTCGCCGTCAAAGTGCTGCGCCGGCAATACGGCTCGGCCCGCCTGATCGGCCGCTTCAGGCGCGAGGCGGAGATCCTCGGGCGATTACAGCACCCCGGCATCGCGCAGATCCTCGAGGCGGGCACGACGGTGACCTGCGGGAGCGAGCAGCCCTTCATCGCCATGGAATACGTGCACGGCCGCCCGCTCCTGGAGTACGTGCGGGAGCGGAACCCCGGCAGGCGCGAACGCCTCGCGCTGATCGCGACCGTGTGCGACGCGGTGCACTATGCGCACCAGAGCGGCGTGGTGCACCGCGACCTGAAGCCGGGCAACATCCTTGTCCTCCGGACGGACGCGCCCGGGACCCGGTCGCAGGGCGTCTCGGGCGCGACCCCGACCGGCTCGCTCGCGGTCAAGGTCCTCGACTTTGGCGTCGCGAGGCTCACCGACGCGGACATGCAGGCGGTCACGCTCCACACGACGGTCGGCGAGTTGATCGGCACCGTGCCCTACATGAGCCCCGAGCAGGCCGCGGGCGACCCGGCGGGCCTCGACTGGCGCAGCGACGTCTACACCCTCGGGGTGATCCTCTACGAGCTGCTCACCGGGCGCCTGCCGCAGGACGTGCGCACGCTGCTCGTGCACGAAGCGGTGCGGGCTATCCGGGAGGACGACCCGACCCCCGCCGGCTCCGTGGACCGCTCGCTGCGTGGCGACATCGAGACGATCATCGCCAAGGCTCTCGAGAAGGACAAGACGCGGCGCTACCAGTCGGCCGCGGAGCTGGCCGCCGACATCCGGAGGCATCTGAGCGAACAGCCGATCGCCGCGCGCCCGGCCTCGGCGGTTTATCGGATGCGCAAGTTCGCGCGTCGGAACAAGGCGATCGTCGCGGGGATCTGCGTCGCATTCGCCTCCATGCTGCTCGTGACCATGATGGCGGTGCGCCAGGCGGTCGTCAACGAGCGGGCGCGGGCCCGGGAGCAGGGCCTGCGCAGGGTCGCCGATGCGCGGACGGCGGAGGCGGAATGGCAGGCCTACCGCGCGTCCCTGGTTGCGGCCTCGGGGGCCCTGCGGCATCACGAGGTGTCGGAAGCGCGCCGCCACTTGCAGGCCGCGCCGGAACGCCTGCGCGGCTGGGAGTGGCGGCACCTGAGCAGCCGCCTCGACGACAGCCTGGCGAGCATCAACACCGGATTCACGCCCATTCAGGTGGCCGTCA
>DASRXL010000117.1:0-19516 GCA_035654175.1 Phycisphaerales bacterium
CGTGCCCGGCGTAGCCCTTGACCGTCTCCACCAGGTTGGGGATCAGGTCGTATCGCCGCTTGAGCTGCACGTCGATCTGCGCCCAGCCGTTGTCGCAGTCCACCTTCGCCCGCACCAGGCTGTTGTACATCGCCATCACGATCAGCAGGATGACGACGAAAACGCCCAGCGCGACCAGACCCACAATCAGCCCGAGCCCTATGCCCATTCCGCTCATGCCGTAACCCTCCCCGCGCGAGCCGTGCGAGAGCATACCGTGGCGACGCCGAGCCCGCGCCGGGCACGCCCCGAACCCAGTACCATGCTTCCGATTTCTCCCCGTGTGATTTCCACGCTGCCCGGAGAGACCCCATGACCGCGCCACCGCCCGCCCGCCGCGGCCCGACCTTGTACGACGACCTCGCCGCCGGCCTGCTCTGGCCCAGGCTCCTCCGGGCCGCCTCCCTCGCCGCCCGCCCCCAGCGGATTCTGCTCGCGCTCTTCCTCGTCCTGCTGCTCGGCGCGCTCGGCTCGGTCCGGATGCCCTGGGCCGAGGAAGGGTCGCTCCCGTTCCTCCAAGCCGTCGCCGGCGACAAGCTCCGCTCGCTCCATCTGATCTGGCTCGGCCTCACAAGCGTTGAGCCCGGGGTCATGCTCTCGGGCTTTGCCCACCTCACGACCGACGTCACCCGCCTCATGCTCCCGCAGTACCCGGTGAGCACCTTCCTGATCGGCATCCCCGCCCTGCTCATCATCGCCGTCCTCGGGGGCGCGATCTGCCGCTCGGTCGCCACCGAGTTCTCGCAGGAGATCGTCCACCCCTGGCCGCGCGTCCTGCGGTTCGCGGTGGAGCGCTGGCTGACGTTCATCGGCTCGCTTGCCCTGCCGTGGATCGCCGTCGCGCTCGCCGGGCTCGTGCTCGCCGTCAGCGGCTGGATCTTCTTCGGCGGGCTCCCGGTGCTCGACGTGCTCGGCGCGATCCTGTTCGGCCTCGCCCTGCTGCTCGGCCTGGCCGCGGTCCTGCTCGTCGGTCTCTCCGTCTTCGCCGGACCGCTCCTCCTCCCCGCCGCGGCGTGCGAGGGGAGCGACGCCATCGACGCGGCCCAGCGGGCCTTCGCCTACGCCTGCGCGCGCCCGCTCAGGCTTCTCTGGTACTTCCTCGTCGCCGCCGTCGTCGGACTTCTCGCGGTCGGTGTCGTCTACCTCCTCGCGGAGGGCGCAGACCGCTTCGCCCGCTCCGCCGCGGCGAGCTGGGCGAGCCCGAGCGGCACCGCGGCGCTCACCGGTGAATTCCCGGCCGAAGCCAGCCTCGACGCCGCGGGGAACCCGCGCGAGCTCCGCGGCACGTCCGCCGCCGCCGCCCGCGCCGTCGATCTCTGGTCTTCGGCCTTGGGCGCGCTCGTGGCTGCGTATGCCCTGAGCTACGTCTTCGTGGCCGGTACGCTGGTCTACCTCTTCATCCGCGAGGTCTGCGACGGCCAGCACCACACGGAGCTGTGGACGCCGGGGCTGATCGAGAGCTCGCTCGAGGCCTCAATGCGACGGCCGGCCGACGCCCCGCCGGTCCAGCCTCTGCCCGACGAGGGCGACGATATCGAGCCGCAGGAGGAATCGAAGAAGGCGCCTTTGCCACAGATGAACGCAGATTGACACAGCTAAAGACAGGCGCGTCACAGCTCTGGCCCTTATCTGTGTGCATCCGTGTCATCTGTGGCCAACACTTCTTCTGCCTCTGTTTCCCGCGCGAGAGAGTGATCGCATTCCCCGGGCAGCTCTCAGGCGACCGGAGTGCCCTCTGCCGCGGTGCGTCGCGAATAGAGGGCAGACAGCCTGCGCGTCATCTCCCCGCCCTCGCCGCTCCCGATCGTGCGGCCGTCCACCCGCGTCACCGCCGCCAGTTCCCCCATCGTCCCCGTGCAGAATACCTCGTCGGCTCGGTACACCTCGGTCATCGAGATATCCCGCTCGGCGCACGGTATGCTCTCCGCGCGGCAGATCTCGAGCACCGTCGCACGCGTGATCCCCTCGGGGCACGCTACGAGCCTGCTCGTCTCGACGACGCCCCCCGTCACGATGAAGACGTGCGTCGCGTTGGTCTCCGCCAAGAATCCCCTGGTGTCCAGCATGATCGCGTCGTCCGCCCCCGCCACGTTCGCCTCGATCTTCGCCAGGATCGACTGGATCAGGTTGCAGTGATGGATCTTGGGATCCAGGCAATCCGGCGGGAACCGCCGCACGCTCGACGTGATCAGGCTGAGCCCCGCCCGCCCGTACACCGGCGCCTTGTGCTCGGCGAGCACGATCAGCGTCGGCGCCGACTGGTTCAGCCGAGGGTCCATGCCGCTGGTGATCTTCACGCCGCGGGTCAGCGTCAGGCGGATGTGCACGCCGTCCCGCATGCCGTTGGCCGCGAGCGTCTTCCTGATTTCCTCGATGATGCGTTCGCTGTTTGGAATCTCCGCGAACGCCAGCGCCTTCGCGCTCGAGCGCAGCCGCTCCAGGTGCTCGGCCAGCTTGAAGATCCGCCCATTGTACAGGCGCAGCCCCTCCCACACCGCGTCGCCGCCCTGCACGGCCGAATCGAACGGGCTGATCCCCGCCTTGTCGCGGTGAATCAACTCGCCGTTGACGTTGACCAGCAGATCGCGGTTTTTCTCATTGAACGTCTGGAGCATCGGGCAGGTCCTTTGAACGCAGGGTGGCGCAGCAAGAAGCGCAGAATACGCACAGAGGGCTAAGGAGTGTTGAAGGCGAGAGCGCGAAGAACTCGAAAGAGAACAAGAAGCCCAGCCAGCTTGTGCTTCCACTTCGCGTTCTTGTCCCCTTCATCCCTTCGCGTTCCTGCCTCTCTGGGGCCTCTGCATCGCCTCCGCGCCCGTTTCCCCACCGCTGCAGGCGGCTCAGGCCTGGACCCGCGCCGCCCGAACAGTCTCGCCGAAGCCCTCGACGACCAGGCCCGTGGCTTGGCCCCCTTCCACCGTAAACGCTACGGATACCCGGCGCGCTCCCACGGGAAAGAACACATTGCCGGAACGCGGCGCCATGTTGCGCTTGCTGCCGCCGGGCCGCTCGATGACGAGCATCGACAGACGCTCGTTCCACGACACCAGGAAACGTTCCGACTCGTCGGGACCCCATGCGTACGCCCCCAGCATGTTCGCCGCGGCGTCCTGCGCCACCGCGCCGAACGTCGACGGCGCAATCCCGACGGAGTCCAGATACTCACGGACCCGCTGGGCGCCGCCGGCCTCCGCGTGCGCGTAGAGCGAGATGCTGTGCGGCCCCTCGAGCTCCCTCGCGCCCGGCACGCCCTCAATGATGGCCCTCACCGCGTCCACGTTGTCCATGGCCGCGAACGTGAAGAGGTCCGGCCGCGCGCCGTGCCCGATCAGGACCTCGACGATATCCAGCCGCCCCGTGTGCGATGCGGCCCCGATCGCTGTCTCCCAATCTCCGAAGCCCCAATCCCACGCCGCCTTCGCCAACCCCACATCGAGCGCGAGCAGCTCGCGAACCCGGTCGACCTGCGCGTGCGACGCCCCGACCATCGAACGGGCCAGCTCGGGGTCGGTCGTCGGGTAGGCGTCCCCAACCGAGCCCGCCGCGGGCGCGGCCCGCGCGCCCCCGCCCGCGACCGCCACCGCGCCGGCCGCGCCAACCAGCCCGACGGACAGGAATTGACGCCTCGAAGCGTGTTGCATCTCCGTGTCTCCTCTGAACCCGTGCGAACGTAAGACGCCCTGCCGACAGGTCCGTTCCTCGCATCGGTCGCGCCGAGGCTCATCCTCCCAGCCGGTGAGCCGCCAACTGCTCGTACAGCGCCCTGCACTCCTCATACACACCTTCGAGCCCTCGCGGCACCGGCTCGTCCTTCGGCGTGTACGGCCCAAACCCCGTGCTCTGCTCCACGCTCGCATACCAGTGTTTCGCCCACACGCCGTCCGTCGCGCGCGGCCCCGGCGGCCAGCGGAGCATCGCCTCGTCGAAGTCGACGCCAACCGCCTCGCATAGCCCCGTGAGCACCCCGCGAGGATCCTTCAGGATGTCCCGCGAGTCCACCACCGGCGGCACCCGCCCCGTCCGCCCCCGCTCGGCCTCGAACAGCTCCACCTGCTGCGGCAGGCCCAGGTCCAGCGCCGTCGGCCGCTCCACCACCTTCACAAAGCTCGTGATCACCTCCCGCGGCTCGCGGATCAGGAAGCAGTTCGTCAGCCCCGCGATCCACGCCCGATCCATCCCCGGCAGCAGATGGTGCGCCATGTGCTTCTGATACCACACGCGCTTCCCGCCGGGTACGGGCCCGGTCAGCTCCCCCACCACCTTCCGCCAATCCGTCTCGTGGCGTGCGATCACCTCCTCGCGTCCCGGATGCTCCGCCCCGCTCGCCAGCAGGTAGTGCGCGTAGAGCGGCTCATCGACGACGACGGCGTCGGAGCGATTCCCGAACGACCGCATCATCGCCGTCGAAATATTCCGCGGCCCCGACCACATCGCAATCCGCACGCATCCATCGTTCGCCATAGGGCGAGCATACCCGCACCCGGGTACCCCGCACCTCCTCGGGCGGCTCCCTGTTCTCCAACCTACTCTCCGCCTCAAGCAACGCAGAAAGTAGCATCACCAGTCGCCGGGCTCGGCGTCTGGCGCTCCGCTGCCGGAGGAACTCGCCGTTTGCAACATCGCCAGGATCGCGGGCTCCCACTCCGGGTATTGCACCCCAAGCCACTCAAGCAAATTGATTGCGTCGCTGCAGACACTCGCGTCGGCATGGGAGAGGAGCGGCTGGACGCGCCGCACGACCTCATCGACGGGGAATCCAGGCGCGTCGCGAGAATAGAGAAGGACCGACAAGACGCGGTCGAGATCGGCGGCACGCGAGGTCGCGTCGAGCAGCGGAAGCAGCACCGCCAGCTGCTCCGCCGGGATCGCCTGGTACGTCTTCGACCATCCGTCCGCGAGCCCCCGTCGAATATCGGTCCGGAGATCCTGATCGCTGATGAGCTGTCGCACCGCGCCGTGTCCGCTCCCGCCGGCGCCGGCGATCGCGGCCGACGCAAGACGAACGGCCGCGGGCTCGCTGTCGGACAAGGCGATCCGCAGCAGTGCCTCGCACGACGCTTCGGTGCCCGCCCAGCCGAGCGCTTGGATCGCGACGCTCCGGACCTGGGGGTCGCCGGTTGCGGCGATCGCGGCCACACCGTCGAGCGCATCGGACTCTGACATAGCGCCAGCTAGGTACCAAGCAATCCGGTCTGCCGATCCCCTTTCGTGTCGTCGCAATCTGTTCACCACCGCCTGAACCGCTTCCGCTGGATACAGCCCCGCGTTCCGCAGGAGCTGCATGCAGAGTCTTGCCTCGGGCGCCGATCCCGCTTCAATTCTCTCGACGAGCTGCGCGACAACGGAGCCGACAACTAACCTGATCCGCTGGCCCTCTGCCGACCTGGCCGGCGCCTCCCACAACCAAAGCAGGCCCGAATAGCCTCGCTCGAGTTCGGACGCGCTCGCCGCACCGAGGGGCGAGTCTGCCTCGCCCAGCAGCCTCGCCATTCCGACAATTACTTGCGCCCTGTCCTGGACACTCTCACTGTCAAGCATCGACGCTATCACAGACGCACGAGAGCGCGACAGGCGCGGCGTGACTGCGCTCCGTGCGCGGTGCCGTGCCCAGGCGACCTGCCAGTCCCAGAGGTGAGCCCCATTGATCCGGTCTTGGAGCGTCTCCTCCGAACCCCGCGGCGACGCTGGATACCATGTCTCGGGCAGCCAGTTCATCCCCGCGACTAAGACGGTGGTCGGCACCAACCCCATCGGACCGACACGCAACGCACGCGGCAGGTTCTGCCCGTAAATCCCAACGACCACCAACAGAGCCCCGTTCCACACAAGCCGCCTGCGCCGCCGCGGCAGGTAGAGTCGTCGCACGCTCCCCGCGTCGTGCCCACACTCCGGGCAGACGAGGCCGGCCGAGCCCTTTCCAGCCGCGCTCATGTCATACCAACACTTCGGGCACCGCCGCCGGCCACGCGAACGATCACCCCGCCAAGCCCAAACCGCCAGCGCCGCCCCGAACGTGCCCACGCCCGCCAGGGCAGCACTCAGCGGTCGCACCCACGGCCCTCGCGCGGACAAATCCGTCTCCCACGACCACACCCAGATCCCGAGCGGCACGAGCACGATACCGAGGCCGAAAGCCGCCGCGCCCAAGCGCACCAGCACAGGATCCGATCGGAACTGCAGCAGTTCCTCTTCCCGTCTCACCTCAAACTCACACCCCGCACACCGCCGCCCCTCCACGCCCCGCATGTCCCGCCCGCACTCCGGGCACCGGCGCGAGCCGGGATCCCGCCCCGCCCGCAGGCCGCGCATAAACACGCTCGCTCCCCACAGCCCGAGGAACGCGCTCAGGAAGAACAGCACCACGTTGGCGGGAGGAAGTCCCACGCGCCCAGCCTACCGCGCGCCCGCGGAAAGGTCCCCGGCTACCCGCCCCGCTCCAGCGGCTCCGCCTGCCCGCCGGCGCTCGCCCCGACCGCCGCCCCCACCAGCTCCCCATTCGTCTCCCCCCGCGCCTCCTCGTGCTCGATCCCCGCGACCAGCGGCCGGTCGATGGCCCCCATGCCCGGCCGGACCGTGAGCGGCTGCATGGGCACCGCCGTCGCCGCGTAGCGGGGCACCCGCTGCAGCAGGAGCAAGGGCAGCGTCAGCAGCCGCATTCCCGACGAGGCCAGGAACAGGATGTGGTACGCCACCACGCTGTCGCCGAGCACCCAGAGCAGCGAGGCCCCGACGAACGACCCCGTCACGATCGCGATCGAGTTGCAGAAGTTGAAGAGGCTGAGCACGCTCGTCCGCTCCGCGGCGGGGATCGTCTCGAAGAGCAGCAGGAACGTCGCGATCTCGTAGCACGCCCACAGCGCGCCCGTCATGAGCTGCACGCACAGCAGATACCAGAAGTTGTCCGACGCCGCCCACAGCGCCGCCGCCGGGACCAGCCCGATCCCGCCGATGATGAGCACGATCCGCGGCCCCTTGGCGTGCGCGAGCCGCCCGATGGAGGGCAGCACCAGCGATCGCGCCAGGAACGAGGCCGCGATCAGCACCATGTAGCTCAGGTAATCGAGCTCCAGCCGCACCAGCATGAAGGGTGTGAAGAACGGCCCGGAGATCTGCACGCACGTCTGCACCGCGAGCATGTAGCCCAGCAGCCGCACGTCGTGCCCGTGCCGCCACCGCGCGACGAACTGGCGCGCCGAGACCACGCGGAAGTCCGCCGGGATCGGCTCCGGCTCCCGCTGGGCCGCGAGGCACCGGCTCGCGATGAGGCGCGAGACTCCCGCCCCGACGAACAGCGCCGCGAACACATCGACGCCGTGCGCGCTGCTCGGGTCGCGCTTGGCCGCCTGCAGCGCCAGCCCGGCGCCGACCAGCCCGATCACCGTCCCCACCTGCACGACGCGCGTCCGCTGCGCGAAGTACTTCGCGCGCACGCGCGGGGGCACCAGCGTCGCCACCCAGGTGTTCCAGGCCGGCCCCTGCGCGTAGTTGACCATCCAGTACACGCTCACCACCGCGTACAGCGCCCACGCCGGGATCGCCCCCCGCCACGCCGCCGCCGCCAGCGGGAAGAAGGACAGCGCCTGCACCGTCGCGCACAGCACCACCCACCGGCGCAGCGACCCCAGCACCCGCACCATCCGCGGCGTGATCAGCTGGAGCATGCCGCCGACCACCAGCGGCACCGACGTGATCAGCCCCGCCAGGATCTCGCCCAGACCCAGCGCCACCGCAAACGCGCCGAAGTACGCCTCGCCGCACCCCACCATCACGCAATAGAGAAACCCGTCCACCGTCATCAGGCGGAGGTCGCGTCGGGCGGAGATGCTCGGCGACGGGGCGGCCGGGGCGGGAGCCATTGGCGCTGAGCGTAGGAGCCCGCGCACCGGCCGCCCCACCGCGCCCGGGGGTCCCGCTGCGCTGGCGCGGAACCCACGGATCTCCCGGGCGATTTCACCCGCTGCGCACGATGTTCAGCCCCTGCGGCCGAGGGCGCCTGATCACGGGGAACTCCGTCTCACCGGTCGCGAGCATCTGCCGGATGTACGGCAGGCACATGCCGCAGCCCTCGCCGCACCCGGTCTCGCGCGTCACCCGCTCGAGGTCGTTCCCCAGGCGCAATGCGATCTCCTTGAGCTCTGCGAAGGTGATGTTGTGGCACACGCACCTGTCGACAACGGCCATCGGCCTACCTGCCTCCCGCGTCGTAGTCGAACAGGGAGTTGGCGTCCTCTTCGCCGAACCACCCCAGCCCGACCTGCTCCGCCGGAGGATCGTACAGCCCGCTCGACCATGCCCGCGAGAATATCTCGGAATTCGCGTGTCCATCGAGCCACGCGATCACCGCGCTGCGCCGCGAATGCCGAAAGTGGATAGATGGGTCCATGCGCGACGCGCCGTATTCCACATGGAAGCGCGGCTCCGCGAAGCTGTACTCGACGAGCAAGTCCGGCGCGAGCCTGTCCGGGAACGCGGCGTCCGAAAAGACGACCGTGTTGTCCGGCTGCTCGAAGAGCGCAAGCCGCGCACCCGTCCGGTCGTCTCGCACCCGCCACAGATGCTGGCCCGCGCTGCGCAGCTCGACGCCGACATATGCGTTGTTGTATCCATACCCGCCCGCGGATTGCTCAAACCCGCGTCCGGCATCCCGCAGCCTCTCCGCGGCCCCGCGGAAGGTCGGACATTCCCGCGCCGCGCGCGAAGCGCCCCCCCCGCCCCCGCCCAAATACTCGGTGAGAGATCCGCCGGGCGGCGAGAACGGCTCGCCCGTCGAACGGCGCGCCCCGTGCCAGCGCGAAAGGTTGGCCCGGAAGTCGGCGGCCCCCGGCGCGGCGCGCTCTCTGGAATCGCCTGCATAGATCGCCAG
This sequence comes from Phycisphaerales bacterium, assembly GCA_035654175.1. Taxonomy (GTDB): domain Bacteria; phylum Planctomycetota; class Phycisphaerae; order Phycisphaerales; family UBA1924; genus PNC22. The sequence goes on from DASRXL010000117.1 coordinate 8,903, forward strand.
CGCCGCTGCGAGCTGGCGCTGGTTGGAGGCGCACACGCCCGCGCGCCCCGCCTCCCTCGACGCGCCGAGCGCCGGCAGCAGCACCCCGACGAGCATCGCGACGATCGCGACGACCACCAGCAGCTCGACGAGCGTGAACCCGCGACCGCCCCGACGCGGCCGCAAGCTCGGGGTCTCGACGAGCCCCGAGCGCAAGCTCGGGTGTGCAACGCACGGCCGCTCATCTCTCTCGTGCTCCGCGCCCTCAACCCTCAACGCTTCGTCCCGCCGCGGCAGTGTCCCGGGCGTGCGCTCGGGGCTCGACGAGGCGCGCTGACCCGCAGAGCGCGGAGCGCTCACGGCCGCCTCACCCGCTTCACGCCCGCTCGCCGCGCGCTCGGCTCCGAACCGAGCCCCGGCCGCACGTCGGCCACGGCGCAGACCTCCGCGGATCGTTCGCCGAACGGGCCGAGCACCACGTTGGTCGCGTTCGTGATGCGGATGAAATCAAAGCCGCTGAGCCCGGCCGGCGCGCCCGTCGCCGCGTCGATCGCCCACGCGATGTCGAACGCGTCGCCCCCGCCGGAGCCGCCGTCGACGCCGACCTCGAAGGGATCGTCGGGCGCGGTGTAGAACTCCCCCGGCGAGATCGAGGGATCTTCGACCACGTTGTCGCCGTCGATGTCGCCGAGCACCAGCGTGGGCGACAGGTCCGCGTACCCCCACACGCCCTCCTCCGTCGCGAAGGGCCCGTTGGGATTGATCAGCACGATCGAGCTCTCGAAGGGGTCCGCCGGCAGGCGGAACCCCCACGTCTGCCACAACCCGTGCTCGCCCGGCGGCACCCACCAGTCATACGCCGGCGGGAATGCCCCGTCGCGGGTGTCGTCGTCCCAAGTCTGGCTCTCCAGGCGCTGCGCGGGAACCGGCAGGTGCGAGCCGGGGATCAGGTACCAGGCGTCGTCCGCGAGCCCGTTGCGGTTCGCGTCCTCGCTGATCTCGACCGTCGCCGCCTCGGCCCACCTCCGGTTCGGATCGCCGCCGGACCAGAACGAATTGCCGAACACGATGAAGTCCAGCCCGAGCCGGTTCTTCGGATCGTCTCGGACAGGGCGATCGAACCCCAGCACCAGGTACCCGCCGAATCCGCCGAGCGTGGCGAGCTTCGTCTCGTCGCCGTCGTGCGTCCCCGCCCCCACCGGCGGCCCCAGCGCCGCCGTCGGGTCATTGAATGCCGGGTTCTGCACGAACTGCCCCGGCGCCGGCCGGTACGCGATCACCCTGGTGGCGAAGTCGGACTGGGCGCAAGCCCCCCCCGCGATCATCAGCACCCACGCCGCCGAGCACTGCGCCCGCGCACGGCGGGGGTACGTATTCCGCGCGCTATCCATGGCGGCGCCTCCCGGCGAGGAGCGCCCCTACGCCGATCGCCGCGGCGCACCCGGGGCTCGGCACTGTCGCGTACCACGTGGTCCCGTCGGTCGCGTAGAGCTCCCCCGTCGCGCCGTTGTACGCCGCGCCGAAGTATCCCAGCCCGTCGCCGCGGGGATCGAGCCGCTTGAGCTCCGCGGGATCCGCCCCGTCGATGGCGCCGAGCCCGGCCAGGGCATCGGCGATCGCCGCCGCGTGGATCAGCCCCATGTACCCGGCGTCCTGCCCGCCGAAGTCACCGCCCCCCACCGCCAGGTTGCCGAACGAGTCGAACTCCAAGGAGCCGGCGCTCAGCACGTCGCCGATCAGCACGCCGCCTGACTCGAAGTCGACGCCGCCGATCCACTCCGCCGCGTCGAACGCCCGGATCCAACCGGTGTCCGATCCCCCGCCATCCGCGAATCCGTTGCCCGTGTAGAGCCGCCCCTCGCGATCGAACGCGACGCCCGACGACGCTCCGCGGATGCCCGACACCACGGTGCGACGCGCCGGAGCGTCGGGGTCGCTCGTCGTATCCAGGAGCGAGACAAAGGCGGGCGTCCCGAAGTCGCCGGCGGTCAGCGCCAGGCTGACCTCGTCGTACCAGGCGCCGTCGTAGTGGCCGACCTTGAAGTACTCCGCCGTCTCGCCGCTGATCAGGTCCGTCGGCGCGTCGGGAGTGCCCAGAGCGTCCAGCGCGAACACCGCGACCGGCTTGCCGAACCCGCCGCCCACGGCGATCCGCGTCCCGCCCGGGCTGATGGTCAGGAACGCCGGGTCGATCGAGCCCCCGGTCGCGGCGGCATCGAGCCTCGCAACCTCGGCAAACTCGGCCGTGCCCGGCCCAGACTCGACGAAGAGGCTGTTGCCCGTCGCCATGAGCAGCCGCCCGTCCGCCAGCGCCGCGCCGGCGACCCCAAACGACCCGCTGCCCACCGGAGGCGTCTGGAAAGCTCGGTAAGAATCCCCATATCCGTCGAACCCGTCGGCGCTTGCGCCGGACGACAGCATTCCCGCGGCCGCTCCCGCGGCCCACGCCAGAGCACGCTTCCGAATCATCGCTCGATCCCTCTGCAGCGCCCCGTTTCGCGCGGAGCGGCCCCCGGCCTCTGGGAGCCCACGCGGGATCGACGGGCGGCCGGGCGCGGGGAGCACGCGTGCGGCCGAACCCCGACGCCCTTGATCGCGAGGGCTATCAGGTCACGGCGTGCGCGAACTCCGCACCCCGGCTCTCGGCAGGTCTTCCGGCTCGGGGCTCGCGGGTTCGGCCTTCCCACCCCGGCGATGCTCGCCGCGGGCAGTGGCTTCGGTTGAACCCGCGATCGGATGCCCCTCACGGCGGCGCGACCGCGGCGGACTGGTCCGGCCGCCCTCTGGACGGCCCGGACTTCACCGCACTTCCCTCTTCGGCCCCTCAGGGCGCCGAGAGCAACCACAGCGTACACCGCCGCGCCGGCGTGTCAATGCACCGTCGCACCGGCGGACGCGAGCGCCGCCCCTCGCCTCGCGCCTCCTCCGCCCCGGCTGGATTCGGCGCGCGACCGAGCCGGCACGGTGCGGCGGGCGCCCCGAAAGCGCTTGCAACGGGCGCGCTACTTGCCCCCACCACAACCGGTAGTGAGGGGGGAGTTCACGCATGACGTCGCTGCGTGCGGTCGCTGCGCCGTCGCGCGCAGCGGCGGCCTGCGCGCTCCGCGCGCCGCCCGCCATCACCGCGCGATCCATGGAGAGAAATGCCTTGGAATTCTTTATGAGTTTGGCGCCGCGGCGCTGCGCGTGCGGCGTACATTCATAGTGAGCGAGCGGCGACGCGCGTGAGGAATCTCTCATGCTCGCGCCCGCACACGCGAGCCCGCGACGGCCCGCGCAAACTCGCTCGATCGGGCATCACCGGAGGGACCCCATGGCCGAGCAGCGGCTTCGCACGCCCCCAGCAGAACGCTTCGCGCGCCCGGCCCATCTCTTCGACCTCCGCCGGGTCGCCGAGGAGCTGCGCCGCGAGCCCACGGCCGTCAGGGACGGGCACCGGCAGAAGACGCTCTACAAGAACGGCGAGAGCACCACGGCGCTCTTCGACTTCGAGCCCGGAGGCACGATCCCGCCGCACGCCGCCGCCGGCACCGTGACCATCCTCGCCGTAGAGGGGGAGTTCGACGTGGTGCACGGCGGGCGCGCGTACAGGCTGAGCCCGGGTCAGCTCCTCGTCTTCGCCCCGGACGTGCCGCATGACGTGCGCTCGCCCACCGGCGGCGTGATGCTGCTCACGGTCTCGCTGGCCAACGGGGAGGGCCCCGTCTGAGCACGGGTCCGCGGGGTCGCGGTTTCGCAAGGGCGGAATGGAGGGAGGGTGTGAGTCGGGCATTGCAACGTGGAGGAGCGCAGATGAACGCCGTCAGGATGCCGTTGGCCGCAACGCTGCTCTGCTCGTTGAACGTCGCGACCGCCTCCGACCAAGGCGTGCTCTGGGTCGCCGGCGCGGGCGGCAGCTGGCACGACCCGGCGAACTGGAGCACCGGATCCGTGCCCGACGCCGATGATCTCGCGATCATCCCCGCCGCCTGGGACCGGGGATTCGTCATTACCGGGGACGGCCGGCGCGCCGAGTGCGATGTGCTCCAGATCGACCAGGCCGGCGTCACGCTCAGCCTGGGGTCGCAGCTCGTCGCCAACCGGGTGCTGTGCCCCGGCCACCTCACGATCGCGGGCACGGTCGTGCGCGACCGGCTGATCCCCGTCGGCGCCTGGACATTCGGCTCGCTCCACCTCGAGGCGGGCGCCGTGCTCGGGCCCGTCATCTCCACTGTGCGCGTGACCGGGCCCCTCAGCGTGGTCGCCGACAGCACCATCAACGTGGACCACTGCGACGCCCGGGGCGGCCTGAACGCCTCCGACTCCACGTTCGCCGGCATCCTGCACAGCGTCCACGGCGCCGCTGTGTTCGAGGCCTGCGAGTTCCCCGCCGACCACGTCGAGATCCTCGGGCCCACGCTCCACCTTGCCAGCGGCTCCATGCAGCCGGCCGTCTCGCTCCTCCTCCAGGACTGCGAAGCGACCCTCCACGGCCCGGCCACCGGGGGTCTCTGGAGCGACGTGGTGCGCAGCGCCGTGCTCATCGGCGCGGGAGGCCTTCTCGGCGGCGCCGACAGCATCGTGCTCGATTCGGTGCTCGACGTGGAGGACGGCGGCGGGATCAGCATCGTCGGCGTCTTCGAGCTCGGCTCGACCAGCGAGCTCCGCGGCGGCGGCGAGGTAGACGCCATCTATCTGGAGGCGGGCGGCGTCATCAATCCGGGCGGCGTCGGGCGCGTCGCCGCATTCAACACGGCGCGCGGCGAGATCTGGATGCACCCGACGAGCCGGGTCCGCCTCGACATCGGCGGCGAAGAGCCGGCCCAGTTCGACCGCGTCGTCTCATCGCTGGGATTCAGGCTCGACGGGTCGCTCGAAGTCGCGCTGATCAACGGGTTCGAGCCCGGCCCGGGGAGCGAGTTTCTTGTCCTCGAGGGGCCCGTGCAGAGCGGCGAGCTCGCGCTCGTCCAGGCCCCGGAGCTCGCGCCCGGACTTGAGTGGCGCCTCGACGTGAGCTCCGCCGGGGCCAGGCTCGTCGTCGCGCGGGATTGCCTCGCCGACTTCAACGCCGACGGCCTCGTCACGACCGGCGACGTGGTCGACTTCCTCGACAACTGGACCCAGACCGCCCCGGGCGCCGACGTGAACGACGACGACGCCGTGGACACCAGGGACGTCACGCAGTTCCTCAACGCGTGGGTCCTCGGCTGCTGACGTTTCGCTCCACCCTCTGAAGTGACAAAGACTTACGTTCCGCCGCACGCGCCGCGCTCCGCTTTCGAGTTCGCGCTGAGGCCCCCGCGCGGTATCCTGGAGCGCCGGCGCTCCGGCCGGGTCGCGCGTGCGGCCGGTCCCCTGCCGCCGAGCATGTGTAGAGGGAGAGTCAAGATGAGAGGCATGGTTCCCTTCGTGGTGGCCGGATTCGCGGCGTGCGCCAACGCCCAGATGCTCGGGCATGATCTCACTGCCGAGTGGCGCTACCCGGACTTCAACAGCAGCATCGAGTCCCACACCTTCACCGTGGACGCCGGCATCGAGCTCACCGAGGCCGACATCCTCAACGACGACAAGTTCGCGATCGACGTGGACGACGCCACCGTCAGCTTCGTCTTCAACGCCGCCAGCAACTGGAGCATCACCGGCTTCAACGGCTGGTACTTCGAGGACGCGAACGGCACGCTGCCGCAGATCATCGGCTACGCGCTGGACTCCTACAGCGGCAGCGGCTCGCTGGTGATCGATGCGGGTTGGAACGACGACGCGTTCTGGGCCAACTTCGGCGGAACGACCGTGAACGCCGGCGACGTCCTCACGATGCGCGTCACGTTCATCCCCGCCCCCGGCGCCGCGGCCCTGCTGGGCTTCGGCGCGCTGGCGGCCTCGCGCAGACGGCGCTAACGGCCGAGCGGCAAACGCTTCGCGGGCCCGGCGATCTCGCCGGGCCCGCTTTGCCTTCCACGCGTCGTGAGAACGTGCCGCGAGCGGCGCCACCGGCTCCCTCAGCCGCTCGAAGCAGGACCGTGCTCCGCGGCGCGGACGGGGCGGGTGTCTAGGCGACGCCTACCGCGAGCCCTTGGATCGCTTGGCGCGCTTTTTCCCGCGGGTCTTTCGACGCGTGGAGCCCGAGCGCGACGAGGACGAGCGGGAGCCCGAAGATCCGGACTTCTTCCGGGCCGAGCCGCGCTTCGACGCCTTCTTCTTTTTCGACTTGCGCCCGGAGGCCTTCTTCTTGGCAGCCTTGCCGCCGGCGCGCGCCGGGACCTTGTCGCCCTCGCGCCGCGCCTCGGAAAGACCGATCGCGATCGCCTGCTTGCGGCTGGTGACCTTCTTGCCCGAGCGCCCGCTGCGGAGCGTGCCCCGCTTGCGCTCGCGCATGGCGCGCTCCACCTTCTTCGACGCCTTCTTGCCGTACTTGGCCATCGCTCAGCCCTCCGGGGTGCGGCCGCCGCGGGGAAGATCCCCCACCATTATGCGCCAGATTCTCCGAATGGCATGCAATTGGCCCGGCGCCTCGTCGCGGCGCCATCCGGCGCGCCGACCGGGCGCTTCGAGCCGGTTCGCCCGCGCCACCCGGCTCGCGCCCACCCGCCGACGAAGCGCCAGGGGCTCCAGACGGACGGCTCAGTCGAAATCGAAGAGCTCGCGCAGCAGGCCCTTGCGCTTCTTGTGGACGGGACGCCCTGAGGGGTCGATGTAGGTATAGCCATAGTCGGAGTCGTCGAGCCTGCGCTGGCCCCCATGCGCCGGCGGGGGCGGGGCCGATTGCCCCGGCGTGACATTCGGCGCCGGAGCGCCCCCGGAGAGCGGCCCCGAGCCCGCGGACTCGGCACGCTCGATGATCTTGTCCAGCTCGCCCCGATCGAGCCACACGCCGCGGCACTTGGGGCAGTAGTCGATCTCGACGCCCTGGCGTTCGGCCATCATGAGCATGGCATCCTTGCAGACTGGACAATGCATGGCGGGTCTCCTTCCCGGAGCCTACGCCGGGGAGCGCGGGTGTGCGCGGGGCACATGCGGAACGCTGAGGTTTCTGGCAGGATGTGGAACCTCGCCGCGGCGCGGCGCATTTGGAGCGGCATGGACGGGCTCAGGCTGGCGATGGAGAGGCGGGCGCGTGAGGGTGGGGCTTGGGCCCTCACCCCCGATCACGCCGGGCTCATCGAGAGAGCGAGGTCCGAGCCCGCGGCATTCGGCGAGCTCTACCGAGCCCATTACGTCGCGATCGCCGGCTACATTCTGCGCCGGGTCGGGGATGCGCACCTCGCGGAGGACCTCGCGGCGGAGACGTTCCTGGACGCGTGGCGGGGGATGGGTCGGTACAGGCACGGCCCCGTTCCGTTCCGCCATTGGCTGCTTCGGATCGCGACAAACCGGGTCAACAGGTGGGCGCGGAGGCACGGGAGACGCCGAGAGATCGGGCTCGTGAGCGAACTCGATGCGGCGAGCCCGCCCGACAGACCCGCGCTGGAGGACATCCGAGCGGTGATGGCCGCGCTCTCTCGCCTGTCCATGCGCCACCAGTCGGTGCTTTGCCTGCACCACGTCGAGGGGTTGAGTGTGGAGCAGGCGGCGCTGGTGCTCGGGTGCTCGCCAGGCACGGTGAAGTCGCGCCTGCACCGCGCGCGGGAGGCCATGCGCCGGGAGCTGGACCGACCGGAGGTGAAGCCATGATCGGCAGAGTGGAGGCCGAACTCGCCCGCCTGCGCGCGCTGCGCTGGACCGGGCCGGACCGCAACGAGAGGGTCGAGCAGTTCCTCAGGGAGCGGTTGCACATGGAGAACAGAAAGCACCGAAGCAAGGCGACCACGGCACTGCTGCTCGCGGCAGTGTTCGGCGGCGGGGCGGTGGCGGGCGGGGTGACCCATCACTTCGTGACACGGAGCGTGACGATCGTGGTCTCCGAGACGGAGGCGATGGAGCTCGAGGGCGTGCCGGACGGAGCCCAGTTCATCCCGCCGAACTTCTACATCGACGAGAACGGCGACATGCACACGACGGGGATGTCGTACGTCGACGAGAACGGGCAGGAGCAGGTGGAGGATCTCTACTTCATCGACGTCATCGAGTCCGAGGGAGAGTGAAGGGGTCGTGCCGGCGCAGGAAGCCGCCGCCGGCGCGATGGGTTCGCGTGACAGCCCGGCGGGGTGATTCGACCCTTCCCGCCGGGATCGCGGTCCGCCCGAGGGGATGCTCGTCCCCTCGGGCGGTCGCGTCTCCGGCGCTCGTGGCCAACCTCCCCAGTCGTCGCGCAACACGCCGCCTGTCCCCGTCGCACTTGCCGTGATACTCGGCGGTCGTGCCCTCATGCAGCGACGTCCGACCCAGTTCACCCTCGGCGATTCGTGCGTGCTCTCCGAATTGTCGGACCGCGACGTCGGCGCCGCCGCACCGGGTTCCCATCCCCCAACCCGATTGAGGGGCCCAGCCATCAGTCGAACGATGCGATGCTCGACGTGTTCTGAGAAGAACGGCGACCTGACCTTCCTCGTGACCGATATCGGACGCGAACCCAGTTATTATCAAAAACCGAACAAACCTATTGACACGAGGTACCTGTGTGGTACGATCGGCGCGATGCCCGAGCAAAACCCAACCATCACCGCTCGCACGACCCTCCAGGCACTTTCCCCAGCAGACGAGTCCCTTCTCCTTGATCTGACCGACGCTGCCGTCGATCCCGATACTCTCGCCGCCCTTCGGGGTCTCAACCGCATTGATATCGCCCGCTTCCTCGCGCGCCCCGAAGTCCAAGCCCACATCGCCGCGCTCCGCTCTTTCCACGCCTTCCGCCGCGAGATCCAGACCGACACCATCTCTCGCGAAACGGCGCAGATGCTCCTCGACATCGCCCGCCGCACCGAAGACCTCGTCGAGCGCCGCCGCGCCGCCTGCGCCGTCCTCCGCGCCCTCCACGCCCTCCACGCCCCCCACCGCCACCCTCGAAAGCATACGGATCACCGCGCGTCGGGCGCGCCCGCGACCCCACCCCGCCTCACCGGGTGCGACGGGTCAGACGCTGCTTTGGGTCTCCGCACGGCGCAAGCTGCCGCCGCCCCTTCTTCGCTCGGGGGCGCCACCGCCCGCCCGCCCCGGAGCGCTTCTTCTGCTCAAACCCCTCCCTGCGGTCTTCCGGTCTCAGTGCCCGCGCTCCAGTTCCCTGCCGATGAGAGAGGGCCCGCCCCCGACCTTCCCCGCGCACCGCGCGGGAGGGCCGGGGAGCCGGCGGCCCTCTCCCGCCGCCGCGCCCCTACTCGCGCGGCACATCTCGCACAATCCGCGGGGGTGCCCGCCGCCTCCGGCAGCCGCGTGAAGATGTTCAGCGATACGGGCTGACCGCGCGGTTCGGTTGTGCAGCCTTCAATGTGTGCGATGAAGAGCGAACGAGACAGGATGATTGCCGGAGAGCTGTACCGGCCCGCGGATGCGGAGCTGGCCGCCCTGCGCCTGCGCGCGCGCCGGCTCTGCGACGAGTTCAACCGATCCGGCCCGGAGCAAACCGAGCGCCGGACTTGGCTCGTGCGCGAGCTGTTCGGACAGATCGGCGAGCGCTTCGAGATCGAGCCGGACTTCCGGTGCGACTATGGGTGGAACATCTTCGCGGGGGAGAATCTCTTCATGAACTTCGGGTGCGTGGTGCTCGACGTGTGCCCCGTGCGCCTGGGAGACAACGCGTTCCTCGCTCCCGGCGTGCACATCTACGCCGCGACGCACCCGCTCGACCCGGCGGAGCGCGCCAGCGGCGTGGAGCTCGGCAGACCGGTGACGATCGGCAGCGACGTCTGGATCGGCGGCCACGCGACAATCTGCCCTGGCGTGACGGTCGGTGACGCGGCGGTGATCGGCGCTGGGGCGGTGGTGACGAGGGATGTGGAAGCAAGGACGGTGGTGGCGGGCAATCCGGCGAGGGTGATCCGTCGCGTCTGAGCGAGCCGCGCGGACGAGCGGGGGAGGCGGCCGTTGGCGGGCCATGCGCCGGGGAGCTCTGAAGTCGCGGTTATCGGCGGAGGCGTCGTCGGTGTCGCGTGCGCGCTCGAACTGGCCCGGCGCGGGGCCGAGGTCGTCGTGCTCGATCGCGGCGCCGTGGGCTGCGGGTGCTCGCACGGGAACGCCGGATGGCTCACCCCCTCGCTCGCCAAGCCGCTGGCGGCCCCGGGACAGGCGCGCAAGGCGCTGAAGTGGCTGCTCGACCCGGAGAGCCCGTTCTACATACGGCCGCGGGCGGACCCGGCGCTCGCGGCGTGGCTCCTCGGGTTCGTGCTCGCCGGGCGCAGCCGCGAGCGGTTTGAGCGTGGGCGGGCGGCGCTCATCGAGTTGTGCAACTGGAGCGTGGACGCGTGGGAGGCGCTGGCGGCGCGCTCGCCCGAGCCCTTCGGCTACGCGCGCAACGGGCTGCTGGAGGTCTTCGAGACGGCCGAGGCGTTCGTCGCCGGGCGGGCCGCCGCCGCGGCGATCGAAGCGCTCGGCGTGCCCAGCGAGCCGTGGACGGCCGAGCAGGTGCCCGGGCGGGAGCCGGCGATACGCGGCCGGGTTGTCGGCGGGCTCTTCTTCCCGCGGGACGCGCAGTGCGAGCCGGACCGGGCGGTGCGCGCGCTGCGCGCCGAGGCGGAGCGCGCCGGCGCGCGGTTTGTCGAGGGCGCGGAGGTGATCGGCGCGGAG
>DASRXL010000118.1:0-10038 GCA_035654175.1 Phycisphaerales bacterium
CCCCGCCGTTCAGCCCGTGTACACGTACCCCGACGCGACCCGACGAAACTCCACCACCTCCGCGCGCGCCCGCGCCTCATCCCACCCCAGCTCCTCCGCCATGAGCTCCGCGACGCGCGGCGCCGCCTCGATCGACGCCGCGGCGTCGAGCAGCAGCGAGCGGCTCCGCCTCGCGAGCACGTCGTCCACGGTCCGCGCCATCTCACGCCGGCACGCCCAGCGCACCTCCGCCCCGCTGAGCGCCAGGCGCGGATGGATCGGCTCCCCCATGCCGTCCTCCGCCGCCAGGCCCTCAATCTCGGGCGCGTCCGACCCGTACACGGCCAGGCGGCCAAAGCGCTCCGGGTTCCGGTGATGCCCATGGATGGAAAGCCGCTTCGTGACGCACTCGCGCGCCGCCAGATCGCCCAGCGTGATCGCCTGGTCGATCACGTCCTCGCCCATCCGCCGGTACGTGGTCCACTTGCCCCCGGCGATCGTCACCAGCCCCGACTCCGGATCGATGTGCAGCGTGTGGTCTCGCGACAGCGTCGCCGTGCTCTCCCGCTCCCCCGCGCGCACCAGCGGCCGGATCCCCGCGAACACGCTGCGGATGTCGCCCCCGGTCGCGGGCCGCGACAGGTACCGGTTCGCCGTCCCAAGGATGAAGCCGATCTCCTCCGCCGACGGCCGCGGCTCGAGCTCCACGCGATCCACCGGCGTGTCCGTCGTGCCGATCACCGCGACCCCGTGCCACGGGATCGCGAACATGACGCGCCCGTCGTCGGTATGCGGCACCATGATCGCCGAATCTCCCGGCAGGAACCGCCGGTCCAGCACGATGTGCGCCCCCCGGCTGGGCGCGATCATGCCCGCCCGGCCCGGCCGGTCCAGGGCGCGCACGCCGTCCGCGAACGGCCCCGCCGCGTTCACGACGACCCGCGCCCGCACCGTGAGCTCCTCGCCGCTCTCCACGTCGCGCGCCACCACGCCGGTGATCGCCCCCGCGCCGTCCTTCACGAAGCCGACCGCGCGGGCGTAGTTGATCACCGTCGCGCCCTGCTCCCACGCCGTGGTCGCCAGGTTGATCGCGAGCCGCGCATCGTCGAACTGGCCGTCGAAGTACCGCGTGCCGCCGAGCAGCCCCTCGGCGTTGATCGAGGGGATCGCCTCGACCACCGCCGCCCGCGACAGGATCGAGGACTTGCCGAAGCCGTACCGGCCGGCGAGCAGGTCGTAGATCTTCATCCCGACGCCGTAGAACGGCGACTCCCACCACTCGTAGCTGGGAACGATGAACGGAACGTCGTGCACGAGGTGCGGCGCGTTCTGGAGCAGCAGCCCGCGCTCCCTGAGCGCCTCCATCACCAGCGTCACGTTCCCCTGCTGGAGGTACCGCACGCCGCCGTGTACGAGCTTGGTCGAGCGGCTCGACGTGCCCTTGGCGAAGTCGGACTGCTCCAGCAGCGCCACGTCGTACCCGCGCGACGCCCCGTCGACGGCCGTGCCCAGGCCGGTCGCCCCGCCGCCGATCACCACGATGTCCCACGGCTCGGAATGCCCCCGGAGCCGAGCGAGCATGTCGGCCCGGTTCATCCCTCGCCCCCCCGCTCCCACCGGCGCGAGCGCCCGACGGCGTCGCGCCACCGGCCGAGCCGCTCCGCCGCCTCCGGCCGCCCCATCGCGGGCTCGAACCGCCGATCCGCCCGCCAGTTCGAGCGGATCTCCTCCACCGACCCCCAGAACCCCACCGCCAGGCCCGCCATGCACGCGGCCCCGAGGGCGGTGGTCTCGAGCACCGTCGGCCTCACCACCGGTATGCCCAGGATGTCCGCCTGGAACTGCATCAGCAGGTTGTTCGCGCCGGCGCCGCCGTCCACGCGCAGCTCTGGGATCTTCCGGCCCGCGTCGTCCTCGATCGCGCCCACCAGGTCCGCGACCTCGAACGCGATGCCCTCGAGCGCCGCCCGCGCGATGTGCGCGTCCGTCGTGCCCCGCGTGATGCCCACGATCGTGCCCCGCGCGTACGGGTCCCAGTGCGGCGCTCCCAGCCCGGCGAGCGCCGGCACGAGATACACGCCCCCGGTGTCCGGCACGCCGGCCGCGAGGGCCTCCACCTCCGACGAGCTCCGGATGATCTTCAGCCCGTCGCGCAGCCACTGCACGATCGCGCCCCCCACGAAGACGGCCCCCTCGAGCGCATAATGGACCTCACCCCCCCGCTCCCACGCGATCGTCGTCAGCAGCCTGTTGCGCGAGTCCCGCGCCGTGCCTCCCGTCTGCATGAGCAGGAAGCACCCGGTGCCGTACGTGCACTTGGCGAGCCCGGGCTCGACGCACACCTGGCCCATCATCGCCGCCTGCTGATCGCCGACGATCCCGGCCAGGGGCGGGCCGCCCCCGCCCGACATGCCCGCCGAGACCTCCCCGTACACCTCCGAGCTCGCGCGCACCTCCGGGAGCATCCCGCGCGGGACGCCGAGCAGCGCCAGGAGCTCGTCGTCCCATTCGCGCGTGTGGATGTTGTAGAGCAGCGTGCGCGACGCGTTGCTCGCGTCGGTGATGTGCAGGCGCCGCCCCGTGAGGTTGTACGCGAGCCAGGTGTCGATCGTGCCGAAGCACAGCTCGCCGCGTTCCGCCCTCGCCCGCGCCCCCTCGACGTGCCCCAGGATCCACGCGATCTTGGTGCCCGAGAAGTACGGGTCGATCACCAGCCCGGTCTTCGCACGGAACGTCTCCTCGTGGCCTTCGGACCGCAGCCGGTCGCACATCCCGGCGGTGCGCCGGTCCTGCCACACGATCGCGTTGCACACCGGGCGGCCGGACGACCGCTCCCACACGACCGTCGTCTCGCGCTGGTTGGCGATCCCCACGGCCGCGATCTGCCGCGCCGAGATCCGCGCCCGCCCGAGAGCCTCGGCCGCGACCCCGGCCTGGGTGGACCAGATCTCGTTCGCGTCGTGCTCGACCCAGCCCGGCCTCGGGAAGTGCTGCGCGAATTCCTTCTGCGCCGAGGCCACGACCGACCCGCTCCGGTCGAAGATCATCGCCCGGGAGCTGGTCGTGCCCTGATCCAGGGCCATGACGTACTGCATGACGACCTCCGCGCCGCGCACGCTCCGCGCCGGCGGATCGTAACGCCCGCCCGCCGCCCGCGGATGTCGGCCCCGCGCAGGGCCCGGCCCGCCTGCCCGAGCGCCGCGCTCTCCTCACGCCGGGTACGCTCTCCCGGCCGGGGGCGCCAGGAGGTCGTGCCGTGAGCTTTCCGACAGGATTCGTCTGGGGCGCGGGGACGTCGGCCTACCAGATCGAAGGCGGCGCCGGCGAGCACGGCCGGGGCGAGTCGATCTGGGACTCGTTCTGCCGCGCGCCCGGCCGCATCAAGCACGGCGACACCGGCGACGTCGCGTGCGATCACGTCGCGAGATACCGCGCCGACGTCGCGCTCATGAAGGAGCTGGGCCTCGGCGCCTATCGGTTCTCCATCTCCTGGCCGCGTGTGATGCCCGAGGGCGCGGGCGCGCCCGGCGAGGCGGGGCTCGCGTTCTACGACGCGCTCGTGGACGAGCTGCTCGGCGCGGGGATCACGCCCTACGTGACGCTCTTCCATTGGGACTACCCGCTCGCGCTCTACCGCAGAGGCGGATGGATGAACCCCGCGAGCCCCTCCTGGTTTGCAGCGTACACCAAGGCCGTCGTCGACCGCCTGTCCGACCGCGTGAGCAACTGGATCACCCTGAACGAGCCGCAGGTCTTCCTCGGGTACGGGCACCTGGTGGGCGAGCACGCCCCCGGGCTGAAGCTCCCGCTGTCGGAGATCATGCCCATGGTGCACCACGCGCTCAAGGCGCACGGCATGGCCGCGGCGTGCATCCGAGAGCGGGCGCGCACCGAGCCGCGGATCGGCTGGGCGCCCGTAGGGATCGCAAGCCTGCCGAGCGCGACCGCCCCCGCGGAGATCGAGGCCGCGCGCGCGAAGACATTCGCCGTCGAGCGCGCGGACCTCTGGAACAACACCCTGTTCGACGACCCCGCCATCCTGGGCCGGTACCCCGAGGACTCGCTCGCGCTGCTCGGGCGACACCTGCCGCCCGGGTGGGAGCGGGACATGGACCTCATCCGCCAGCCGCTGGACTTCCTCGGCCTCAACTTCTACCAGGGCTCGCGCGTCAGCCTGGGCCCGGACGGGACGGCCCAGCCGGCGCCGCGCGAGATCGGACGGGCGCGCACCGCGTTCAGCTGGGACATCACGCCGGAAGTCCTCTACTGGGGCCCGCGGTTTTTCTGGGAGAGATACGGCCTCCCGATCGTGATCACCGAGAACGGCATGGCCAACCTCGACTGGATCGGGCTCGACGGGCGTGTGCGCGACCCGCAGCGGATCGACTACACGGCCCGCCACCTCCAGCAGCTCCTGCGTGCCGTGCGCGACGGGGTGCAGGTCCGCGGCTACTTCCACTGGTCGCTGCTCGACAACTTCGAATGGGCCGAGGGCTACGAGCAGCGGTTCGGCCTCGTCTACGTGGACTTCCACACGCAGCGGCGCACTCCGAAGGACTCCGCGCGCTGGTACGCCGAGGTGATCCGGACCAACGGCGGAAGCCTCCCGGCGTGAGCCGACGCGCCACGCGGCGCATGCGGATCCCGCGGGAACGCACAGGACGGACGAGCCGGGTCAGGGAAGCATGCCGCGGAGCGCGGACGCGGAGATCGCGGCGACGCTCTCGAAGACGGCGTGCGCTCCGGCCCGCTCCAGGTCGGAGGGCGCGCACGTGGTCGCGACGCCGACGGCGATCATGCCCGCGCCCCGCGCCGCCTGGATCCCGGTCCGCGCATCCTCGACGACGACGCACCGCGCGGGCGGCAGGTTCAGGAGCTCCGCGCCCCGCAGGAACACGTCCGGCGCGGGTTTGCCGCGCGCCACCTGGCCTCCGTCCACCACGCCCCGGAAGTGGCGGCGGATGCCGCCGCCGTCGAGCACGAGGTCGATGTTCTCCCGGGGGGCCGAAGATCCGACGGCCAGAAGAAACCGCTCCCGGGCCAATTCGTCGAGGAGCTCGACCAGGCCGGGGGCGAGCGGCACGCGCTCCCCGATGATCGCGCGGAAGCGCCGCTCCTTCTCTTCGGCGATCCGCAGCGACTCGGCGTGCGCGACCCCCTCGCCGAACATGATGCGGATGCAGTCGGGGTTGACGCGCCCGAAGCACGAGAGAAAGACCTCGTAGGAGATCGGCGTGCCGAGCCCCTCCGCGACGGCCTTCCAGCTGAGCCAGTGCGCCTCCTCGGTGAGCACGATCACGCCGTCCATGTCGAAGATCACGCCGCTGTCCATGCCAACTCCTCCCGATGCCCCGCCGGCCGCCGCGCTCGCGGCGGCCGCCATCATCCTCAAGCGTTCGCGGAGCTCGCGCGCTTGATCTCCAGCAGCTCCTTCATGACGCCGTGCATCGGCGCGCCGGCGCCCGGCACGCCGAAGGCGTCGTGCAGCCGGGAGTAGAGCCCGTAGAGCCGCCGGTAGACCGATGCCCGCTCCGGCGCGGGCTCGTACACGCGGGGGCGCACGCCGGTCATGGCGGCCTGGGCGGTGGGGACATCGCGGTGGGCGCCGCCGACCACGGCGCCGAAGACCGCGGCCCCGAGCGCGCACGCCTGGCCGGACCGCGCCACGAGCATCGGCCGGTCGCACACGTCGGCGTAGATCTGCATCGTGAGCGGGCTCCTCTCGGCGATCCCGCCGCAATTGATCACCCGGTCGATGCGCACGCCGTGCCGGGTGATGCGCTCGATGATCTTGAGCGCGCCGAAGGCGGTGGCCTCGATGAGGGCGCGGTAGATCTCCGGGGGGGTTGTCCGCAGAGTCTGGCCCACGATCAGGCCGGTGAGCAGGGGATCGGCGAGCACGTTCCGGTTGCCGTTGTGCCAGTCGAGCGCGACCAGGCCGCTCTGGCCGGGCGCGAGCGCCGCGGCGGCCTCGCTCAATCGCGCGTGGGCCCCGGGGCCGGAGCCGTAGGCCCCCGGCGCGATGCGCTGCACGAACCAATGGAAGATGTCGCCCACGGCCGATTGGCCGGCCTCGATGCCGATCATGCCCGGCACGACGCTCTCGGGCACGATGCCGCTCACCCCGGGGATGTCGGGCAACGCCGAGTCGAGCGGGACCACCATGCAGTCGCACGTGCTCGTGCCGATGATCTTGACCAGCGTTCCCGGCGCGACGCCCGAGCCCACGGCGCCCAGGTGCGCGTCGAGCGCGCCGACCGCGACGGGCAGCCCCGCGGGCAGGCCGACGCGCCCGGCGAACGAGTCGAGGAGCCCGCCCGCGCGACGGTCGGCCGGCAGGGCCGGCGCCGAGAAGCGCAGGCGGGACAGGCCGGGCGCGAGCGCTTCCAGGAATTCGGGCGAGGGCAGGCCACCCCACGACGGGTGGTACATCGCCTTATGCCCGGCGGCGCAGATGCTCCGGGGCATCGTCGCCGGGTCGGAGCGGCCGGTCAGGAACCCGGCGACGTAGTCGCACTGCTCGACCCACCCGGCGGCGGCCCGCGCGAGGCGCGGGTGCGCGCGCTCGAACCGCAGCGCCTTGGACCAGAACCACTCCGGCGAGTACGTGCCGCCGCACTTGGCCAGGTAGGGGAGCCCACCGGCCCTGGCGCGGTCGGTGATCTCCGCGGCCTCGGCGTGGCTGGTGTGGTCCTTCCAGAGCCACGCCATGGCGCCGGGATCGCTCGCGAACTCTTCGTGCATGGCGAGCGCGACGCCGAGCCGGTCCACCGGCAGCGGGGTGGAGCCGGTTGTGTCGATCCCGAGGCCCACCACGCGCGACGGCGAGAACTCCGGCCGGGCGGAGGCGATCCTCACCGCCTCGGCGACGGCGCGGACGAAGCCCTCGGGGTAGTCGGCCGGGTGCTGGCGCGCGAGGTTGGGATCCGCGCCGTCGAGGATCACGCCGTCCTCGCCGTGGGCGTAGGGCCAGAGGGCGGAGGCGACCTCCTCCCCGGCGCCGGTCTCGACCACGAGCGCGCGGACGGAATTGGTTCCATAGTCCACGCCGATCGCGTACGTCGGCCCGCTGGCATGGCTCATGCGACGGCTCCCTCGCGGCCGAACCCGCCCGGCCGGCGTGTAGCATGGGGCGGCGGCCGCGGAGGATCAAGCGGCGCGGGCACGCGGCGCGAGACGCCGGCCTCACCCCTGGAGATCACCGGGCGTTTCACCCGGTCCGCGCCGGCCAGTACCATCCACGCACGCGGGCGCGATCCGCCCACCGCCACCAGCCCTGGAGACACTGCGATGCATGAACTGACACGACGCCTCGCCATCGGCCTGCTGGCAAGCGCGGGGGCTGCGTGGCTCTCCGGCTGCGGCAAGGGGGACGCGGGCGGTGAGCAGGGCGGCGCGGCGGGTGGCACGAGCGGCGGCGGCGCGATCCAGGTGGGCTTCGCCCAGATTGGGGCGGAGGGGGATTGGCGGCGCGCGAACTCGGCGTCGATCCAGGCGGCGGCGGACAAGCGCGGGATCGACCTCATCTTCGTGGACGCGCAGGGCAAGCAGGAGAACCAGATCAAGGCGATCCGCAACTTCATCGTGCAGGGGGTGGACGTGATCGCCTTCTCACCGGTGGTGGAGACGGGATGGGAGCCGGTGCTCAGAGAGGTGAAGGACGCGGGCATCCCGGTGGTGCTCACCGACCGCGTGGTCGAGGTCTCCGACCCGGACCTGTACGTCACGTTCATCGGCGCGGACTTCGTGGAGGAGGGCCGGCGGGCGGCGGCGTGGCTGGCGGAGGCGGCCGGCGGCGAGGCGAGGATCGCCGAGCTGCAGGGCACGCCCGGCTCCGCGCCGGCGATCGACCGCAAGAAGGGGTTCGAGGAGGGGATCGCGCAGCACCCGGGCATGCAGGTCATCAAGAGCCAGGCGGCGGACTTCACGCGGGCGAAGGGGCGCGAGGTGATGGAATCGTTCCTCAAGAGCCCGGAGGGCAAGGAGATCACCGCCCTCTACGCGCACAACGACGACATGGCCATCGGCGCGATCCAGGCGATCGAGGAGGCGGGGCTCAGGCCCGGGGTGGACATCAAGATCGTCTCCATCGACGGGGTCCGCGCGGCGTTCGAGGCGATGGTCGCGGGGAAGCTCAACTGCACGGTCGAGTGCAACCCGCTGCTGGGCCCGCAGCTCTTCGACGCAGTGGAGGCGATCGCCGCCGCGCGGGAGGTGCCCAGGCGCGTCGTGACCGAGGCGGTGGTCTTCACGCAGGCAACTGCGGCGGAGGACATCAAGACGCGGCAGTATTGAGCGGCGGCGGGGCAGGCTCCGGAGCAGCGCCGATGCACGCCGATCCGCCAGGATCTCAGGGAGGGCAGCCGTCTTCGGGGCCGGTGCGCACGGGCGCGGGGCTGGAGGCGCGGGGACTCTCCAAGGCGTTCGGGCCCGTCCGCGCGCTGGAGGGCGTGGACCTCACGCTGCGCGCGGGCGAGGTGCACGCGCTCATGGGAGAGAACGGCGCGGGGAAGAGCACGCTGATCAAGTGCCTGACGGGCGTGCACCGGCCCGACGCGGGGGAGATCCTGCTCGGGGGCGAGCCGATCGCCCCCTCCTCCCCGCGCGAGGCGGAGGCGCGGGGAATCAGCACCGTCTACCAGGAGATCAACCTGATCCCGCATCTCTCGCTCGCCGAGAACATTTGCCTCGGGCGCGAGCCGATGCGGAGGTTTCCGCCGGGGCGGATCGATTGGCGCGGGGCCAGGCGGCGCACCGCGGCGGCGCTGGAGCGGCTGGGGCTGCGGCTCGACGTGTCGCGCGAGCTGGGGGCCTGCTCGATCGCGGTGCGGCAGCTCGCGGCGATCGCGAGGGCGATCGACGTGAACGCCGGCGTGCTGATCCTCGACGAGCCCACGTCCAGCCTTGATCGCGACGAGGTCGCCCGGCTCTTCGGGGTGCTCGGGCGCTTGCGCGGGCAGGGGATGGCGATCCTCCTGGTGACGCACTTCATCGACCAGGTGTACGCGGTGTCGGACCGCGTGACGGTGCTCCGCGACGGGCGCTTCGTCGCCGAGCGGGCGACGGCGGAGCTCTCCAGGGCCGAGCTGGTCGCGCTCATGGTGGGGCGCGAGTTCGAGACCCTGGCTGGAAGAGCCGGCGCGGAGCGCGCGGCTCCGGGGGGCGGGGAGCCGCTGCTGCGGGCGCGGGGCCTCGGGCGGCGGGGAGCGGTGGAGCACGCGGACCTCGGGATCGGACGCGGGGAGTCGGTCGGGCTGGCCGGGCTGCTCGGCTCCGGGCGCACGGAGACGGTGCGGCTGCTCTTCGGCGCCGATCGGCCGGATCGCGGGCGCATCGAGCTCGACGGGCGCCCGGTCCGCCTGCGCAGCCCCCGCCGCGCGATCGCGCGCGGGCTGGCGCTGACCCCGGAGGACCGCAAGAGCGAGGGCATCGCCCCGACGCTGTCGGTGCGGGAGAACATCGAGCTGGCGCTGCAGGCCCGGCGCGGGGTCGCGGCGGTGGGCTCGGCGCGGGCCCGGCGCGAGCTGGCGGAGGGGTACATCCGCTCGCTCGGCATCAAGACGCACTCGGCGGAGACGCCGGCGGGCGCGCTCTCGGGCGGCAATCAGCAGAAGGTGCTCCTGGCGCGGTGGCTCGCGACGGGCCCGCGGCTGCTCATCCTGGACGAGCCCACGCGCGGCATCGACGTCGGCGCGAAGGCGGAGATCATCCTCCTGATCGACGGGCTGCGCGAGCGCGGGATGTCGATCCTCTTCGTCAGCTCGGAGCTGGAGGAGGTCGTGCGGGTGTGCGCTCGCGTGGTCGTGCTCCGCGACCGGCGGACGGTCGCGGAGCTCGCGGGGGATCGCTTGACGGAGGGCGCGGTGCTCGACGCGATCGCGGGCGGCCATGCGTAACCGGGCGGGCCATTTCCCGGCGGCGCTGGGCTCGCTGAAGTGGGCGGTGGCGGCGCTTGCGCTCCTGCTGGCCTTCAACGCGGCGCTCACGCCGGGCTTCTTCGACGTGGGGGTGCGCGACGGGCGGGTCTACGGGGTGCTGGTGGACATCCTCAACCACGGG
>DASRXL010000119.1:0-8131 GCA_035654175.1 Phycisphaerales bacterium
CGCCACGACCAGCAGCTCCAGCTCGGGATGATTCTGCACCGCCTCCATCACCGGGCGCAGCAGGCCGAAATCCGCCCGGCTCCCGGTGACCACCGCCACCCGCCGCGCACGAATCGGCCCCGTCGGCCCGAGTCCAGAGTACTCGCCCGGACGCACGCTCGGTTCACCATCCCAGCCGTCGCCGATCATGGGAAAACTCTAGCGCCGCGCCCGCGGGCCAAAGTGCGCGGACATTCCAGACAACGCTGGCTCCTGACGCCGCGGTGTTCGCGCGTTCGCCTTGCGGATTGTTGCGGATCGCGAGCCACCCGCCCGATGCATCCGTCTTCACACGCGAGCGCAAGCAGCCGCTCACTTGCTCCACACCCATTCGAGCGTCGCCAGCACCGGCCTGTGATCCGACGCGACCTCTTCGCCCAGCACCCGCGCCCCGCCCACGAACGCATAGCCAGGCCTGTACATCACGAAATCGATCTCCTCCCGCGGCCGGTCCGAGGGATACGTCGCCCGGCCATCGCCGCGCTTGACCGCGTCAGTGAACGTTTCTCCAAACAGCACCATCGTCCTGGAGCCCGGAACGTCGTTGAAGTCCCCGGCCAGCACCACGCCCGGGTCTTCTTCCAGCGACCGCGCCAGCGCCTCCGCCTGCGCGAAACGCTCAGTGTCCGATTCGAGCCAATCCAGGTGCGCGCAGACGAACGTGACCGACGCGCGCCCCGGGATCATCACCTCCGCCGCCAGCGCCGTCCGCGGCTCGTGCCTGCCCGTCGGAAGCGCGATCACCTGCGTGGACTGAATCGGGTGCTTCGAAAGAATGGCAAGCCCATACCGCCCTCCATCGAACTCCATGAACGGCGCGAACGCGTGGTGCATCCCGGTCAGGCGCCCCAGCTCCGCCGCCTGGTCCACGCCGCCCGTCCTCACCGCGCCTTGATCCACCTCCTGCAGCGCGACCAGGTCCGCCGACGCGCCGTTGATCACCCCCGCGATCCTCTCCAGGTCCAACACACCATCCGCCCCCTCACCATGATGGATGTTGTACGTCAGCACGCGAAGTACATCGACGGCGGCGGAGGCATCCGGCTCCGCAGGGCCGCCGCGACCGCAAGCGCCGAGGAGCAATGCGGCCGCGAACACCGTGCCGAGCACGCCGCGCCGCGTGCCCGACGATCCAGTGCTCACACCTGCTCTGCGCCTCATGCCCTGGTGCCTCGATGCCTCGATGCCTTGATGCCTTGATGCCTTGATGCCTTGATGCCTTTCTTCGCCTCACACTCCAGCCGCCGCTTACTCACGACAGATCTTCGTCCGTCAATGGCATGTCCGCGGCGACATCCCGTGCAAGCCGCCTCCCCACGATCTCCTCGACGCGCCACGGCTCGATCCCGCTCCCCGGGCGCTTGATCGTCAGATCTCTCAATGCCAGAACGTGCCCCGAGTTCAACGCGCACCGCGTCGTCAGCGATTGCCGCGACACCTCCCGCACATCGAACTCGCACCGCTGCACGCGCTTGTGCCGACCCCCGATGCGCGGATCATCCGGGTTCACCGCCCGCGGCAGAGGCCTCCCCCCCCCGTGCACCATGACATAGTCACGGACGCCCCGGGCGAGCTGCGCGTACCGCGCAAGGCCGGCCGCATCGCAGGACGCCGCGTGGTCGGGCCCCGGCGCCGTGCGGTCGTACGTCAGGTGCTTCTCGAGGAGATCGGCCCCCATAGCCGCCGCCAATTGCCCGGTGTCGAGGTCCGGCGTGTGGTCGCTGTAGCCGACCGGCCCCTGAAACCATCGCCTGAAATCCGCCATCGCGCCCACCGCCGCATCCTCGGGCGCTGTCGGATAGCTGCTCACGCACTGCAAGAGCGCCAACCGCTCCTTCGCCCCCGCCAGCCACCCGACCGCCCGCTCCACCTCCTCCATCGTGCTCGCCCCCGTGCTCACGATCAGCGGCTTGCCCGTCGCCGCCATCGCCTCCAGCAGCGGCCGGTTGATGATGTCCGGGCTCGCGCTCTTGTACGCGTCCCACGGAAGCCGCTCCGCCTCCGCGACCAGCCCCACGCTGAACACCGTCACGATCGCGTGGATCCCCCGCGCGTGCGCCCGCTCCACCACACGAGCCATCTCGTCGGCCGACAGCTCCAGCCGGCGCAGCATCCCGACCGGATCGGTCTCCCCCGCCGCCGCCTGATATGCCGCGAGCTTCGCGGCCCGGCTCATGAGCAGGTCCGTCCGGAAGAGCTGCAGCTTCACCGCGTCCGCTCCGGCCCCGGCCGCGGCGTCGGTCAGCTCCAGCGCCCGCTCCACCGACCCGTCGTGATTCACCCCGATCTCGGCGATCACGTACGGCGGAAACTCCTCGTCGATGTGCCTGTCGCCGATTCTCATGGAAACCTTTCAACACGGAGGGCACGGAGAGCACGGAGGAGGAGCACGGAGCCGATTCAGGGAGAGCAAAGGTCGATCTATTCGCTGGTGCACAGTTCCTTCACCAAAATGCCCGCTCCGTGCTCGCCTCCGTGGCCTCCGTGCTCTCCGATGTGCGCATGTGTGACAGCAGCTGCGCCTCGTGCGTGGGATGGATCTTGTCCACCGCTTTCAGCTCGGCCACCACACGACCCTCGACCAGGAGATCCATCCGGTACGCCACGCCCACCTTCTGCCCTTGGTATGCAAGCGAGACAGGAGCTTGGCGACGCACATGAAATCCCCTCTCGATCAACTCCGCGGCCAAGCACGCCTCGTACGCCGACCCGAGCATGCCCGGCCCCAGCACCCTGTGCACCTCGATCGCCGCGTCAATGGTGGCCCCGGTCAGCTCCTTGTTCCGCAGCCCCCCCACCCCAATCCTCTGCTTCCCCGTGCTCCCCCTCCGTGATCTCCGTGCTCTCCGTGTCAGCACGGCGCCTCAAGCGCGCGGAAGCGATCTCAAGGTCTTCTTCCGAGTCGATGTCAACGACTGCCCCCGCCTCGTGCACAATCCCCCTGTGATCCCGCCCCAGGAACGCGTGCGGGTGCGCCAGGTCCAGCCCGAGCTCCCCAAAGAGCGCGCCCCGCGACACCACCACCACCCCGCCGTCCGGCACGTAGGCCGGCGGCAGCTCCTGCCTCCTGTACACCCCGTTGAACAGCCGCTCCCCCTCCCACGGCGTCACCCGCCCATCCTCCCCCACGCGGCACTGCCACCAGGGGTGATGCTTCCCCACCGGCGCATAGCTCTGCACCGAATCGCACCCGCTCTCGCGCCACAGCGCCGCCGCCCGCCCCAGCAGCCCGTCGGGGCGCACCGGCGCGTTTCCATACAGCATCGCCGCCGCGCCCACGCCGCCCCGCTCCGCCTCGTACCACCGCACCGCCTCTCGCAGCGCGTCGTCCACGCGCGCCGTGTCGCTCGCGAGCGAGTCGCTGCGCCGGTGCGCCAGCGCACCCATCGCCCCCCCGATCTCCAGCACCTCGCCCGAATCGCTCGAGACGACGACCGACTCCAGCCCCGCGCCCAGCGCGTGCCCGATCGTCCACGCCACGCATGGACGCCCGCCGACCATCGCCAGGTTCTTTCCCGGCACCCCCTTGCTGCCCGCGCGCGCCAGCACCACCGCGATCACCCGCCCGGTTGGCTCATGCGCACTGTCCATCGCTACGCCGCCGCCGCGACGCGCCGGCCCTTCCGCGGCTCGCGCGAACGCCCCGCGTCCAGCCGGCCTCGCAGCACCTCGCGCCACGCTCCCACGAGCCCCATCTCCAGCGCGTTCACGCCGCCACGCCCCCCGCCCCGACGCTCCCGCACCCACGCCCGCCCGTCGCTCAGCACCATCAGATCCCGCATCGCCCCGCGCCACGCCGCCAGCCCCGGCTCCGGGAGCGGCGCGATCCGCTCACCCCCGACCGCCCGGGGCAGAGGATCGATCACGCACGCCTGCGCCACCGTCAGCCAGCGGTCGTAGAACGACTCGAGCTCCCCGTACACCGCGTCGCACCGCGTGATCCGCGGCACGATCCACACCCGCGGCATGGCCCCGCCCGCCGCCCGCTCCTGCAGCAGCGCGACCAGGTTCTCCCTCGCCCGCTCGAAGCTCGCGAGCCCCGCCAGGCGCCGGTACGTCTGCGCGGTCTCCGCGTACAGGTCCACGCTCACCACGTCCGCCCCGCAGTCCAGGAGCGCGATCGCCTCCTCCCGCCCGCACTGCAGGTCCGTCCTCACGTGCACCGTGTGCACCCCGCAGCTCTTCGCCCCCGACACGATCTCGCGCCATTGCCGGTGCATCAGCGGGTCGCCCACGCCCCCGAACGTGACCGCCGCCTCAGGACGCGCGCTGACCAGCTCCTCGATCAGCCGGAAGGCCGACGCGGCGGCCAGCGACGCGCGGTCCGCGCCCGCCCCGTCGCCCAGGAGCTGCGCCAGCTCGCCCCCTGTGCGCCGGCCCGAGCACAGCTCGAGCGTCAGGTGCTCCGGGCCCCGCAGCGCCAGCCCCGCCGCCAGCTCCCGCGTCGCCGCCGCGAAGCCCGGCCGGCCGCAGCGCCCCCCCGCTGTCGCCCTCGCCAGCAGCTCGCAGCGCCAGGCGCTGTCCGCGATCGCCCGCACCCCCAGGTCCCGCAGCTCCGGATCGATCCGCACGCACCCCGGCTTGGCGATCGGGTCCATCACCGGCGACGCCGGGATGTAGCCCAGCAGCCCCCCCACCGACGCGAACCCCCCCGCCCTCGCGGCGCTCGCCGCCAGCTCGGCGACGAGCGACCGCCCGATCACGCACGGCGCCAACCCCGGCGCCGCCTGCGTGAACGCCAGCCGGTTGTGGCGCGGATCCTCCCGGTGCCGCTCGATCACCGCCTCGGTGATGCCCGGATCCACCACCGCCCAGTCGGCGCCCACGATCACCGCCGCGTCGATCTTCAGCCGCTCCATCACCCCCAGCGTCGTCGCCGGATCGAACGCCTCGTCGTACACCGTCATCCCGCACAGACCGCCCCGCCAGCAATCCGCCGCGAACGCCCGCGCCGCGCCCACGCCGTGCCGCCGCTCCCCGAGCGGGTGGTCGGCCACGCGCTCGATCCGCGCATGCGCCGGGAGCGCCTCGCCCGCGATCGCCCGAACCCTGTCGGGATCCTGCGCCAGCAGCACGATCTCGTCCAGCCCGCGGGCCGAGGCCACGCGGGCGAGCGTCATCTGCAGCGCGTTCCGCCCGTCCGCCACCGGCCGGTGCAGGGCCCGGCGCGTGCCCAGCCCGCCCCGCTCGGGGTCCACCGCGATCACCGCCGCGACGCGCGCCCTCTCCCGCACCCCGACGCCCGCGAGCCCCCGCTCGTCCGGGTCGCGCGTGAGCTTCGGCCGCGCGCCCGCGTGCGCGTCGCGCGCGCTCGCCAGCAGCGACCCGAGCTGCTCGGCGCTCTCCGCCAGCCACTCCATGTTCGTGATGTCCCGCTCGATCTCCCGCCGCTGCCGCTCCAGCGGAGTCCCGCCCCCCTCGAGGTGCAGCGTGCGGTCCGCCCGAAACCGCTTGAACTGCCCCGTCTGGTTCAGGTGCTGAACCAGGTCGTACGCCGGCGTGAGCGCCCGAGCCTCCCGCCCTCGCTCGTACACCCGCCCGATCAGGCCGTTCACCCGCGCCTGGTCGCCGTGGTGGTCGAGCATCTCGGCCAGCAGTTCCCTCGCCCCGCGGCAGATCTCGCCCACCCGCGCCACGTCCCCGCCCAGCCGCTCCAGCCTGTCCACCACGCGCGGCAGGCAGAGCTCCCGCATGTCCAGCGAGCGCGCCGTCGGCGGGAGCTCCGCCGCCCCTGCCCCCGGCGGCGCGAACGCCGCGAGCGCATCGGCCAGCGGCATCGCCGGCGCGTGCCGCTTGGACACGCCGCCCTCCGTGGCGTCGATCGTCGCCAGCCCCCGCTCCGCGTCCGCCGCGAACATCCTCTCGAACTGCACCAGGTACGCCGACATCTGCTCGTCGGTGTACACCGGCCGCCCCAGGTGGTCCGTCGCGCGGTGCAGGTGCGCGCGGTTCCGCACCACGCGCTGCCACTCCATCGCCTCGAGCGTGTTGAACTCGTTCAGCTCCCCCGCCCACACGTCGTGGATCGCCGCCCGCGGCGCGTAGTACTGCCCGTCGGTGAACCCGAGGTCCTGCCCCACCAGGATCACCGGGTCGCACCCCATGTGCCGCGCCAGCGTGTACGCCATGTGCGCCACCGTCGCCCCCGGCTCCATCGCCTGCCCGTCGTGCGCGAAGCCCGCCCCCAGCGCCGCCGTCAGCGTCCGGTCGAAGGGGCACCGGATCGCCCCCGGAAACGCGTCCAGGATCGCCGGGTTCGCCTTCGCCTCCGCCACCAGCGTCACGCCCCCGACGTCCTCCGGCGTCAGCCCTTCATAGAACCGCCCGCTGATCTCGTGATAGTCGAGCGCCGTGACGAAATGCGGCCGGATCCCCGCCTCCAGCAGCGGCCGCAGCACCGTCTGCGCCGCGATGATCACCACGCGCTCGCGCACCCCCGGGTCCGCGAGCAGCCCGATGTTTCTCCACAGGCTCGGCCCCGCGCTCACCACCACCGCCGGCCGCCCGTGCGCGATCGCCGTCAGGTCCCCGATCCCCGGCACGCTCGCGTACCAGTCCAGGTTCATCAGCCCGTTCCGCAGCGACGTCTCCGTCTGCATCAGCGTCGTCACCACGTTCGTCCGGATCGCCCGCACCGTCCTCGTGAACTGCTCGCTGAACCGCCCCCCGCCCCCGCCCAGCCGCGGCCCGCTCGGCGCGTGCTCCACCACCCTCACCCCCAGCGCGACCACCACCTCCGCGCCCCGCAGCGCCGCCGACATCGCCCCCGCGTCCTCCGCGTCCGTCAGCACCGCCACGTTGCACGCCCCGAACATCTCGGTGTAGTCGATGCGCCCGAGCACCGCCCGCAAGAGCGCCGCGTCCGGCTCGTACACCAGCGTCACGCCCGTCCGCCCGATCTTCTCCGCGATCGCCCGCACGTGGTGCCCCAGCCCGAAGCCGAGCACCACCACTACCCCAGCCTCCGTCGGGTCCACGCGCTCGGCCAGCCGCGCCCCCTCCTCCAGCGCCCGCCGCCGGCTCGCCAGCCAGCGCGTCCCCTCCCCCTCCCCGATCGAGCCGGTGAGCGCCCCATCCTCGCCGAGCATGAACCGCGCGTCGCCCCGCGCCGCCGACGAAGCAATCAGCCGCGCCGTCTCCGGCGAGCTCCGGGACAGCGCCCCCAGATTGCGCTCGAGCAGCCCCGGCACGACCCCCAGCCCAAGGCAATCCCGGTGCTCCATCCCTGCGCTCCGATCCGTCCCGCCCCGCGTGCGTACAAGGGACACGACGCCCGCGCACCCTCTCGGTGAGGATCGGCCTTTGACCGCACACGGCTCAAAATTGCGCAGACCCCGCCAAGCCTCACGCTCATCCCGCCACAGCCGCCCGCGACCACCCCGAGCTCACGTCGCCGCCGTGAGGCGGAGAGTGCGATGCGGCGCCGTGAACTTCCGGCATCGGAAAGCCCCGGATGGGGCGGTGGTCGATAGCCCCGGGCGATCGGAGCCCGCGCCAAGCGGGCGGAGCGAGCCCGGGGTCAACGCCGCCCACGCCGCAGAGCCCACGAAGTGGGCGAGCGTACCCCTCCTTTCTCCATCGTCATGCGCAAGTTCACGGCGTCGGGTGCGGCTGTTCTGCCTCGCGGCTTTCGTCGGCGGGCTCCTCCTCTCCCCCGCGGCCACCGCCCAACTCGACATCCTCCAACCACCCCCGACCGTCCCCAGCCTCCCCGGCCCGCCCTCGCTCCAGCACGCCCTGCTCGAGAACCCCATCCCGCCGGTGATCGTCGCCGTCGCCCTCGCCCTCGCCGCCTACGCCATCGCCTCCCGCCTCGGCCGCCGCAGGCTCGGCCTCGCCCTCATCGCCGCGGCGGGGCTCGTCGGTGTCGGCGCCGTGGCCCTCTCGCTCGCCGTCAAGACCGACCGCGAACGCATCATCGAGCACACCCGCTCCCTCATCGCCGCCGTCGCCGCCGCCGACACCCCCGCCCTCGACCGCGCCCTCGACCCCGACGCCATGCTCGCCATGCGCGGCGGGGCCAACGGCTGGCGCAAGGGCCGCATCCTCGAATGGGTCGAGACCTACCTCGCCCCCTCCAGCCCCTACGCCC
>DASRXL010000120.1:0-10216 GCA_035654175.1 Phycisphaerales bacterium
GCCGGGGCGGATCGCCCGCTGCGAGAGCCCGCCGACGCCGTCCATGCCGCTGGGCAGGAGCACGCCGTGCCAGTGGACCGTGGTCGACGCCGGGAGCTTGTTCGTGACGAAGATGCGCACGCGGTCGCCTTCGACCGCCTCGATCACCGGGCCGTGGACGCCGCCGTTGTACCCCCAGCAGATGGCGACCAGGCCCGGCGCGAACTCGTGCCGCACCTCCTCGGCCACGAGGTGGAACACCTTGACCCCGTCCACAAGCGCGTGGGGCAGAGTCCAGCCGTTTGGGACCACGACCGGCGTGTAGTCGCGGCCGGGCTCGCCCGGCGGCAAGTGGGCGTGCTGCGGCGGCACGTTGTCCCGCCCCGGGTTCTCCTCCCTGAGCTTGACGTCGCGCTCGGGCTGCGGCGGGCCGGCAGGCGGCGTCTCGGGCCGGGCCTCCTGGCCCGCGGTGCGTCCGCCGACCAGCAGCGCGCCCCCGGCGAGCGCGCCGCTCGTGAGCAGGTCGCGCCTGGTCAGCGCCGGGACGATTGACCGAGGGTTCGGATCGAGCGGCTTGGGTGTGTTCTCGTCCATCTTGTCACTCCGGACTCTCGTGGGTGCGCCCTCCCGGCCGGGAATCCGGGGGGTCACTGAGCGGCGGGGCGCTGTCTCGCCCGTTGCTCTGCGCGGGCGCGGCCGGTTGCTCGGGCGCGGCCAAAGGGCCTCCCAGGATGTGCTCGAGCCTCGTCCGCGCGAGCCAGTAGTCGCGGAGCGCGCCGACGTAGCCGGCCCCCGCATCGACCTGGCGGCGCTTGGCGTCGAAGAGCTGGAACGCGGGGACTTGCATCGCGTTGTACTGCAACTGCGTCTCTTGGACGATCCGCTCGCGCAGGGGCAGGACGACGGCCTCGTAGTGCATGACCCGCCGGCGCGAGGAGTTGAGGACTATGGCCGCGGCACGGGCGCGCGAGCGGACCTCGACGGCGCGCGCGTGGTACTCCGCCGACGCCTGCCTGAGCCGCGCGCCGGCTCTCCCGCTCGCCGCCTGCCCCTGGTCGAGCAGCGGGATGGGCAGCGCGAGCCTCGGGCCGACGGACCACGCGCCGTCGAGCTCGCGGTCGGCGGCGGCGCCGACCTCCGCGCCGTCGAGCCATGGGAACGGCCGGCTGATCCCGAGCGCGCGGGCCGCGACCTCGATCTCGCGACGGGCCAGGGCGAGGTCGAGGCTCGCCTCGACCGCCCGGCGCTCGATGGCTTGGACGTCGCCGCCGGGGTCGAGCGCCGGGATCGGCGGCAGCCTCGGCTCGGCGCGCCAGGCCGCCTGCCCGCCCCAGAGGCCCATCATGCCGGTCAGCCGCTCCCGCGCGATGAGCTCCTGCTCCTCGGCGAGCGCGAGGTCGAGCTTGGCCTGCTCGAAGTCGTCGCGCTCGAGCGAGAGGGCCAACTCCGGCGTGTTGCCCGCGGCCCGGACCCGCTTTGCCAGCTCGTAGGACGCCCGCGCCGCCCCGAGCACCGTCCGGCGCATCTCGGACACCTGGGCGCCGGCGACGTACTCGTAGTACGCCTCCCGCACCGCGGCAGCCTTGTCCACCACCGCGCCCGTCACACGGACCTTCGCGGCCTCGAGCTGCGACTCGGCCAGGCGCTTGCGCAGCGGCATGGACAGGATGCTCAGGAAATCCTGCGTCACGTCGAGCGCGACGCCCGTACCCGCGGCGTTGACTCCGAAGCGCACTTCGCCGCCGAAGACCGGGTTCCGCAGCAGGCCCGCCTGGACCAGGTCCGCCTGCGCGATGCTCAGCTCCTCGTAGACCGCCTGCAGCTCGCGGCTATTGAGCAGCGCGAGCTGCACAGCCTCGTCCGCGGAGAGCGGGCGCGTGAGAAGCTCGCCGATCGCGTCCGCGACCGCGCGGTCCTCCGGGGCGCCGCTGCTCCAATGCACGCGCATGCCCGTCCGCTCGCCCACACTCCGGCGAACATCGTCGAAGCCCGGTTGCGACGGCATGGACGCGCAGGCGCCGAGCAGGACGGCCGGCGCGAACACGGCGGCCGACAGCCGGCGCGCACTCACCGGTCGGCCCCCTCTTCCCGGGGCACGAGGGACATGCCGCACTCGGGGCATCGCTGGCCGGGCTGGTCCGACACCACCTCGGGGTGCATCGGGCAGACATAGCTCGAGCCCGGGAGGGTCGGCGCCGCGGGCCGGTGTTCGGGCGCGGTGGAGCGATCGCCGCTCTCGGGGGGCGGGGGGTGGTGCGCTCCGTGGGCGCCATGCGCCGCGCCCGCGGTTGAAGGGGAGTCGCCGACGGGGTCGGCGTGGGAAAGGTCCAGGGTGGCTGTTCGCTCGTCCGGCGCCGGCCCGGCAACCGCCGGGTTCGCGGGGTGGTCCGTGGGGAGCTCGGGCTCTTGATAGTCGGCTCGACACCCGGCAAGAGCCGCGATCACGATGCAGACGGGGATTCTCACGCGGGCGCTCCGATGGAATGCATGAGTAATGGCGCGGGTGCGGCCGAGGGGCCGCGGATTCAACGTGGCCGTGCGCGCATCCAGCATGAGGCGCACGCCTAACGCCGGCCGGTCCCGCTCTGGGCGGGAAGGCGGAGATGGGCCCAGCGGGCTTGGATCTGGGGGCGGAAGCGTTCGTGCTGGGGTGGGAGCGTCAGGGATTGACCGAGTGTCTCAAGGGGCTCGTCGGCGGTGAAGCCGGGGGCGTCGGTGGCGATCTCGAAGAGGACGCCGCCGGGCTCGCGGTAGTAGATGGAGTGGAAGTAGGTGCGGTCCATGACGGGCGAGACGTTGAGGCCGCGGGCGGCGATGCGCTCGCGCCATTGGGCGTGCTGCGCGGCGTCGGGCGTGCGGAACGCGACGTGGTGGACGATGCCGGCGCCCATCTGGCCGTGGCGGGCGTCGGGAGCGCAGAGGAGGTCGATCGTCGGCGCGAGGACGGGGGCGTTGGGCGCGCCCGCCCGGTAGCGGAAGCGGTTGCCCTCCTCGCCGGCGGGCGCGAAGCCCATGAGGCTGGTGAGCGTGTCGGCGGTGCGCTCGTAGCCCTCCTCGGAGAGGGTGACGCTGTGGAAGCCGCGGATGGCGTGCGCCACGGGCACGGGGCCGGCGGCCCAGGGCTCGCCGGCGGGGGCCTCGACGCCGACGATCTCGAGGGGCATGCCGTCGGGATCGGCGAACTGGAGCACGCGCTCGCCGAGGCGCTCGACGGGCGGGCCGACTTCGACCTGGTGCTCGCGCAGGCGCGCGGCCCAGTCGTCGAGCGAGCCGGCGGGGACTGCGAACGCGGTGGCGGTGACCTGCGGCGGGCCGACGCGGCCGCGCGGGATGCCGGGCCACTCGAAGAAGGTGAGAACGGTGCCGGGGCTGCCGCGCTCGTCGCCG
The DNA here is from genome assembly GCA_035654175.1 of Phycisphaerales bacterium. Lineage (GTDB taxonomy): Bacteria > Planctomycetota > Phycisphaerae > Phycisphaerales > UBA1924 > PNC22. The sequence goes on from DASRXL010000120.1 coordinate 3,367, forward strand.
TAATAGAGGTGGAAGCTGCGGGGGTCGTCGAAGTTGACGGTGAGCTTGACGAGGCGGAGGCCGAGGACGCCGGCGTAGAAGTCGATATTGGACTGCGCATCGGCGGTGACGGCGGTGACGTGGTGGATGCCGGAGAGGACGGGGCCGGCGGTTGGCGAGGGGGTGGCGGGGCTCCTGGTGGTCATGGCGCGCTCCCGGACGGTGACGGTGGATCGAGCTCGATAAAGATCGAGCGTCGCTCGCGGGGCTCGATGCTGCGGGTGCGGTGGCCGCGCCCGGCGGTGTCCTCGACGAGGAGCACGTCGCCGGCGCGGAAGGTGCGGCGCTCGCCGTCGGAGGTCTCGATCTCGATGGCGCAGTCGAGCAGGACGATGAACTGCCGGCGCGGGGCGGTGTGCCAGTCGTAGTCGTAGCCGGGATCGTTGGTGCGGAAGATGACCGAGCGCGCGGGGATGGGCGCGGAGAGGCGGCCGATCTGGCCGGCGTCGGCGAGGTCGAGCGTGAAGTCGGCGAAGTGGCTCTCGCCGTGGGAGTCGGCGTAGACGCGGGTGATGTTCACGGGCGCGCCCCCGAGGGGCCCGCCGCTCCGTCTTTCACCATGCGTTGGAGAGAGTCGCGGGCGGCGGCGAGCTCCTCGTTGTTGATGGTGTGCGGCATGCCGGGGTAGCGGCGGAGCTCGACCTTGGCGCCCATGCGCACGAGCACGTCGGCGGTCTCGCGCACGCGGGCGAAGGGGACGTGGGCGTCGGGGTCGCCGGAGGCGAGGAAGACGGGCGTGCCGTCGAGCGAGCCCGGATAGCGTCGCGCCGTGCCGTCGGGCCCGATGAGGCCGCCGGTGAGGGCGATGAGCGCGCCGTAGTGGCGCGGGTGTCGCGCGGCGGATTCGCAGGCGAGGCATGCGCCCTGCGAGAAGCCGAGGAGGGCGATGCGCTCGCTGGGCACGCCGGCCGCGAGGACGTCCCGCACGATCGATTCGACGCGGGCGAGGGCGGAATCGAGGTGGGGCTGATTGGAGTCGAGAGGGGCCAGGAAGGAGAGGGGGTACCAGGTGTTGTCCGAGGCCTGCGGGGCGATGGCGGCGAGCGAACGGATCGCGAGGGCCTCGTGCAGCCCGAGGATGCTCTCGGCGGTGGCGCCGCGCCCGTGGAGGAGGACGAGGACGCCGGCGGCGCTCTCGATCGGCGGCCCTGCACGGCGGAGGGGCGCGTCGGCGTGCGGATCGGGTGTCGGACGATCGGAGGTGGGGCCGGTGGTCACGATGGCGCCTCCCGCGCGCGCTGCCGCACCCCTCGCGGGAAGCATATGGTCGCGGGCGGCCGGGCCCGTGCCGGCGGGATCAGCCCGCCGAGGCGAGGCGCGGGCGCACGGGAGGGCGCGACCGCCCTCGTTCGTTCACCGTTCCCCCTGAGCACGGAGGAGACCATCATGATGAAGCACGCAGCGTTCGCGGCCGGCGCGGCTCTGGCCGCCCTGGGCGCCTCGCCCGCTTTCGCGCAGCTCTACACCGGGATCGAGACGGGGTCGGCCCCGCCGATGCGGGTGTCGGACCTGAGCGGGTTCCCGGATGTGGAGTGGAGCAACTCGCACGCGATCGACGTGAGCGGGGCCGCGGCGACGCCGGAGGGCGTGATCTACGTGTGCAACGGCGCGTTCACGACGAACCTGTACCGGATCGAGCCGGGGGGGAGCCCGGAGTTCGTGAGCCGGATCGACAAGGACATGCACGCGCTGGCGTACGGGCGCGGCACGCTGTACGGCTACTCGAACTTCGCGGACCCGAAGGGGATCTACGCGATCGACCCGGCGAGCGGCGCGACGACGCTGGTGGTGGACGTGCACACGGTCGAGGGGTTCCGCTTCTTCGCGCTCGACTACAACCCTGCGGACGACCTGCTCTACGGGTATACCGAGTACGGCGACACCGGGCTCTACTCGATCAACATCGACACGGGCGAGATGCTGAAGATCGCCGAGCCGTTCGACGCCGCGAACACCCAGGGACGCGGCATGGCGGTCGGGGACAACACGGTGTACATCACCGCGACGCGGGGCGACGACGGCGTGCCGTTCTTCGCGTACGACCTCTCGCAGGGGCCGAACGGGAGCTGGGTCGGCCTCGACAACGCCTACCCGAACGACCACGCTACGGGCGGGGCGGCGTGGGTGGGCGCGGCGTGTGCGCCGGACATCAACGGCGACGGAGAAGTCAACACACAGGACGTGCTGGCGTTCCTCAACGCGTGGAACGCGGACGACTCGATCGCGGACTGGAACGGCGACGGGGCGATCAACACGCAGGACGTGCTGGCCTACCTGAACGACTGGGTGGCGGGCTGCTGAGCCGGTCGCCACGGGCTGCGTGGAGGGTGGTGGGTGCCTCGCCCCCATCCGCGGGCTCTGCGGTGCTCCAAGGGTTCTCATCTCACCCCCCACTGTGCAATCGCCGGCGGAGTCTGGAGTGAAGTCGCTCGGGCCCTGAAATCCCCAGGCCGAGAAGCCGAAACGTATAGTGATCCGGCCGCACCGGGAGAGGGTCCGCGTGCGCGCGACTCGAACCGAACTTCTGGCGAACAAAGGAACTCCGTATGAAGATGCAGACTCGCGTGCTCGGGATTCTCGCGGCGGTGGGCCTCGCCGCGTGCCCGTCGCTGGCCATTCCTCCGGCGCTCGACCGCGTGCCGGCCGACACGCCGGTGGTGATCGGCATCCGCGACGTTTCGCATCTGTCGGGGGGCATCAAGCAGTGGGCGGGGATGTTCGTGCCGGAGGAGGAGATGGCGCCGTTCGCGCTGGCGGAGCAGCTGCTCTCGACGCCTGGGCTGAACTCGGAGGGCTCGGCGGCCGTGGCGGTGACCTTCGGCGAGGACGGGACGCCCCAGGAGCCGGTGCTGGTGCTGAGCGTGAGCGACTATGACGCGTTCGTCGAGGCGATGCAGGGGCAGTCGGGGGACGAGGTGGCGACGATCCGGGTGATGGAGGACGAGGGGTACGTGAAGGATCTCGGCGACGGGTTCATGGCGCTGGGGCCGGATTTCGACGCGGTGAGCGCGTTCGCGGGCGAGGCGGGGCAGCTCGGGAGCCATCGCGAGCGGCTGGGCGAGGTTGCCGCGGCGGCGGCGGAGGACGCGGACGCGTTCGTGGTGGTGGACGTGGAGTCGATGCGTCCGTTCCTCGAGCAGGGTCTGGAGCAGATGCAGCAGGGCATGGCGATGGCCGCGATGATGGGCGGCGAGGCGGTGCAGGGCCAGATGGAGATGATGATGAACGCGGCGCGCTCGGTCGTGAACGACGGGCGGACGGCGTTCGTCGGCATGAGCACGGGCGAGTCCGGGCTGTCGCTGGACCTGGCGGCGCAGTTCAAGGACGACTCGCAGACCGGGTCGGTGTTCGCCGAGGGCGGGAACGCCGCGGAGCTCATGGAGAAGCTGCCGGCGATGGAGTACGTGTTCGCGTTCGCGATCGACACGAGCAGCGAGGGGCTGCGCAACCTGATGTCGGAGGCCTCGAAGCTGAACCAGGGGATGAGCTTCGGCGCCTCGATGGGGAAGCTCGCGGAGCTGCACGACGGGCAGGCGATGGTGGTGGGCACGACGCCGGGGCTGCTGGCGGGCGGGCTCTTCACCAACACCGTGCAGTACACCCGGAGCGACGATCCCGAGCAGCTGCTCAACGCCTACGAGGAGGTGATCACCGGGATCAACGGGGAGGCGCAGCAGGGGATGAAGTTCACGACCACGTTCGAGCGTGACGCGGCGATGGCCGGCGACACGCCGCTGCACGCCTACGGGCTGACGATGGACGTCGATCCCAACGACGAGAACGCGATGGCCGCGAGCATGGCGCTGCAGCAGATGAGCATGATCTTCGGGGGCGAGGCGGGGCCCAAGGGCTACCTCGCGCTGACCGACGGGGGGATGTACCAGACGATGACGCGGAACACCGCGCTGATCACCAAGGCGCTCGAGGGCGGGGAGAGCCTCGACGGGAACGCGGGGATCGGCGAGATCGCCGGCGAGCTGCCCGAGAGCCGCACGGCCGAGGCGTACGTGAACGTCAAGGGCGTGATCGACATGGTGGCGCCGATGCTGGCGATGATGGGCGGCGGCGTGTCGTTCGACGACGTGCCGGAGGACCTGCACCCGATCGGGGCGAGCCTGACCACGGGCGGCGCGGGGATGCACGGGCGGCTGTTCGTGCCCGGCGACGTGATCGAGCTCTTCTCCTCGATCGCGGAGCAGTTGGAGGGGGCGGAGGACGAGTGGGAGGAGGTCGAGGAGGAGCCCGAGTCCAAGCCGCGGTTTTGATGCCTTTCGCGGGATGCCGAATCGTCGCGGCCCGGGGCTCGGCCCCGGGCCGCGCGCTTTCTACGCTCATGGGATGACCGGCGCCGGGGCGAGGCAGTGGCGGATGAGCGCGGCGCGCTCGCTCTCGCTCGACCGGCCGCGCGTGCTGGCGATCGTCAACGTGACGCCGGACAGCTTCTACGCGGGCTCGCGGGCGGGGAGCGCCGAGGGCGCGCTCGCGATGGCGGCGCGGGCGGCGGAGGAGGGCGCCGACGCGCTGGACCTCGGGGCCGAGTCGACGCGCCCGGGCGCGGAGCGCGTCGGCGAGCGCGAGCAGATCGATCGCCTGCTCCCGGCGGTGCGCGCGATCCGCGCCGCCGGCGGGCCGCTGGCGGCGATCCCCATGAGCATCGACACGACGCTGGCCGCGGTGGCCGAGGCGGCGCTGCGCGCCGGCGCCGACGCGATCAACGACGTCTCCGCATCCACCGAGCGCGGGGGCGAGATGCTCGGCCTCGCGGCCCGGCTCGGGGCGGGCGTGATCCTCATGCACCGCCGCTCGCCACCCCGCGAGGACAGCTACTCGGACCGGTACGGCGCGGCCCCCGCGTACACCGACGTGATGGGCGAGGTCCGGGGCTTCCTGGCGGCGAGGGCGGCGGCGGCGATGGCGGCGGGGGTGGCGCCGGAGGCGATCATGCTGGACCCGGGGCTGGGTTTCGGCAAGACGGTCGAGCAGAACCTGGAGCTGGTGCGCCGCACGGGGGAGCTGGCGGAGCTGGGCTATCCCGTGCTCAGCGCCGCGAGCCGCAAGAGCTTTGTCGGGCGCATCTGCCTCGCCGAGAGGGCCCAGAGCGATCCGGCGGAGCGGCTGGCGGGATCGCTCGCGTTCTCGGTGGCGCACCTGTTCGCGGGCGCTCGGGTTTTCCGGGTGCACGACGTCGCGGAGCAGAGGCAGGCTCTCGCGGCGGCGTGGGCGCTCGGGACGGCGCGGGCGCGGGGGGACTAAACTCCGGTCCGGGCGGGGTCAGACCCCCGGTCGGGGGCCGGTAAGCCGAGAGGAACCGAGATGGCCAGTGCAAACGTGCTCGAGTTCACCAACGACAACTTCCAGGACGACGTCCTGAACGCGGGCACGCCCGTGCTCGTGGATTTCTGGGCCGAGTGGTGCATGCCCTGCCGCATGCTCGCGCCGGTGATCGACCAGGTGGCCGACGAGTACGCGGGCAAGGTGAAGGTCGGCAAGGTGGACACGGACAGCAACCGGGAGATCTCGGTGCAGTACGAGATCTCGGCGATCCCGACCGTGATCCTGTTCAAGAACGGGGCGGTCGTGCGGAAATTCGTGGGTCTGACGAACAAGGCCGACCTCGCGGCGGCGATCGAGGACGCGCTCGCCCTCGCCTCCTGAACGCACGCCCCTCGCCGGAGGCGTCATGGCCCGCAAGTCCGACAGCATCTCGGGGAACGGCAGGCGCGACCGGGCGCTCCGGTGCGGGGTCGTGGGCGTTGGGCGCATGGGCCAGCACCACGCGCGGGTGTACGCCAACGAGCCGGGGTGCGAGCTGGTGGGCGTGGTGGACGCGAACCTGGACCGGGCGCAGCTGATCGCGGACCGGCACGAGTCGCGGGCGTTCGCCACGGAGCAGGACCTGCTCGCGGCGGGGGTGGACGCGGTGAGCGTCGCGGTGCCGACGACGGCGCACTTCCACTCGGCGCGTCCGTTCCTTGACGCCGGGGTGGGCTGCCTGATCGAGAAGCCGCTCGCGGGCGACACGCAGACCGCCCAGCTCATCAAGGACCTCGCGGAGCGCAGCGGCGCGGTGCTGATGGTGGGGCACATCGAGCGGTTCAATCCGGTGCTGCGGGCGATGCGAAAGGCGACGCTGGCGGGGCTCGAGGTCGTCCCCCGGTTTATCGAGGTGCACCGGGTGAGCCCGATGACGTTCCGGAGCGTGGACACGAGCGTGGTGATGGACATGATGATCCACGACCTCGACGTGGTGCTGATGCTGATGGACGGCCAGGAGCCGGACGAGATCCAGGCGGCGGGGGTGGCGGTGGTGACCGAGCACGAGGACATCTGCAACGCGCGCCTGACCTGGCGCCGGCCGCAGGGCACGTGCGTGGCGAACATCACCGCGAGCCGGCTGGCGCTCAAGACCGAGCGCGTGACGCGGATCACGGGCGAGAACGCCTACATCAAGATCGACTACGGCAACAAGACCGGGACGGTGATCCGGCGCACGGCCAACGAGATCCAGATGAGCGAGGTGCGCGAGCAGCTGAGGCGGGGCGAGGACCTGACGGACCTGAAGTGGTCCGAGCTGGTGAACATCGAGCCGCTGACGATCGACGACGCGGAGCCGCTCCTGATGGAGCTGCGCGGGTTCATCGACGCGGTGCGCCGGGGCGAACATCCTCCGATCGACGCCGAGGCCGGCTTTGCGAATGTGCGAACCGCCGAGCGGATCGTGCGGAAAGTCCGCGAAACGATGGGCTCGCCCATCCCCAGCGGAACCCTCCAATGAACGGCGCGGGGAGAGCGCGACTTTTCCTCGCACGCG
>DASRXL010000121.1:0-36458 GCA_035654175.1 Phycisphaerales bacterium
AAGCAGGCCAAGCACCAGCAAGTGACCAATCCCAAGAACACCGTGTACTCGATCAAGCGGTTCATGGGCCGCCGGCACGACGAGGTCGGCGAGGAGGAGCGTCGCGTCCCCTACCAGGTGACCGGGGCCGCGGGCGATTTCGTGAAGGTGCGTGTGCGCGACAAGGAGTACACGCCCCAGCAGATCTCCGCGTTCATCCTGCAGGATCTCAAGAAGGTGGCGGAGGACTACCTCGGCGAGAAGGTGGACCGCGCGGTCATCACCGTGCCGGCCTATTTCAACGATTCCCAGCGCCAGGCCACCAAGGACGCCGGCGAGATCGCCGGGCTCAAGGTCGAGCGCATCATCAACGAGCCGACGGCGGCCGCGCTGGCCTACGGGCTCGACAAGAAGAAAAACGAGCGGATCGCGGTCTTCGACCTCGGCGGCGGCACGTTCGACATCTCCATCCTCGACGTGAGCGACGGAGTGTTCGAGGTGCTCTCGACCAACGGCGACACGCACCTCGGCGGCGACGACTGGGACCAGAAGCTGATCGATTTCCTGGCGAGCGACTTCAAGGCCAAGGAAGGCATCGACCTGCGCGGCGACGCGATGGCCATGCAGCGGCTCAAGGAGGCGGCGGAGCGCGCCAAGGTCGAGCTCTCCACCATGCAGGAGACCACGGTCAACCTGCCCTTCATCACGGCGGACCAGAACGGCCCCAAGCACCTGCAGGTCACGATCACGCGCAGCAAGTTCGAGAGCCTGTGCGAGGATCTCTGGAAGCGTCTGCGCGATCCGTGCTTCCAGGCGCTCAAGGACGCGAAGCTCGATCCGTCCAAGATCGACGAGGTCGTGCTGGTCGGCGGCTCCACGCGCATGCCCAAGGCGCAGCAAATCGCCAGGGAGATTTTCGTTAAGGAGCCCAACCGCAGCGTGAACCCCGACGAGGTGGTCGCGATCGGCGCCGCCATCCAGGGCGGCGTGCTCCAGGGCGAGGTCAAGGACGTTCTCCTGCTCGACGTGACCCCGCTCTCTCTGGGCGTCGAGACGCTCGGAGGCGTGATGACCAAGCTCATCGAGAAGAACACCACGATCCCCACGAGCAAGAAGGAGATCTTCTCGACCGCGGCGGACAACCAGCCCAGCGTCACCATCAAGGTCTACCAGGGCGAGCGCCAGATGGCGGCGGACAACCGGCTGCTCGGCCAGTTCGACCTCGAAGGCATCCCGCCCTCTCCCCGCGGCATGCCCCAGATCGAGGTGGAGTTCTCGCTCGACGCCAACGGCATCCTCACCGTCACCGCGACCGAGAAGAAGACGGGCAAGAGCGCCGACATCAAGATCACCAACTCCGGCGGCCTCGACAAGAGCGAGATCGAGCGGATGCAGCGGGACGCCGAGTCGCACGCCGAGGAGGACCGTCGCCGGCGCGACGTGATCGAGGTGAAGAACCGCGGCGACCAGCTCGTCTACCAGACCCGCAAGGCGCTGGAAGAGCACGGTGGGAAGGTCTCGGCCGACGTGCGGGCCCGCATCGAGAGCGCCATCGCGGACCTGGAGCCGAAGCTCAAGGGCGACGACAAGGCGGCGATCGAGGCCGCGATCCGCGACCTGGAGCAGGCGTCGATGGACCTCGGCAAGGCCGTATACGAAGAAGCCGCCAAGAGCGCCGGCGCCGCGCAGGCGCAGCCGGAGTCCGGCGACTCCTCGGCCGGCGAGGACGTGATCGACGCGGAGTACAAGGTGAAGGACGACCAATAACGAACCGGATCAGCGCCCCCCTCGTATAGAAGGGTGCGAAGCAAGACTCTCTCTCTCCTCCAGGCGGCCGCGGGTGAAGATCCGTGGCCGTCTTTGCTTTTTGCCGCTGCGCAGCGGGGTTAGTCAGCATGCAACAAATGAGCAAGCTCCCGGAGCATGGCTCTCGCCGCGGCGCCGCGGTGGCTCAGGCGGTTCTTCTCTGGCGCCGGCAGCTCCGCGCTCGTGTGGGTGAAATCCGGCGCAACGAGGAACAGCGGGTCGTACCCGAACCCGTTCGCCCCGCGCGGCACGCTGCTCGGGAGTCCGATGCGGCCTTCGAATGTGCCGCGGACAGCGGCGAGCAAGCTGCCGTGAGGCTCAGCGAGCGCCATGACGCAGACGAAACGCGCCGTGCGGTGCTCCGGATCAGCTCCCCGCAGAGCGTTCAACAGATGTTGATTGTTGGCGGCATCCCGCTCGGCGCGACCGACGCCGGTCTCGCGTCCGGCGGTGGAGTAATGGCTGCTGATCACGCCCGGGGCCCCGTGCAGGGCGTCCACTTCCAGCCCAGAGTCGTCCGCGAGGCAGGGCAGGCCGGTCTGACCCGCATAGGAGATCGCCTTGATGGCCGCGTTTTCCTCGAAGGTGGTCCCACTCTCCGCGGGCTCGACGAACTCTCCAGAAAGATCCCGGAGGCCGACGAACTCCACGCCCGGCAGGCTCAGCATCTCCCGCAGCTCCGCCACCTTGTGCGGATTGCCCGTCGCGATGACGATCCGGCGGAGGTCGTTGCCCATGCCGGCGCGAGTGTACGCTCCCCGCCATGAGTTCCCCCGACCGTCACGAGACCGCAGCCGCCGCCGCGGACGCCTTGGATCGGGCCGCGTCGGACGGCCGCCTCGCCGCCACGCGTGCCCTTGCCGGCTTCGATGGGTTCGTCGATTCGATCATCCGCGTCGTGGACAGGCGCCGGTCGATGCGTCCGGATGATTACGAGCCGATCGCCGCGATCCCCGCGTTCGCCACCCGGATCGCCGCAGCCGCGGGGCGCAGCAGCAACGTCGAGCTGGTGGTGCTCGAGGACCGTTTCGGCGGCAACGGGCCGCTGTACGCCGGCGCTCTGGGGCGTCTGGGGATGCCGACCTCGTACATCGGGGCTGTCGGCCAGGACGACGCCGGCCGCGCGCTCATGCCGCTGTACGAGCCGTTCGCCGCCCGGTGCGAGGAAGTGATCCCGATCGCGGCGCCGGCGCACACCGACGCCCTGGAGTTCGACGACGGCAAGGTCATGCTCGGCAAGCCCGCCAACGTGCAGGCGGTCACCTGGGAGCGCCTCCTCGAGCGCGTCGGCCTCGAGGGGCTCCGCGACCGGGTGGCGCGGAGCAGCCTCCTGGGCATAGTCAACTGGACGCTCTGCGGCGGGGTGCAGGGGATCTGGGAGGGGCTGATCCGCGATGTGCTGCCGGCCCTGCCGCTGGCGCCGCCCGGGACCCCAGCGCGGCGCATCTTCATCGACCTCTCGGATCCCGCCAAGCGCACAGACGAGGATCTCCGCGGAGCCCTGCGGACCCTGCGCCGGATGAGCGACCTTGCGCCGGTGACGCTCGGCCTGAACCTCGCCGAGGCGGAGCGCCTCGCGGCTGTTCTCGGCGTCGACGCGTTCGCCGACGCCCCGTCGCTCGGCGAGGGCGTCCGCGTCGCCGCCGTCCGGATCCGCGAGCGCGCGGGGCTCGCGTGCGTCGTGATCCACCCTCGCGAAGGGGCCGCGGCGGCGAACGACCGCGCCGAGAGCGCGTGGTTCGAGGGGCCGTTCACGCTCCGCCCGCGTCTCTCGACGGGGGCCGGCGACCACTTCGGGGCGGGCTTCTCCTTCGCCGAGGTGCTCGGCTTGCCGGCCGCCCAGTGCCTCGCGGTGGGGTGCGCGGTGAGCGGCGTCTACGTCCGCGACGCCGAGTCCCCGTCGCTCCGCCGCCTGCTCGGGTTTCTCCGGGACCTGCCAGCGACGGAGGCGGGTGCTCACCGGAGCTAGCCCGGCGCGGGCGGCTCGCGGGCGTGCGGCGGGCCGCACCCGTGCCGCGTGGTTCTCCCTACACTCCCCCATGCACTCCGACCTGCTCCGCCGCCTCGGCCTGGAATCGCATGAGCGCGTGATCGCCTCGCCGAAGGGCGATGAGACGCCGGAGCGCGGGGTCGTCCTCAGCGAGAACCCGTCGACCGGAAGGCCGATCGCGGGCGTGCGGCTGGACAGCGCGGAGAGCTACGAGCGCACGCTCGCCGAGGCCGTCGAGACGTTCGACCGGTGGCGCCGTGTGCCCGCCCCGGTTCGGGGCCAGGTGGTGAGGGCGATCGGCGACGAGATGCGCCGGCAGCGCGAGGCCCTGGGGGAGCTGGTCTCCCTCGAGGTCGGCAAGATCCGCGCCGAGGGCGTCGGGGAGGTGCAGGAGACGGTGGACATCGCCGACTTCGCCGTCGGCCTGTCGCGACAGCTCTACGGCATGACGATGCCCAGCGAACGGCCCGAGCACCGCATGTACGAGCAATGGCTCCCGCTCGGCCCCATCGGCGTCATCACGGCGTTCAACTTCCCCAATGCGGTCTGGGGCTGGAACGCGATGCTCGCGGCGGTCTGCGGCGACGTGACGATCTGGAAGCCCAGCCTGCTCGCGCCGCTCACGGCGATCGCCAGCAACGCGATCGCGGACCGCGTCGCGACGGAGATGGGCCACCCCGGCGTGTTCCGCCTGGTGATCGGGACGGATCAGGAGATCGGCGAGCGGTTCATCCGGGATCGCCGGCTGCCGCTCATCAGCGCCACCGGTTCGTGCCGCATGGGCCGGCGGGTCGGGTCGGTCGTGGCCGAGCGCCTGGGCCGCTGCCTGCTCGAGCTCGGCGGGAACAACGCCATCATCGTCGAGCCCGACGCGGACCCGGGCCTCGCGGCCGAGGGCATCTTCTTCGGCGCCGTGGGCACCGCCGGCCAGCGCTGCACCACGACCCGTCGCCTGATCGTGCACGAGTCCATCGCGGACGCGCTCACCGACCGCCTCGTCGCCGCGTACAGCAAGGTCAAGATCGGCGACCCGCTCGCCGAGGGGACTCTCGTCGGTCCGCTCATCACGCGCGCCGCTGTCGAGCAGTTCGAGCAGGCGGTCGCGGCGGCGCGCCGGCAGGGCGGCGAGGTGCTCGTGGGAGGCGCTCGCGCGAGCATCCCGGGGCTCGGCGGCCACTACGTGCAGCCGACGATCATCCGGGCGCCCGGATCGGGCGAGTTCGCCATCGCGAGGCAGGAGACCTTCGCCCCGATCCTCTACGTGTTCACGTACCGCGATCTCGGCGAGGCGATCGCCATGCAGAACGGCGTGGACCAGGGGCTGAGCTCGGCGATCTTCACCTCGTCCGTTCGCTCGGCCGAGCGGTTCCTCAGCCCAGCGGGCGCCGGGAGCGACTGCGGGCTCGCCTACGTCAACCTGGGCACGAGCGGCGCCGAGATCGGGGGCGCTTTCGGCGGCGAGAAGGACACCGGCGGCGGTCGAGAATCCGGCAGCGACTCCTGGAAGCAGTACATGCGTCGCCAGACGGTGACGATCAACTTCGGCGCCTCGATGCGTCTGGCGCAGGGAATCGAATTCGGAGCAGCCCAATGACCGAGCAACGCGTGGCGGACCCCTTGGCCGATGCGGCGGTGGCGGAAGTGCGCAGCGGCATGATCGTCGGCCTGGGCACTGGCAGGACGGCCTCCCGGGGCGTGATCGCGCTCGCCGAGCGCGTGAAGACGGAGAACCTCGACATCCGCTGCGTCTCGACCAGCCACGCCTCGGAGACTCTCGCCCGCTTCCACGGCCTCCCGGTCATGGACTTCGCGCTCGTCGAGAAGGTGGACTATCTCTTCGACGGGGCCGACGAGGTCGATCCGCACATGAACATGCTCAAGGGCTCCGGCGGCGCGATGACGCGCGAGCGCATCGTCGCCTGGGCCGCGGACAAGTGCACCTACATGGTGGACGAGTCCAAGCTCGTCTCGCGGCTCGGAGAGCGGACCACGCTCGCGATCGCGGTGCTGGCGTTCGGACTCGCCGCCGTGCGCGCCGAGCTGCGCAACCTGGGGCTCAACGGCGTGTGCCGGCGCACGATCAAGGGCGAGCTCTTCCTGACCGACAACGGGAACCTCGTGATCGATGTCGCCATGGGCGACCAGGACCTGTCCGAGCTCGCCGCGGCCCTGAACGACATCCCGGGCGTGATCGATCACGGGCTCTTCCTCACCGAGGCCGACGAGATCCTGATCGAGCGCGACAGCGGGGCGATCGAGAAGCGCGTGCGAGAGCGGTAGCGACCGCGGGCGGAGCGTGCACTTGGAACCGCGGAACGAGCCAGGGACGGATGGACCAGCCGGAGAGCTCGTGGACGCGCTGCGCGACCTGCTCGGTCCGGCCATGCGCAGGTCCGAGCCGCTCCGGAGAGCCATCCGCGCCCTCGGAGAGATGCTCCGCGACGAGGCCGACCGCGCCGCCCCCGAGCTCCCGCGCCACGGAGCCCCTGTCGTGCCGGCGGAGCCCCTAGGACCCGCGGCGCCTGAGCCGCCGAGCGCGACCACCGAAGCCCGCGCCAGCCCCATCGCCGGGCCGCGGATCGTCAAGCCCGAGCCGGCGCGCGAGGTCCCGCTGCGCCTGGGCGACACGGGCGCCGTGGTGAGGGTGTTCGGGCGCCCGGAGGAGATCGAGCGCGCGTACACCTCGGCGCAGCAGCAGTTCGAGGAGGACGGCTACGCCCCCCCGCGCCCGATCGAGCCGCGCGTGATCGCCCAGAGGGCGGCACTCAAGGCCGAGTCGTGCCGGCTCTTCGTCCAGCGCCGCGCGGCGGCGGGCGACGAGTCGCGCGAGCCGGCGCTCATCGCCGCGATCAACCGGCTCCTCGATCGCGCGCGGGAGCTCCCGGAGTGCTTCCTCTGGGTCGTGTTCCCGGGGCGCGAGCAGCCCGGGGATGAGATGCTCGGGCTGATCGCGGACTGGTACGACGCGCTCTCGGAGAGCGCCGCCCTGATCGCGACGCTCGATGCCGAGCCGTCGCGCCCCCGCGCATGGATCGAGGCGGCGATGCAAACCTTCGCGCACGCCAGCGCCGGGCTCCGCGTGGCGCTCGGCCAGACATGGCTCACCCGGCCCGATGTCGACCAGGACGATGCCCACCTGTGGCTCCGTTGGCGGACGAAGGCCGCTGAAGTCCTGGTGCCCCGATACATGCGGCTTGACGATCCGCCCGAGCTGGCCTCGGTCTCCGAGCTCCGCGCGGCGATCGCCTCGCTGCTCCGCGAGGCCGAGGAGCGGTCGCACCGGGCCGCGAGCGCCGAGCGACACCTTAAGCGCGTCCGCTACCACGCCGAGCAGATCGGCGGGGGAAGAGCGATCGACCCCGGCCACGACTGGCGCCGCATCGACGAGGCCCTCCGCGAGCTTGCGCTGCTGGGCGTGCCGCCCTCGCACCCGCGGGTGGCGGCGGCGCTCAAGGGGGTGCAGGAATCTGCCGCGCCGGCGCCGCCCGAGTTCGCGCACGCCTCCGCGGCGTTCGCGGCGCGAGGCCAGGAGCCCGCCCGCGCAGAGCCCGGCGCGGGGGGGGAGCCCGAGTGGAGCGAGCGGGTGCTCGAGGTGCGCGAGCTGCTGCGCGGGCGCGCGATCGTCGTAATCGGCGGCGAGCCGCGCCAGGACGCGGCGAACCGGCTGCGCGACGCGTTCGCGCTGGACCGGGTCGAGTGGGTGCCGCTCACGGAGCACGGCAGCGGGGCGCCGATGCGTGCGCCGATCATGCATCCCGACACCCTGTTGGTCCTGGTGCTGGTCAAGCTGGCCGGGCACCTCCACGCCGGCGAGGCGCGCGAGTACTGCCGGCAGGCGGGCAAGCCCCTCGTGATGCTCCAGGCCGGCTACAACCCCGAGCAGGTCGCGTACGCGGTGCTCGGCCAGGCCAGCAACCAGCTGCGCCCGGCGGGCTGATCCCTCCTACTGCCCCTGCGCAAGGCTGTAGCCCCTGGCGCCGTCGTAGAGCTTCAGCGGGACGTACGACGCGATCTCGAACTTCTCGCTCACCTTGCGCAGCAGGTTGATGATCGCGCCCTGGCCGATCGACTCGGCCATGGACATGTCCCGGAGCTCGAAGCGTGCGCGGAAGTAGTCCACGACCTCGGTGTACACCGAGCCCACCGGCCATACCTGCGTGCCGCGGTTGGACATCATCGTCAGCTCGAAGGGCGTGGGGGCGGCGAGCGTCTTGAGCCGATCGGCGAGCTCCGCCGGGCTGAGCAGGGTATCGAGATACAGGTCGCACCCGACGTACGCGCTGCGGGTCGTTTCGAAGGTGCGCAGGAGCGTGTTCGCGCGCGGCCGAGCCGGGCGCTCGAAGGTCGGCCGGTCGCCGCCTGTCTCGGGCGTCGGCTCGCGCCCGGCGGGCCTCTGCCCGAGGTTGGCGGCGATCGCCTCCGCGTACTCGTGCGTGCCGACGGCCGACCCTGCATCGGCCCCGAAATCGCCGGTGTGCACGCCACGTTCGAGCGTCGCGAAGAGCGCATTCTCGATCACCGCCGCCTGCCGCAGCATCCCGACGTGGCGGAGCATCATGATGCCCGAGAGCAGCAGGCTCGTCGGGTTCGCCACCCCCTTCCCGGCGATGTCGGGGGCGGTGCCGTGCACCGCCTCGAAGATCGAGATGTGGTGGCCGATGTTGGCGCTGGGCGCGAAGCCGAGGCCGCCGACCAGCCCGGCGGCGAGGTCCGACACGATGTCCCCCTGCAGGTTCGGCAGCACCACCATGCGGTAGCGGTGGGGCTTGAGCACCAGGTGCATGCACAGCGCGTCGATGATCACGTCGCGCGGCTCGATGCCCGGGTAGTCGCGGGAGGTCTCGTAGAACCGGTCGCGGAACAGGCCGTCGGTCATCTTCATGATGTTGGCCTTGTGGCCGCAGTAGACCTCGCGGATCCCCAGCCGCCTGGCCGTCTCGAACGCCTGCCGGTGCACCTGGTCGCACCCTGGGGCGGAGATAATCCGCTTGCACTCGACCACGTCGGCGGTGAGGCGGTTCTCGACCCCGCCGTAGGTGTCCTCGATGTTCTCGCGCACCACGTAGAAATCGACCGGCACGCCCGCCTTGGAGTACACGGTCTCGACGCCCGGGAGCGCCTGGAAGTGGCGGATGTTCGCGAACGCGCCGTACATCTTCCGGAGCGTCACGTTGATCGACTTGCCGCCGCCGCCGACGGGCGTGCCCATCGGTCCCTTGAAGAGCAGCCCGCAGTCTTCGATGACCGTCACGGCCTCGTCGGTCATGCCGCGAGAGTCGGCCGCGAAGACGCGCTCGCCCATCTCGACGGGCACGAATTCGACGTGCTCCTCGATCCCCGCGCCGCGAAAGACCAGCAGCACGGCGTCCATGATCTCGGGCCCGATGCCGTCGCCGGCGGACAGGGCGATGCGAAGCTTCGGCATGCCTTTCTCCTCCTGGCGGGGCGCTGGCCCGCGAGGGGCCAACGGTAGGCAGCGGGCGCGGGAAGGCGAGCGGCGCGGCCCGGCCTAGCGGGCCTCGCGCGGAGCGGAGGCCCGGGCGAGACGGTCGGCGATGGCGCCCCACAGCCCGGCCGGCGCCGCCCCGCCCCAAGGGCGCACGACGAGGATCGCCGCGGGGCGCATCGCGTCGGCCTCGCGCAAGGCCGCGTAGAGCCGAGAGGCGTAGGGCTCCGCGCCCTCCGGCATCTCGATGAGCTGGTTCCGGCCCGCGTGCGTGCCCGGAGGACCGAGGACGACGGCCGGGCCCCCGACCGCCCTGATCGCGGGCCCGAGCTCCTCCGGCCCGACAAGGCGCACCGGGGCGGCGGGCGCGTAGTGCGAGCGCATGAGGCCGGGCGAGCGCCGCGCCCCCGCCGGGGGGGGCGCCTCCGGCCCGAGCGCGGCCACGGGCCGTCCGAGCACCTCCGAGAGCTCGCCCGCGCCGACCAGACCCGGGCGGAGCACCGTCGGCGGGTCGTTCGTCAGGTCGAGCACGGTGGATTCGATGCCGCCGGCGCAAGGCCCGCCGTCGAGCACGAACACCTCGGCCTCGGCGAAGGAATCGCGCACGTGCTCGGCGGTTGTGGGGGAGACATGCCCCGAGCGGTTCGCGCTCGGACCGACGAGCGGCGAGCCGAAGGTGTCGATGAGCGCGAGGGTGAGCGGATGGCTCGGGCAGCGCACCGCCACGCTCGCTCCCCCCGCCGTCACGATCGGCGGCACCGCCGGAGCCCGGGGGAGCACGAGCGTGAGCGGCCCGGGCCAGAACCGCCTGGCGAGGACCGCCGCCTCGCGCGGCCACGACGCGCACACGCGCCGGGCCATCTCCTCCCCGGAGATGTGCACGATCAGGGGGTTCTCCGCCGGGCGGCCCTTCGCGCGGAACACCGCCGCGACGGCCTCCGCGCCCAGCGCGTCCGCCCCGAGGCCATAGACCGTCTCCGTCGGGAAGGCGACCAGCCGCCGGGCGCGGAGAAGGCCGATCGCGTGCGCGATGTCCTCCGGGCTGGCACGCATGGCGTCACCCGCCGGACGAGGAGCCCTCGCCCTGGCCCGCTCCGTCCGGTGCACCCGTCGGCTCGGGCTGCGCTCCGGGGGCATCCTGGGGGCCCGCGCCGATCTGCTCCGCGGCGTCGGTGCGCGCCGGCCGGCGATACCAGTCGCGGGAGTGCCTCCCGGGCAGCGCTTCCTCGGCGGTCGGCACGGCGAGATCGATGCGGCTGCGCTCGAGCGCCGTCCCCATCGCGGCGTAGAGCTGGGCGACCGACGAGTTGAAGTTCGTAATCGCCTCCATCTCGGCGCGCTCGGCGTTGGCGAGCGCGTCCTGGCGGTTGAACTCGAGCTCCAGCCGCTCCGACGACCGCTCCCGGATCTGCTCGTTCTCGATCTGGAGCGTGCGGAGCGACTCGGTCGCGGCGATGCGGGACTGCCGGGTCTGGATGATGATCTGATAGTTCTGCACCACCGCCCGCAGCGAGGACTTCACGTCCCGCACGATCTGCTGCACGGTGTTCTTGTACGAGATGATCGCCTGCTCGCGTTCGAGCCGCCGCCGCACGTACTGCGCCTCGGCCGCGCGGTTCCCGATGGGCTGCTCGAAGACGAGCCCCACCAGGTAGTCCACGAAGTTGCCGTCGAACACCTCGTCGTAGGCGCTCGTGTCCTCGTCGAGCCCCTGGAAGCGGGTCTGCACCTGGAGGTCGAGCTGCGGCAGGCGCTGGTTCGCCGCGACGGTCTGCCGGATCGAGGTGTTGTCGATCGACAGGATCGCCTGGTCGACCTCCGGCCGGTGCTGCACGGCCGTGGTCAGCGCGTCGAGGAGGTTGTAGGTGAGCGGCTCATCGACGGGCACGTCGAGCGGGGCGAGCAGCGCCTCCGAGCCGACCGGGAAGTCCGCGTCGTTCATCAATACCTTCAGCCGATCGCTCGTGTCGCGCACGACCACCCGGGCCTGCGTGATGTCCGACTTGCGCCGCTCCACCCGGGCGACCGCGTCGGCCAGCTGCGACGGGGGCACGTCGAGCCCCGCCTCGAGGCGGGCCTGCAGCTGCCCCCGCGTCACGAGGCCGCGCTCCAGGTGCCGCTGCAGAATCGCCAGCTCGTGGTGCGCCCGGACCAGTTGCCAGTAGGTCTGCTCCGTCTGGTTCACCGCCGCGAGCAGCTGCACGCGCAGGCGCGCGACCGCATCCCGCTCGGCGTTGCGGTTCAGCCGCACCTGCGCGAGCGCCACGTCGGAGCCGAAGTTCCGGAGCAGGGGCTGGTCGAAGCGCAGCGCGATCGCGGCCTGCGTCGCCGGGTCGGGCGTGTAGTTCAGCCCCGTGGTCTCGAAGTCGCTGTAGAGCAGCTCGTTCTGGATGGCGAACTGGCCGCCGGATTCGAGGGCCCGCCGGATCCCCGTCGTGTTCTCGACCGTCTGCCGCTGGTCGAAGCCGGACGAGATGCCGAACGACGTCGACGGCCGCACCTGGTCCATCTCGTTCCACTCGAAGTTCGAGAAGAGCACCCAGTCGAACGCGGCTTCGGCCGCGATCACGTCCGCCTCGCTGATCGCCGGGGCCAGCTGGGCGAACTGCACCTCCAGATTGTTCCGAACCGCCGAGCGGATCGCCCGTTCGAGCGAGAGGCCGACCGTGCGGGCCTCGAGCCCCATCAGGTCGGGCCCGTAGTCCACGGTCTCGAAGTTGCGCGAGGCCGGGCCGGCCATGTTCTCCAGCTCGGGCAGGAAGCGCTCGTCGATCGGGAGCGGGTCGTACTCCCGCTGGGTCACCCGCGGGTCGGGCCGCTGCTCCGCGTCCGAGAGCTCCGTCCGGATCGTGTCCACCACTGCGCGGCGCAAATCCTGCTCGCGCTGACGCTCGAGGGGCGATGCGCAGCCCCAGAGAGACAGGGCCAGGCCCGCGGCGGCCGGAATCAGGAGCACTGCCTGCGCACGTCGATCGCCACTCATCGGCGGTTCCCTTGGATTGGATACTCGGGCCCAGGGGCCGAGCGCGCCCGTGCCACAGCCCGCCCCTCGCCCGGACACACACGCGCCGGGCGGTAAGGATACACTATCCAGCACCCGGCGGAACGCACGGATGCGTCGGCAGCGGAGCCGAGATTCTCCGCGAGGCCGCCGTCCTCACGCGAGCGCCGGGCCCGAGCCCAGGAGAGGAAGCCCATGCTCCGCTCATGCCCCTCGCTCCGGATCGCCTCCGCCCGCCCGCTCGCGTGGCTGATTGTCGCGGCTGCGCTCGCGCTCTTCGCGCCGGCCCGGTCGCTTGCGCAGACCGCCGCCGTCGAGCCCTACTTCGCCGTCACCACCCGGGCCGATGTCCCGCTCAAGAGCGGCGACATGGACGGCTACTACCACGTGGCGCTTCTCCCTGAGGGACAGGTCCTCCAGGTCGATGCCGAGGGCGCGGGCTGGGCGCGCGTGGCGTACCCGCCAGGCACTCCGGTCTACGTCGCGGCGGCCGAGGCCCGGCTTGAGCCCGGCGGCGCCGAGGCTGTGCTCGCAAAGGTGAGCGCGCTCAAGTCACGCAACGCCTCCGCGGGCTTCGCCCAGAGCTGGCAACGCGCCGTCCCGCGCGGCGCCGAGCTCCCGATCGGCACCAGGCTGCGGGTGATCGAGCCGGTCACCGGCGCCGACGGCGCGCCCATCGGCTACCTGGTCCACGCGCCGAAGGAAGTTCGCGGGTATGTCAAGGCCGACGCGCTCCGCGTCGCGACCGACGCGGAGGTGCAGCGGTACCTGGCCGCCCTGCCGCAGGAGCAGCAGCCGACCGCCGAAGAAACAGAGCCCGAGACCACCCCGGCCGAAACCCCTCCGGTCGACACCCCGCCCACCGACGCGACCCCCACGCCCGCCGCCGGTGACCCGGCCGAGCCCGGGGCGGAGGACGCCACGCCCGCCCAACCGGAGACCGACGATTCGCTGCTGGGGGACATGACGCCGGCCGACGAGCAACCGGAGGGCGCCCAGCCCGGTGCGGAGCAGCCCGGCGCCGAAACGCACCAGCCGGCGCCCGCGCCCGAGGAGGATGTCACTGTCATCCACCAGGGCGAGGCGCCGAGCGAGCGCCAGCTCGGGTCGCTCCAGCAGCTCTCCGAGGCGTTCGCCGAAGTCCAGGGCCAGCCCAGCGAGTCCGCCGAGCTCGACGAGCTCGCGGCCGAGTTCCGGCGCACCATGGCTTCCCTCGGCGACGACGCGGCGAGCCAGCGGATCCGTCAGGGGCTTCAGGGCCGTCTCGAGTTCATCGAGACGCGCATCTGGTTCCGCGACCGTGCCCGCGCCCTGCGCGAGAAGCGGGACGCGATCGACGCCTCGGCCCAGGCGGTCACGAGCCGCGTGCAGGAGCTCGAACGCACCCGCGGGTACCAGTTCGTCGGACGCCTCGTGAGCAGCTCGGTGTACGACGGCGATCGCCTGCCCCTGATGTACCGCATCGTCAGCGTGAACGAGAGCATGCCCCGCACCATCGGCTACATCAAGCCCGGCGCCGCGGACGTGGAGACCGCGACCAAGCTGGGCGAGATCGTCGGCGTGCTCGGCACCTCCGAGCTCGACGAGGCGCTCCAGCTCCGCATCGTCACGCCCACGCGCATCGACGTGCTGCAGGCCGAGAGCGTCGGCTCGGTCGAGCCGGCGCCCGCCGCCGAGATCCCCGAGAGCGACGGCTGAGCCGGGCGCTGTCCGCATGAGCCCGTTCCCGGTTGAGAGCGGCGGCCCGACCTTCATGCAGGCCGTCTCGACGCTGCCGCAGGCCGATGCGGCCGTCGCGGAGCTCGCCGAGGAGCTGCGCCCGCTCGGCGCGCCGGACCTCCTGCTCGCCTTCGTGTCGGCGCACCACGTCGAGGAGGCGCCGCGGATCGCCGCGGCTCTTGCGAGCGCGACCTCACCCCGCACGCACCTGGTCGTCACCGCCGAGGCGGTCGTCGCCGGGTCGCGCGAGCTGGAGCGAACGCCGGCCGTCGCCGCCTTGGCGGGCAAGCTCCCCGGCGTGGCGATCCACCCCTTCGCGAGCGCGTCGCTCGAGCACTCGACCGGCGAGGGACCCGGCGGCATCGGAGCCGTGCGCGAGCTGATCGGCGCGGGCCCCCAGCTCCGCGCGACCGTCGTCTTCGCGGACCCCTTCAGCACGCCGATGAACCGCCTGCTTCCCCTGCTCAACGGCGCGCGCACGCCGGACCGGGAGGGCCGGCCCGCGGGGCAGATCGTCGGGGGCATCGCCTCCGGGGGGGCGGAGGCGGGTCAGAACTCGCTGATCGTCGACGGGCGGGTGCTCCAGACCGGCTTCGTCGGCGTGAGCCTGAGCGGGCCGCTCCGGGTGGATTCAGTCGTGAGCCAAGGCTGCCGCGGGATCGGCGACAATCTCGTGATCACGAAGGCGAAGGCCAACGTGATCTACGAGCTCGGCGGCCGCCCCGCGCTCGACGTGCTCCGGAGCCTCATCGATTCGCTCGGGGAGGAGGATCGGCGGCTCATCAAACGGGGGCTCTTCCTCGGGCGCGTGGTCAGCGAGTACAAGGACCGCTTCGGGCGGGGCGACTACCTGATCCGCAACGTCGCGAGCGTGAACCCCGAGAGCAACATCATCGCCGTGCACGACCTGGTCCGCGTGGGCCAGACGATCCGCTTTCACATCCGCGACGCCCAGACGGCCGCCGAGGATCTCGGGCTCCTGCTCGACGCCCAGAAGCTCCACGGCCCCCCCGCGGGCGTGCTGCTCGTCACCTGCACCGGGCGCGGGCGGAACCTCTTCTCGGAGCCGCACCACGACGCGCAGGCGATCCAGCGGGCCTTCGCCGCGGACCAGCCCGGCGAGCAGATGGCCAAGGGAGGGCGGGTGCTCGATCCCGACGCGCGGGGTGTGCCGCTGGCGGGGTTCTTCGCGGCGGGCGAGCTCGGGCCCGTCGGGGACGCCAGCTATCTGCACGGGCATGCGGCGTGCGCCCTGATGTTCCGTCCATGACGATCAGCGGTAGCGGATGAAGGTTTCCACGAAGAGCCACGCCAGGGAGAGGACCCAGCACGCCGCGAACGTCTTCAGCGCCAGGCGGCCGAAGCGCACCTGCCGAAGCCCCGCACAGAAAGTGCAGATGTAAAGACCGATCACCAGCGGGACCACAGCGAACTGCCAATCCAAATCAAACCCGCGGACCCGCAGTGCATTGACCAGCACCTCCGGCGAGTGTCTGTCCAGTTGCAGATCGTACGACCACCGGTGGGGGGCGCCGACGAACGGCGTGACCGTGAGGAAGCTCGCAATCGCGAGCACGCAGGTGAGGCCGAGCCGCGGCGCCACGCCCGGCCGGACGATCGAGCGCACGGTGACCTCCGGCGGCGTGCCGGGCTCTGCGTGCCCGCACTCGGGACACAGGGTGCCTTCAGGCAGCCCCGCGAGGTCGTAGCCGCAGCCCTGGCACGTACCGCGAGGAAATCGATACTTCGGCCGGCGCTCCTCTTCCAAGCTCGCGAGCAGGACGCCGAACATCAGGATGAATCCGACCAGGACCGCTGATGCGATCATAGAGGCCTATACGCCGATGGTGTTGGATGGGTGCGGCGGACCGAATCCGAAACGACACTACCGCATCGGCTCCCAGATGCTCTTGCGGATCTGCTGCAGGGTTGCCATCTCCTCGAAGCGCACGATCATCTCGGGGAGTCCGATGTCATATTGCAAGGCGAGTCTTCGCAGCTCGTCGTCCCAGACGCGCATGAAGCTGAAATGGTTCACCTTCCACACGCCTTCTTCGCGCTCGAAGTGCCCCTGCACGCCGCTGTCGCCCCCGTCGGTGCCAAGCACCTCGGCATACGCGGTATCCCCGGCGACCGAGATGTCGCCGATCGTGTCCTCCCACCTGGCGCGGGCGCCGGAGTTCCACCCCTCGCCCGTCGCGTACTCCTGGAATGCCTTGCCATCCATCGCTGCGAGCTGGCGCCGGTCCATGCGGTGCCGCATTTGGATGACCTGGAGCATCTCCAGCGGCGAGAGCGTCTGCACGTCGGTCTTGGAGCCGTCGAGAGCGATCTTCACAAGGCGCGTGTACTCCTCCAGCGCTCGGCTGGACATGACCGCCACCGCCGCGGCCCCGTCGCGAGCCTCATTGGCGTCATCCAATTGTCGGAGCGCCGCACGGATCGCCTCCTTCTCGGCGGCCTGCGGGTCCTCACACCCGGCTGGGAGGATCATGAAGAGGCAGAGCACGCCCGCAAACACCCGTCTGAGCAAACATGTCCCGTTCATGGGCGGCCACCATACCGTGGTCGCTGGTGCTCTGCAACCCGACCTAAGTTACCACGCGGTCTTCTCGGTCGGCGACACCGCCGGCTCGATCACCCCCCGGCACTCGCCGAAGCCGATCCGCCGGAACCCCTCGCGCTCGCAGTAGGCCTTGATGATCACCTCGTCGCCGTCGGCCAGGAACTTACGCTCCTCGCCGGTCGGGAGCTTGATGGGCGTCCGCTGACTGCCGGGCACGACAGTGGGGGGGCTGGCCCAGGGGTCGCCGTCCCAGGTCAGCTCGAGCAGGCAGCCGCGGCTGTCGCGGGTGGGGCCGCTGATGGTGCCGCTCGCGAGCAGGTCGCCGGGCTGGAGGTTGCAGCCATTGACCGTGTGGTGGGCGACGAACTGGGCGAGCGTCCAGTACATGTGCTTGAAAGAGCCTTTGGAGAGGCGCACCGGCGAGAGGCCGCGCTTGCGCATCTCGGCCGAGGCGAGGTAGGCCTCGCACGTGATGTCGATCCCGCCGCGGGAGCGGTTGTGCTCGCTGTCGAGGTAGGGGAGCGGGCGCGGGTCGCCCTCGGGGCGGGCGTAGGGCGGGCACCGGAAGGGGGCGAGGGCCTCCATCGTGACGACGTATGGCGAGACGCTCGTCGCAAAGTTCTTCGCGAGGAATGGGCCGAGCGGCTGGTACTCCCAGCGCTGGATGTCGCGCGCCGACCAGTCGTTGACGATGCACATGCCGAAGACGTGGTCCTCGGCGTCCTCCATCTCGATGGGCGCCCCAAGGGCGTTGCCGCGCCCGATCACCGCGCCGAGCTCGAGCTCGTAGTCGAGCATCTTGCAGGGCCCGAAGTTCGCGGGGCTGCCAGGCTCCGGCGGATCCTGCTGGCCGACCGGCCGGCGGATCGGCGTGCCGCTGGGAACGATGCTGGACGCGCGCCCGTGATAGCCGATCGGCATGTGCTTGTAGTTGGGCAGGAGCGGGTTGTCGGGACGGAACATCGAGCCGACGTTGGTGGCGTGGTGGATGGAGGCGTAGAAGTCGGTGTAGTTCTGGAATTCGGCACTCAGCACCGGCGACACTTCGTCGAGTTTGAACAACGCCCTGGCCTTTGGCCAGTCTTTGAATCGTGATTGGCCGGCACGTAGCAAATTACTGAGGAGTGCGCGTAGAGACACCCTCTGCTCAAGCGTCAGAATGTTGAAGTCATCGATGATTCGAGCATGGAGGTGTCCTCGCACACCTTCTGGAAGCAGATCCGCCACGGCCAGCCAATGGAGATTGACAACCTCATCGCCAATCCGCAAGCCGGGGTACTCGTCGCCAAACTCGTCGATGAAAGAGCAGAACGGCAGATTCTGAATCGGAAAGTCCGTCCCCGGATCGTTCGCCGACTCCACCCAACTCTCGAGCTTCGGGTCGTGCGTCTCGTTGATGTCGTAGGGCATCGCTTGCTCCTTCTCCGCACGCAGAGCGTGCGCCTCCGGCCCCCTCTCCCGCGCCCCGCGGGAGAGGGTTGGGGAGAGGGCTACTCCTTCTTCCTCTTCTTCACGCCTCGTGGCTCAGAATCGCCGGCCCGAGCAGCGACTTGGGCAGCTCTTTTCTTCGCCTCCGCCTCTCGCTTCTCAAGGAACTCCGCCTTCCTGCGCGCGAACAAGCCAGGGTGCAAAGCCTCCATTCTCCGCTCCACCACGCGCATGATGTACTCAACCACGTGGTCCGCGTCTCGACTCAGATGACCCGCTGGGATCCGGAGCACCTCCACGCCTTGTGACGAGATCCACGCGTCGCGCCGGCGGTCGCGATCACGCCGCAGGTCGTGCACCGCTCCATCGAGCTCGATATCGCGCCCCGCATCCACGCAATAGAAATCGGCGACGTACTCACCGAGCGGGTGTTGCCGTCGAAACTTGATTCCGTAACAGCGGCCTGCGCGGAGCTTGTTCCAGAGCATGCGCTCGGGCATGGTTGACGTGCGCCGAAGGTCGATCGCGCGTTCCTTGCTCGTCGCAGAGGCTTTCAGGCCGCGAGATCGTGGAGGCGGCGGGGGGGGTACAGGAGTGGAAGGAGGAGTAGGGCGAGTAGCCCTCTCCCCAACCCTCTCCCGCGGGGCGCAGGAGAGGGGGCCGAAGTCGCGACCTGTCGATCGCTCCCACTCCATCACAACCACCCCAACCTCTTGAGATCCTCCACCGGCTCCTCAAACGAGCACGACCCGATCGAGACGGCGAACGTCTCCCGCGCCCGAGCGATGTCCACGATCCCCATCTCCTGTCCGCGCCACCGCGCAGTCTCCTCGCCGAAGTCGAACATCCGGGGGTCCCGCTCCTCGAGCACCTCGACCGCCGTCTCCTGCGAGACCTCCCTCGCCCGCACCAGCGACGCCGCCATCCACAGGTTGACGAACCCGTGCATCACGCCCCGCGGCCCGCCCTCCTCGTAGGTCAACCGGTGCTCCGCTCGCAACGGATGATGCAGCCCCGCCGTCGCCTTGAACGGCACGCCCGCCCCGCGGCAGGCGAGCAGAAACGAAGCGACCTGCCCGCTCGGCGGGATCGCCCCCGGCGTCACCCCGCCGCAGCGGATCTTCGCGCTCGCCTCGTTGCCCGCCAAGGCCGCCACAAACCCGCGGCAGTCCTGCTCGATGGGCAGCTCGAAGAATGGCTCAAGGTCGTCGGGGATCTCGTCGAGCGCGTCGTCGATGAAGGCCGGGCTCTCGGCCCGCAGCTCGATCGATTCCACCCGCGCCAGCCCGTGGTCCTCCATCGCGTGGTGCTCGTCGAAGGCCTCGATCAGCTCCAGCGCCTCCCCGAGCGGCACGTCGATCACCGCCGACACGCCCCACGGCTCCAGCACGTCCGCATGCTCGCGGTACCCGCTCGTCCCGTGCGTCCCCGGCATCATGATCGACGCCGCCTCCGAGAGCTTGTGCAGTCTCGACGCCGGGCACACGAACCGCCCCAGCATGAAGGCGTGCTCCCCCATCCGCGCCCGCGCGTACGCCTCCGCGGCCGCACGCATCTCGAGCTTGGCGGGGGGATAGAGCCCGGCGTAATCAAAGAGCCCGGTCACAAGGGTGGTCAGGGAGCGTGCCGCCATGACGGGAGGGTAGGAGCAGACCGCCCGACAGGCCGGGTCCGCGCGCCCGCTCGTCGCCCGAGGGCGCGCCCGTTCTCACGCTCCTCTCACCCTCGTCTCACGCGAGCTGCCTCGCCTCGTTCAGCTTCTTCCGGATCACCGTCTGCAGGATCCCGCCGTTCCGCGAGTATTCGATCTCGACCGGAGTGTCCAGGCGCAGCGTGCAGGTGAACTCCTTCGCGGAGCCGCCGGGGCTTGTCGCCCGCACTCGCACGTCCATCCGCGGCTCGACCGTCTCGGGCAGCTGGATATCGAACACCTCGTCGCCGATCAGCCCCAGCGTCTGCCCGCTCTCGCCATTCTGGAACACGAGCGGCAGCACGCCCATGAACACCAGATTGCTCCGGTGGATCCGCTCGAAGCTCTCGGCGATGACCGCCTTGACCCCGAGGAGATAGGTGCCCTTGGCCGCCCAGTCGCGGCTGGAGCCCATGCCGTAGTCCTTGCCGGCGACGACGACGAGCGCCACGCCCGCCTCCTTCGAGGCCATCGCCGCGTCGTACATCCATGCGCGCGGCGCGGTCTCCAGCGTGCCGCCCTTCGTGAAGTCCCGGGACCAGCCGCCCTCGGGGATCTCGCCGGTCTTCGGATCGCGCGCCACGAGGTTCTTGATCCGCACGTTCGCGAACGTGCCCCGCGTCATCACGCGGTCGTTCCCGCGCCGCGCGCCGTAGCTGTTGAAGTCCTTCTTCGCGATGCCGAGAGAGAGCAGGTACTGTCCCGCCGGGCTGTTCTCCGCGATGCCCGAGGCCGGCGAGATGTGATCGGTGGTCACGCTGTCGCCCAGCAGCGCGAGGCACCGCGCCCCCCGGATCGTCCCGAACCCCGGCGCCTCCTCGGTCATGTCGCCGAAGAAGGGCGGGTTCTGGATGTACGAGCTCTTCTCGTCCCACGGGTAGAGCTCGCTGTGCGAGACCGGCACCTTGTTCCACGTCTCGTTGCCGGTGTACACGTCCGCGTACTTCCGCTTGAACTGCTCCGGCGTCACGCTCTGATTCCGCACCGCCTGCACCTCCGCGTGCGAGGGCCAGAGGTCGCGGAGGAACACGTCCCGCCCGTCCTTGCCCCTGGCGATCGCCTCGTGCTGCAGGTCGATGTCCACCGTGCCCGCGATCGCGTACGCCACCACCAGCGGCGGCGAGGCCAGGTAGTTCGCCCGCACCGCCGGGTGCACGCGCCCCTCGAAGTTGCGGTTCCCGCTCAAGACCGACGCGCACACGAGGTCGCCCGTCTTGATCGCCTGCTCGATCTCCGGCGGCAGGGGCCCCGAGTTGCCGATGCACGTCGTGCACCCGTAGCCCACCGTCGCGAAGCCGAGCGCCTCGAGATCCGCCGTCAGCCCGGCCCGGTCGAAGTACTCGGTCACCACCTTGGAGCCCGGCGCCAGGCTCGTCTTCACCCAGGGCTTCCGCGTCAGGCCCAGTGCCCGCGCCTTGCGCGCGACCAGGCCGGCCGCGATCATCACGTCCGGGTTGCTCGTGTTCGTGCAGCTCGTGATCGCCGCGATCACGACCGAGCCGTGCCTGAGCGTGATCTCCTCGCCCGGGTTCGCCGCGCGCGAGGCCTCGGTCAGCTTCACGGCCACACCCGCGGCCTCCGCCCCGTCCTTTCTCCCGAACGACTGTGTGAGATCCTTGTGCCACTGCGGCTTCATCGCCGAGAGCGCGATGCGGTCCTGCGGCCGCTTGGGGCCCGCCAGCGACGGCACCACGGTGCCCAGGTCAAGCTCCAGCACCTCGGTGAACTCCGGCTCCGGCGTGTCGGGCGTCCAGTAGAGGTGGTTCGCCTTCGAGTACGCCTCGCACAGCGCCGCCCCCTCCTCCCGCCCGGTGAACCTCAGATACTCGATCGTCACCTTGTCGACGGGGAAGAAGCCCATGGTCGCGCCGTACTCGGGCGCCATGTTCGCGATGGTCGCGCGGTCCGGCAGGCTCAGCTCCGCCATGCCGGGGCCGAAGAACTCGACGAACTTCTCGACCACCCCGTGCGCCCGCAGGATCTGCGTCACCGTCAGCACGAGGTCCGTCGCCGTCGCGCCCTCGGGCAGCCTCCCCTTCAGGCGGAAGCCGATCACCTCGGGCGTCAGCATGTACACCGGCTGACCGAGCATCACCGCCTCGGCCTCGATGCCGCCGACGCCCCAGCCGACCACGCCCAGCGCGTTGATCATCGTCGTGTGGCTGTCCGTGCCGACGAGCGAGTCGGGGAAGATCTGCTCCTGGCCGTCCACCACCCGGCGCAGCACGCCCTTGGCGAGGTACTCCAGGTTCACCTGGTGCACGATGCCCGTCGCCGGCGGCACCGCGCGGAAGTTGTCGAGGCTCTCCTGCCCCCACTTGAGGAACACGTACCGCTCGTTGTTCCGCTCGAACTCCTTCTGCGCGTTCACCGTGAGCGCCACCCGCGTGGCGAAGTCGTCCACCTGCACGGAGTGGTCGATCACGAGGTCGCACGGCACGGCCGGGTTGATCTGGGCCGGATCGCCGCCCAGCCGCTTCATCGCGTCGCGCATCGCCGCGAGATCCACCACGCAGGGCACGCCCGTGAAGTCCTGGAGCACCACGCGCCCGGGCACGAAGGGCATCTCGATCGAGTCCACGCGCTTCGCGTTGTAGTTCGCCAGCCCGACGATGTCGTCCTGCGTCACCGTGAAGCCGTCGCAGTTGCGCAGCAGCCCCTCCAGCAGCACGCGGATCGAGTACGGGAGCTTCGCGATCCCCTTGCCGACCTTCGCCCGGTCCAGCGCCCCCAGGTCGAAGTACGAGAAGCTGCCGGACGGCGTCGAGAGCTGGCGGCGGGAGTCGAACGGGGCGGCCATGGTTCCTCCTTGCAGGGCGGTCCGGGCCCGCTGGCCCGCGCCGGAGGAAATGTAGACCCTCACCCGCCGGGATTCGCCGCCGTTCCAGCGCTGTTCGGCTCGGCCGCCCCGCGCTCCGAGGCCAGCAGCACGACGTTCACCCGGATGTCGGGGTCGGCGACGTTGACCAGGTCCGCCATCAGAATGCCCCCGCACACGCCGAGCGGCGCCGTGCTCGGCGCCAGCACGGCCCGCCCCTGGAGCGCCAGCTTCCCGTTCACCGAGATCAGGACCTCGCAGTCGTACGCCTCCAAGCCGTCGAGCCCGGGTCGGGCGGCGCCGGCCTCCGGAGGCCGCACCGTTCCTATCCGGATCTCGAACTTGCCCATCGAGAGGAGGAGTCCCAGCTTCTGACCGGTCGTGAAGGCCCGCTCGACCAGGCTCGCCAGCACGGGGTTGTCCCCCGCCCCCTCGCCGAAGGCCAGCAGGCTCATCATGCCGTACACGCCCGGGCGCAGCTGGTCCAGTGTGATCTCGGGGCGGGGGTTCTCGGGCGGCTTGCCGTTCGAGCCGGTCGAGATCGCATACCCGCCGCCGATCCTCGCCACCTCCCACGGCCCGTGCTCGAGAAAGATCTCCGCCACCTGCCCATGCTTGTCGGAGAGCAGCTCGCCCCGCTCGTCGTAGACCCGCAGGCTCGTCGCCCGCGTGGGCGAATCGATCCGCACCTCGTCGCCGAAAACCCCGACCGTCCGCCGATACCGCTCCCGCTTGCCGGGCTCGGCGAGCAGCTCGATCCGCAGCAGCCGCTTGGTGTCGGAGTGGCTCCGGTCGAAGGAGAGCCCCAGCAGCACCGTGTCGCCCGGGGTCCAGCGCTCCGACGCGCGACCGACCTCGATGCCCGACAGGATCCCCGGCGAGCCCGGGAACCGCTCCGCGATCGCATCGGCCTTCACCGGCGCCACCGAGATGGCCCCCGCTCCCGCCACGTGCGCCGGCCCGCCGCACCCGCCCGCTGCGATCGCCGCGCCGAGCGCGCAAGCTCCCGTCAGCAAATGCCTTGGTCCTCGTCGCATGGGGGAAAGCTTCTCCCCGCGTCCCCGGTGTGTCAACGAGATTTCCCCCGCGAGGATTGCGCACGCGCCCGATATGATCCGCCCATGTCGCAGCACGCCCGATTGCTCCGCCAGGAGTTCGATTCACCCCTCGGCCCGCTCGTCTGCATCGTCGCCGCGGCCGAGGGGCTCGAATCCCTCTGTCTTCTCGAGTTCCACGACCGTCCCCGCCTCCCCCGAGAGGTTCCGGAGCTTGTCGCCGCCTTCGGCGCCGAGCCCGAGAACGCCGGCGCCGCCCTGCACGACGAGGTCCAGCGTCAGCTCGCCGGGTACTTCGCCGGCGGGCTGCGCCGGTTCGACCTGCCGCTCGGGACGCCCGGCACCGGCTTCCAGCAGAAGGTCTGGGCCGCGCTCCGCCAAATCCCCTACGGCTCCACGTGCAGCTACAGCGATCTTGCCGTGCGCATCGGGTCTCCCGGCTCGCAGCGGGCGGTGGGGGCCGCCAACGGAGCGAACCGGATCGCGATCGTCATCCCCTGCCACCGCGTGATCGAGTCCACCGGCGCGCTCCGCGGCTACGGCGGGGGGCTCGCGCGCAAGCGCTGGCTGCTCGAGCTCGAGGGGGCCCTGAGTCCGGCGGTCGGGCTTTTCGACGCCCCGGCGGGAGCGGGCGCGCCATGAGCCACGGGCCCGTCATCGATCTCCGCTCCGACACGGTCACCCGCCCGACCGAGGGGATGCGCCGCGCCATGGCCTCCGCAGAGGTCGGCGACGACATGCTCGGCGAGGACCC
This sequence comes from Phycisphaerales bacterium, assembly GCA_035654175.1. GTDB lineage: Bacteria > Planctomycetota > Phycisphaerae > Phycisphaerales > UBA1924 > PNC22. The sequence continues at coordinate 24,253 of DASRXL010000121.1, forward strand.
GACCGTCCGCCGCCTCGAGGAACGCATGTGCGAGCTGACCGGCAAGGCCGCGGCGGCGTTCGTCCCCAGCGGCACCATGGCCAACCAGCTCGCGATCCGGGCGCAGACCGAGCCCGGCGACGAGGTCATCACGCACCTCGATAGCCACATTGTCCACTACGAGACCGGCGGGCCCGCCGCACTCGCCGGAGTCACCACCCGCCTCACCGCCGGGCCCCGCGGCATGTTCGGACCCGGCGAGGTCCACGCCCTCATCGCCCCCGACGACCCGCACTGCTGCGTCACCAGGCTGGTGAGCCTCGAGAACACGCACAACCGCGGCGGGGGCAGCGTCTGGCCCCTCGCTGGCCTCCGCGCCGTCATCGACGCCGCCCATTCCCGGGGCCTCCGCGCCCACATCGACGGCGCTCGCGTGTGGAACGCGAGCGTGGCCTCGGGCGAGCCGGTCCGCACGATCGTCGGCGCCGCCGACAGCGTCAGCGCCTGCTTCAGCAAGGGGCTCGGCGCGCCCGTCGGCTCCGCCCTCGCCGCCGACGCCCCGACCATCGCCCGCGCCCGCCGCTTCCGCAAAATGCTCGGCGGCTCGATGCGCCAGGCCGGCATCCTCGCCGCCGCGGCCCTCTACGCCCTCGACCATCACATCGAGCGCCTCGCCGAGGACCACGCCAACGCCCGGATGCTCGCCGAGCGCCTCGCGGAGATTCCCGGGGTGTCCGTCGACCCCGGGAGCGTCGAGACCAACATCGTGCTTTTCGACCTTGACCCGCGCCACGGCGCCGCGCGAGAGGTCGTCGCCAAGCTCGCGGCGGTCGGGGTCATGGTCTTCGACACCGATCCCCGGCGCATCCGGGCCGTGACGCACCTCGACGTCACGCGCGAGCAGGTCGCGGAAGCGGCGTCACGGTTCGCACGGGTTCTCGGGCGTTAACCGCGGCCAACCCGTGCCGATCGCCGTTGCCACCGGCGCGTCCTGCCCGGCTTTCCCACCTCATCGCCGGGTCGCGCTGTGGCCGCCGTCCATCGAACCGATATCCGGTCAGAGCGCCGTTGCGCTCGCGGGTCTCGGGGAGGGGGAGAAAGGCGCGCCATGAACAGCCATTCCGAACAGGCCGAGCTCAAGCCGAGCGCCGCGGGTCTCGCCATCGAGGGTCTCGACACCACCGAGGACGACCTGCTCGACATGATCTCCTCGCTCGAGGCCCGCCTGGGCGACGTGCGCGAGCTCCACCAGGAACAGCAGGACCTGGAGGACGAGCTCGATCAGCTGCGCGCCGAGCTCGAGGCCCGCCAGGCCGAGATCGAGGAGCGCGAGGCCCTCCTCAGCGAATCGTCCACCGAGATCCGCTCTGAGCGCGAGGCCGTCGAGGCCGAGCGCCGCGCCCTGCTCGACCAGCAGGAGGCCGTGGAGCGCAGGCGTCGCGAGCTCGAGGCCAAGGAGCGGGAGATCTCCAGCCGCTTCTCGAACGTGGACGAAATGCAGGCGAAGCTCGAGGCCGCGGAGTCCGCCCTCCGCGCCGAGCGCGAGCGGCGCGAGCGCGAGGCCGAGCAGTTCCGCATCGAGCAGGCCGAGCTCGCCCGGCGCGAGGCCGAGCTGGCCGCCCACGCCCGCGAGCAGGGGCAGGCCTCTCCCGAGATCGCCGAGCTCGCCGCGCAGCTCGCTGAGGCCCAGAAGCTCGCGAACCAGCGCGCCGAGGAGGCCGAGAAGCGCTCCAAGGAGGCCCACCAGCGCACGCTCGAGCTTGAGATGCGCTGCAAGGACCTCGCCTCCGAGTGCGATGTCGTCCGCAAGGAGCTCCAGGGCAGCCGCGAGCAGGTGCAGCTCGTCGAGCGCGAGATGCCCCAGCGCATCCTCAAGCAGCAGATGAAGCTCCAGCGCGCCGGCACCTTCCGCCGCGCGCTGGTGAGCTCGCTGAGCTGGGTCTGCGCCGGGCTCACCATGGTCGCCGCAGGCTATTGCGTGCTCAACGGCGACGCCGCCCAAGCGTCGGTCATGCTGGGGCTCGCGTTCGCGGCCTACTTCTTCGGCTCGCAATGCATCGCCGGCAAGCTGCTCGATCCGCCGGCCGTCGTGATCGGCCTCATCGGCACTTCCTTCGGCTGGTGGTTCCCGCTCTGGTCCCGCTCCGTGGACCAGGCCCTCGCGACGTGGTCGCTGCCCTTGGAGAGCCTGCCGGCGGCCGCGGCCGCGCAGCTCCCACTGGCCGTCAGCCTCGCCAGCGCCGGGCTCACGCTCACGATCGGCCTCTTCGCCCTGACCTGGTCCGGCGGGCTGCTCCTGCAGGTCGGCTTCGTCTCGCTGCTGGCCGCCGGCCTGGCGATGTTCCCGGACACCTCAGGCTTCGCGCTCGGCGCGGGCGCCGTTACCTGGCACGCGGTGACCGGCTCCGGCCTCGCCCGCTGGGCGGCGCGGACCGCTCCGCCGCCCGCGGTGACCGTCGCTCCCCCGCCCGCGGCCAGCGGGGCTCCGCTCATCGGACGCGCAATCTGAACCTCCCGGCGGCTTGGCGGCGGGATGGACATCTGCTATAAGCGGCCATGCGGCGGTGCGCATTTACCCTCATCGAGCTTCTCGTGGTCGTGGCGATTGTCGCGACCCTGGTCGCGATCCTGCTGCCCGCCCTCGGTCAGGCGCGCGAAGCCGCACGGAGGATCGAGTGCGAGAACAACCACAAGCAGATCATCACGGCGGTGATGATGTACGCGAACGCGTCCGCCGACTGGCTGCCGCGCCCGAACTGGAAGGATAACCGCGCCCGAGACCTTGCCGGATGGCTCTACATGCCCCCGGAGCCGGGGAACCGCAACTGGAAATGGGAGACGCACCGGACCGGCGCGGTCTGGCCCTACCTGGAGAACGACGAGGTCTACCGCTGCCCGTCCCACAAGGGCCCGTACTCCCGCTCCGAGCTGACCACGAGCTATCTCATGAACGGCGCGGTGGTCGCCTATGGCGCCCGGCGGCGCATCCGCACGACCTACCGCGTGGACCAGCTCGACACGCTGGCGATCCTCTTCTGGGAGACGCAGGGCGACAGTTGGAACGACGGATCGAGCTTCCCGACCGAGGGCCTCAACGAGCGCCATGGGCGCGGCGCCACCGTCACCTGCCCCGACGGACACGCGGAGTGGATCGGGCGCGCCGAGTACGACGCGGAGCTCGAGAACAAGCCCGGGCGCCTCTGGTGCGTCCCCGACAGCCCGACCGGCGACGGATAACCGGCGGAAGGACGTGAGTCGGGCGAGTCTCACGCGTGGATGCGCTGTGGAGATTGCGTGCGACACCCCGCGTCATCGCACGCAGTTCGTGCGCGTCGGGCGCAGCAACGCGCACGGGCTGCGCAGCGCCGGTCGCGCGCGACAGTTTTTCTTTCCCGCCCGGCGCGCGGCCCGCAACTCGCGACGAGTGCGGGCGTACACTCCGTGCGCCGGGGCCGACAGGCCGCGGCATGGAAGCGGGAGAGAATCCAGATGACGTACCCCATCGGCTACGGAGAGGCCGAGCACCGCCGTGCGCTTGACGCGCTGCTCACGGACCTCGCCATGCACGGACAAGCGCCGGCGAAGCCGCACACCGCGCCGAAGTCGCTCCCGCCCGCGGGACCGCCCGCCGCGAGGGTGCTCGGCGCCACGAGCGTCAGCGGGCACTACCGCATCGAGCTCCGGTTGCACCCGGCGATCGGATCGCCAGGCTGAGCGGCGCTCACGCGGCGAGCACGATGCGCTGCACGCGTACCGCCCATTCCGGTGTGGCGGCCAGTTGCTCGCGCACCAGGCGGGCGCGCGAGGCGTAGTACCACGCCGTGAGCCCCTGGCACAGCACGCTCGCGGCCGCGACTGCGCCGTACACCACGAGGCTCAGCGCCGAGGCCATGCTCGCCAGCGATGCGGCGCCGCCGGGCCCCAGCACGGCGTCGAGCTCCGCGGCTTCCGCCGCGCTGACTCCCTGCCGCTCCAGCACCCGGTACGCGCTCAGGCCCGCATAGCCGACCACCACCGCGCCGAGCACCACCTGATTCAGAGCGAGCCCCCTCGCCGCGCGCTCCCGGAGCATCGCCAACCCGCGCGCTCCGGCGAACTCGCGCCAGGCCAGAATCCCGAACGCCGCGCCGAACGCGAGCCCGGCCGCGTCCCAGAACCCGCTCACGAGCCCGCAGGCGCCAAACAGCGCGAGCGTCCAGCCGTTGAAGCGGGCGACCCCGCACGCGCGGCGCAGCTTGCGGCCTTGGCGGGAGCAGCGCCGGAGTTCGTCGAACTGCGCTTCGCTCAGCGGTGAACCGTGCATGCCGAGAAGATCGGCCCAAGACCCGGGCCGCGTGATCCGGTGTCGGGCGACGCCCGGAGATTCCCCCCGGCGCGGGGGCTCGCGTCAGGCCCCGCTGGTGAGCATGGGCCCCCCGCCGCACGCGGGGCATGCCTCCGGTGCGATCCCGTGCCCGTCCATCGGGGTATGCCGGCCGCACGCCGAGCACTTGGCGGCCCGGGAAGGCCAGTCCTTTTTGCACGCCGGGCAGATCTCCGTGGGCGACTCCGGCGGTGCGATGCTCTGCCCCGGCTCGACCTCGAACTCGGTGGCGCACTTCGGATCAGAGCAGACGTAATAGGCCGTCCGCCGGCCTTCTACGCTCGGCTTGGAGCCGCCGACCGACCACCCGATGAGCACCGCGGCGCCCGCGAGCGCGACAACGATGATGATGATCTTGACCGTGTTGTTCATGGCTCGGCTTTCCGAATCTGGCTGTCCTCTGGAGCACGCGGATCAGGGCCAGAGGTCGATGTGGGACTTGAAGTCGTTGTTCCAGCGGCGCATGTTCTCCTCGGTCTTCGACGTCAGGAAGTCCACCGACTCGGTGGTGACGTGCGCGTCCGCGAACATGATGCTGGCCTTCGTGCCGTGGCGAGCGGCCGGGTGCGACAGGTCGGCGCCCGGCTGCGGCGTCAGCCACTGATCCTGAGAGCCGTCGGCGACGGTATCGCCCGCCACGATGAGCTGATCGGGGGTCGGCACGCGGCGGAGCGCGATCTCCCAGAACTGGCTCTCGTCGTTCCCGAAGCCGAGCTCGCCCGGGAACGCGACGTGCCCGCCGAGGCCGAGGTGCTCCCGCCCGCGCGGGCCGTCGGAGTCGCCTGTGAAGTCGTCGACCCCCCAGCCGTTGTACCCGTACGAGAAGAAGTTGAACACACCCGATGCGAGCGGGTCGTTGTCGATGCGGGCGCTGCCGCCCAGGACCGCTTCGCCGGCGTGATACCCGAAATCCTCCTGGGTGAAGGTCTTACCCTGCTTGGTCACCGCCCACTCCTTGTCGGCGTTGATCCATTCCTTCTCCCAGAGCGCTTCCTTCGGGGCCTCAGGGTCGTAGTAGACCTCCTGATCCTCGAGCAGGTAGGGCCGCCAGCGGGGCACCCAGGCCGCCGCTTGGTCGCGTCCCCCCTGGACGTGATCGCCCGGGAAGAACTCGTCGTTGTCCTGGAAGTACCCCGACATCGCCGTGCCGAGCTGACGCAAATTCGAGCCGCACGCCACCGCCCGGGCGGCGGCACGAGCTTTCCCCAGGGCTGGCAGCAGGATGCCGATGAGCAGGGCGATGATGGCGATAACCACCAGCAATTCGATGAGCGTGAAAGCCTGTCGTCTGTTCATCGCACAAATCTCTCCATCAGCAGGGTGCAAACCGCATCCCGGCAGCGTTCACGCGGCCGATCTCGGACTTCCCACGCTCGAAAAGCGAACCCTGAAGGGGCCGGCGTCGGATTCCCTTGGTCAGTATACACATTTGCCGTACAGTAACAGATGTTTTTGGCACGTCGTAGGACAGAGGGCAAATAGGATGAAAAAATCCGTTCTGTTTCCAGCGATCATCGCTCTCTCGGCGGGCTCGGCCTCGGCGCACATCGTCGACTTCTACTTCGGGATGCGGGGCGCCGCCGTGGTGCCCCCCACCGAGAGCGCCGCCAGGGGATCCGGCCTTCTCTCCTACAACCACCACACGTTCAACTACAGCCTCGACCTCTTCGTCACCGGCGTCTCCATCGACGACCTCCTCGGCACCGGCCCCAACGGCACGCCGCTGCACCTGTACCAGGCGCCCCGCGGGCAGAACGGCGACATCATGGCCGACCCCGGCTTCTTCGGCAGCTTCGTCGAGGACGGCGCGGGCATCCGGATCACCCTCACCGACATCCGCCTCGGAGGGCAGCAGGGGGCCTTCAGCTCGAGCATCTTCGAGACCGAGCAGGCGCTGTACGACGGGAACCTCTACATCCAGCTCTACACGGTGCAGTACCCCAACGGCGAGATCCGGGGACAGCTGCCCCGGCTCGGCAAAGGCGAGCTCGCTCTGCTCGACTCTGACGACTTCCAGGGCGTCGACAGGGACCCGATACCGGCGCCGAGCCCGGGTGCAGGCGCGATCGTTCCGCTCGCGGCGTCGCTCCTCCTGCGCCGCCGCCGCTGAGCCGGGCTTGCCCGCGAAAATGCAGCACGCCCGCTCCTGAGGAGCGGGCGCGCTGTCTTCGGCGACGGCTGGGAGGCGGTGGTGGGTCGCCCCGTCGCCTGGTGGTGGGAATCGCGGCCGGGCTTCACAGCCAAGCCAATGCCCGGCTTCGGGCTCTCGCCCTTGCCGGACGTGCGTGCCGCGAACTCGAAAGAGCCGTCGGCCGAGCGTCCGCTTCCCTGCGTGCATCGGGCCGATACAGCGAATCCCTTCAGTTTCCGGCTCTTTCGCTCGCGGGGGCGGCCTCCCGCCCCGACATCCATGCCCCTTCGCGGGTGACCTCACCCGACGAGAGCCTCCGTCCCTGGCGGCCCTCCACACCATCACGCGCCCAGCGGCTCATCCTTGAATCCGCCGGGCGGAGATCTTCGCGATCAGCGCGGGCAGCTGCGACAGGCGCTGCCGCTCCTTCTCCATCCACGTCGCCCGGTCGTGCACCTCGAGGTGACTCATCGCCCCGATGACCGCGACCTCCCCATCCAAGCCGGTCAGCTCCATGTGCCGGCGCGGCAGCGTCACGCGCCCAGCGGCGTCCATGTCCACCTTCTCCGAGAAGCTGAAGAGCGCCCGCTGCAGGGCCGCGGTGTCCTCGTCCGGGATCAACGAATCGCCCCAGCCCTCCGAGAGCCTGGCGAACCCTTTCTCGGGAATCAACCACAACATCCCCTCTTCCCGGGGCATGCTGACCCACCCCGGCCCGAGGCCCGACGACTCCAATTCCGTGCGGAACTTGGCCGGCACCGCCAGGCGTGCCTTCTTGTCGATCGTCACCTCGGCTTGCCCAATGAAGCTCAAGTCGGGGTGCCTCCTGGCGCATGTGTGGGATGATGCCCCACTTCGCCCCACCTGTCAACACCCATCGGCATAATCTGGGAAACGATTTCACTCCACCCGTTTCCGGCACCGGAATCGCCTCCCGACCGGGAGAGCGAGCCTCAGAATCTCGGTGCAATCCCCAGATTCTCACACCAACACGTGCTCTTGCGCAGTCGATAGACTCGGCCGACGATCGCACCCGGGGGAGGAGGCCGCGGGCACATGCAGGTCCAGTGGAGCACCAACCCGCTCGAGGCCATGGCGCAACTGCCTGTCGGCCTGTTCGTTATGACCGCCTCGTTCGAGGACGAGCGGGCCGGGATCGTCGTCCGGTCGGTGCTGCCCTGCGGCACTGAGCCGCCGCTGATCTGCGTCGCCGCTCGCACAGGTCACCGGATCGAGCCGCTCATCCGCGACAGCCGCTGCTTCGCGATCTGCCAGCTCGACCCGCACCACAAGCTCGCCCTCCGCAAGTTCGACCCCGATGCGCCCGAGGAGCGCGGCGATCCGTTCGACGCGATCCCGATCGAGTCGCTCGCGACCGGATCGCCCGTGCTGCGCGGCGCCCCTCTGGTGTTCGATTGCGAGGTGGTGCGGCACTACGACCTCGAGACCGATTTCGAGCTCTACGTCGGGCAGGTGCTCGCCGCGAGGGCTGCTCGCTCATGATCGGCCCGCGCCGCTGTCGGGCCTCGGCGCGCCGCGCCCGGCTCCTGCTCGCCCTCGCGTCGGCCGCCGGCGCGGCCCTCGGAGTCGGGTGCTCGTCGGGCGAGCGGTTCCGTCCCGAGCACCTCGGCGCATCGGAGGCCGTGATCTACGTGTACCGGCCGCGCGCGATGATCGGTCCCGGCCCGATCGGCGTCGTGATCGATCAGCGCGAGGTGGCGAGGCTGGGGCCGAACGAGTACGTCGCCGCTGTCGTGGAGCCCGGCGAGCACTTCGTCCGGGTGCAGCGCCGCGCATCGGCCACGCGGCTCGTCGGGATCGGCGCCGGCCAGAGCGCGTATCTCGAGGCGGGCGCCGACATGGTGGGGGGGCGGGTCAGCCTCGGGAGCCCGGGCGAGGCCGTCGCCCGCGACCGCATCGCCAGCGCCCGGCGCGCTACGCCCGCGCCTGAGCCCGACTCCCCTGCGCAGCGCCCGTAGCTCCCGCGAGCGCGCCCGCGATCTCCTCGCGCATCGCCGCGTCGAACGCGCCCGTTCCGAACCGCATCGAGTTTGCGCGGCAGGCCGGCGCGTCGCCTGGGCAATTGCGTGCGGCCTCGACGAGCCCCTCCGCCGTCGCCTCGCCGAAAAACGCTCCCGTCTGACCCTCGAGCACCGTGTCGAGCGCGCCGCCTGCGCGCCTCGCCACGACCGGGCAGCCGCAGGCCTGCGCTTCCACCGCGGTGATCCCGAAATCCTCGACCTGCGGGAACACCAGAAGCCGTGCCCGCCGGTACAGGTCCCGGAGTTCCTCGTCGCTCACGCGCCCGAGGAACTCGACGTGGCCGGCGCCGAGGCGGCGCAGCGACTCGGCCATCGACCCTGCGCCCGCGATCTTGAGCCGCGCGCCGGCAATGGCCGCGCCCTCGATCGCGAGGTCCGCGCGTTTGTACGGCTCGAGAGCCCCCACGAAGAGCCAGAAATCCTCGCGCCCGCCCTGTCCGGGCGTGAAGAAATCCGTCCGCACCGGCGGATGTACGACGCGGGCCACTCTGCCATAGAAGCGCTCGATCTGCCGCGCCGTGTGGGATGAGGGCGCGAGGAAGCGAGTCACGTTCGCGCTCGACGCGCGGTCCCACCGCTTGAACCACGGCGCCGCGGCCCACAACCCGCCGCGCCGGAGCACCGCGCCCGGCCCCCGGCCCTGGGAGTATTCGTCGCGCACCGACCAGATGTACCGCGCCGGCGCGTGGCAATAGCAGAGGTGGGGGACTCCCCGGGGCGCCCGCATACCCTTGATCGCGGCGGAGCTCGTCGAGACCAGGAGATCGATCGGCGCGACCGCTTGGCGGCGCGCGAGTCGGCGCGACAGCTCGCCCACCGCCGCGGGATAGAGGGGGAGCACCCACCGGCGCGCCGCCGGGGGCAGCCGGCGCAGCGACGACACCTCGCGCTGCACCGCGTCGGTGGCCGGTGCGAGGCTTCGTCCCTCGTCGAACATCGTGTAGAGCCGGTCTATTTCGCCGGTCTCGCCGGCGATCCGCGCGATCCGCTCGAGGACGGCCTCGCCGCCGCGGTACGTGCACAGCCAGTCGTGCGCGAGAGCGATCCTGGGGCGGGCTTGGGCGGTGCGGGCGTGGTCTATCATCGGCGGATGTCGAGCAAAGTCGGTTCGTCGGCGGACGGGAGGGCGCGGGGCGAGGCCAACCGCCTCGGGCTGGATTATCGCACGGAGGCGGCGCTGCTGGGGGAGCCGGTTGTCCCGATCATCGACGCGCACGCCCACATCAACGGCCGCCGGGCCGCGCAGGTCTGGGCCGAGGCGGCCGACCTCTACGGCGTAGACCGGGTCTATTCGATGAGCCGGCTCTCCGAGGCCGACGCGGTGCGCGACACGCTCGGCGAGCGCGTCCGCTTCATCGCCTTCCCCGAGTGGGGCGCTCCCGACAAGGCCGCCATCCACCGCGCCGGCTTCCTCGACGCGATCCGGCGGTGGCACGGCGAGTACGGGGCGCGCGTCTGCAAGCTCTGGGCTGCCCCGCAGCTCCGCGACATCGTGGGCGACGGCGCCGACGACGTGGTCGGCTTCGACAGCCCATGGCGCATGCGGGCGGCCGAGCTCGCCATGAGCCTGGGGATGAGCTTCATGGTCCACGTGGGCGATCCGGACATCTGGTTCCGCACCAAATACGCCGATGCCGCGAAGTACGGCTCGAAGCTCTTCCAATACGAGTCTTTCGAGCGGCTGCTGAGGCGCGTCGGCGTGCCCGTGATCGCCGCGCACATGGGCGGCTGGCCGGAGAACCTCGACTTCCTGAGCGGCATGCTCGGGCGCCACCCCAACCTGTACCTCGACACCAGCGCGACGAAATGGGTCGTGCGGGAGCTGAGCGCCCAGCCGCGCGACCGCGTCGTCGCCTTCTTCGAGCGCTGGCGCGGGCGCATCCTCTTCGGCTCGGACATCGTGACGATGGAGGCCCACCTCACGCCCGAGAAGACGGGCGCAGCGAGCATCAAGGCCGAGCAGGCCTCGAGCGCCGAGCAGGCCTTCGATCTCTACGCCAGCCGCTACTGGGCGCTCCGGACTCTTTTCGAAACCGGCTGGGAGGGGGAGAGCCCCATCGCCGATCCGGATCTCAAGCTCGACGACCCGGGGCGGTACGACCAGGCCAGCGCGCCGCCGCTCCGCGGGCTGGGCGTCTCTCGTGATCTGCTCCGCGTGCTCTACCGCGACGCCGCGAGCGAGGTGCTCGGCGAATGAACACCACCGGGTGCGCGCTCGTGGAGGTCGCTACGGGCAGCCGGCCGACCAGGCGTTCAGGAACGCGATCACGTCCCGGGAATCCACCGCGCCGTCGCCGGTGAAATCCGCCCGCGAGTCCCCCGCGGCCCAGGCGTTGAGAAACTCGACGACGTCGCGAGTATCGACCGCCCCGTCCGCGTTGACGTCGGCCGCACACGCCGGCGGCAGGTCAACGATGGTCGTGGCGGCGCCACCGGACGCCGCCAGCGGCGGGAATCCCGCGTCAAGGCCGCCGGTGAGGCCGTCGTAGACGCGGAGCAGGCCGTCGGCGCCGCGCGAGAGGACGTCCTCGTTCCCGTCGCCGGTCGCGTCCAGTCCCGCCCCCATCGGGAAGGCGTCCGGGTCGTTCGTCGGCACGTGATCCCACAGGGCTGCGCCGGTGTCGGCGTCGATCGCGACCGCGGTACCGGCGTGTCGCCGGCCCGACAGGACGGTCACACGCCCGTCCACGCGCCGGATCGTCCCGCGCAGCGTCTGGTCGTTGTATGCGCTGCTGCATTCCCAGAGGGACCCGCCGCCGTTGATCCGGATGCGGCGGATGCCTCCGCCCGCGGAGCTCTGGGCGGCGGCGAGCACGTGCACGGAGTTCGAAGCGTTCCGGATCGCCTGCACCCCCACGACGCCGAAGGCGCCGAAGGCCATGGAGAACCGCGTGCCGCCCGCGGCCCCGTCCAGCCACAGCATCTCGTCGGTGGCGTCCGCTCTCGCGAACAGGTCGTACTCGCCGTCGTTGGTCACGTCGGGTATCGGAACCCCGATGTAGTGCGGCAGGGAGCGGGCCCAGACGATCGCCTCCCCCGTCCGCCCGTCGATGCGCATCATCTCCCCGGTCGACAGGGCGCGGAAGGTCACGTCGTAGGAGCCGTCCGACCTCGGGATGAACGCGCTGCCGTGGGATCCGGACTGCTCGGTGCGCGACCAGATGTCCGCTCCCGTCCGCGTGTCCAGCAGAACCGTCGTGGTCCCGCCGGCGGCGGCATCGACCAAGAGCACGCTCGGAGCGCCGCCCGCGGAGAGGCGGGGCGGGCCGTACGGGAAGGCGACCTCATCCGTGTAGAGCTGCCCGTAGGTGTCCCGCAGGGAGTCGCTCACGCTGCACTCACCGGCACGGCTCCAGAGAATCTCGCCCGTCGCGAGGTCGATCCCGAACGTGGCGCCCCCCGCCGAGACGAGCACGACGGCGCCGCCGGCGGTCGGGACGATCCAGGGCCTGCGCGCCAACTCGGCGAACGCGAGTGACCACAGCGGCTCCCGTCCGGGGAAGCGGAGCGCCGTCAGCGCATCCCCGTCCGCCAGCACCAGCACCCGGCACGCGCTGTCGAGCGTTCGCAGCGCGCCGAGCGCATTCACGAAGCCCCACCCGAACCCGGTGTCGTACCCGGGGGGGCCCAGATCGACGCAAGACCGCTGGAGCGCCTCCTCCGTCTGGATCGCGTCGAGCTCCGGGCGGCG
>DASRXL010000122.1:0-7618 GCA_035654175.1 Phycisphaerales bacterium
CTCGGCGGCGCCGCCGCGGAGCAGTTCGCGGTCGGGGATGGGCACCCGGCCGACCGGCTGCAGGCGGCGCCCATCTTTGGCGAGGTCGAGGGGGCGGGGGCCGCGCTCGACTGGCTCTACGTGGTGCGGGCCCGGCTGGACGTCGAATCCCTGTCGGGACCGTCGGGGCTCGAGGGGGATTGGAGGCAGAAAGTCGCGGCGGCAAGAGAAGCGGCGGCCGGAACTCCGGGGAGCGAATGGGCGGCGGTGGGCAAGGATCCGCCCAAGCTGGACGAGCAGGCTCTCGCCGACGCGCAGGCGCTGGAGGCCCTGTACACGGAAGGGAGCGGGGCGCTCTCGGCCGAGGCGCGGGCAAGGCTCATCGATCGTTACGGTTGGCTCGGCGAGCTGGCGCTCGCGCACGACCTGCCCGAAGACGCGCCCGAGCGCGAGGCGCTTTTCCACGCGTGGCCATGGGCGCTGCTGCTCATCGCGGTCGTCTCTGCGGTGTTCACCCTCGGGGCGATCGGCGGGCTGGTGATGGCGGTGCTGGCGCTGGTCTTCTTCTTCACCGGGTCGCTTCGCCCCCGCTTCGTCCCTCCTCGGGCGGGCGGGAGTGTGTACCTGGAGACGTTCGCGGCCTTCCTCGGGCTGTTCCTGGTGGTGCACCTCATCGGCGGCCTGCTGGCGGAACTGGCCAGCAAGGGGAAACTCCCGCTGAGCGAGACAGCCGTCACCGTGGGAGTGCTGGTGGCGCAATGGCTGCTCCTGCCGGTCCTGCTGTGGCCGCTCGTTCGCGGCGTGCCGGCGGGGCGGTGGCGGGAGTCGGTGGGGTGGCACGCGCCGCGCGGGTTCGCGAGGGAGATCGGCGCAGGGGTGCTGGGGTATTTCGCGGGGCTGCCGATCTTCTTCCTCGGCATCCTGCTGACCCTGGGGCTCACCGCCCTTGCCGAGCGGATCAGCGGCGAGCCGGTCACGCCGCCGACGAACCCCGTGCTCGAGCTCATCTCGAGCGGGAGCGCGCTGGTGGTCGTGCTGTTCGTGCTGCTGGCGACGGTGTGGGCCCCGATCATGGAGGAGACGATCTTCCGGGGCGGGCTGTACCGCCACATGCGGGGGAGGGTCGGGGTGGCGCCGGCGGCGCTGCTCACAGCGCTGCTCTTTGCGTTTCTGCACAGCTACGGGCCGCTGATGACGGGTCCGCTGATCGCGCTGGGGTTCACCTTCGCGCTGATCCGCGAGTGGCGGGGGTCGCTGGTGGCGTCGATGACGGCGCACTGCCTGCACAACGCGACGGTGACGACGATCTCACTCATCGCGCTGCGGGCGCTCGCATAAGGCGATTCACGGAGCCCACGGAGGGCACGGAGAAAGGCACGAAGAGCTTTCTTGCCACAGATGAATGCAGATGTGCGCAGGTCACAGCATCCGGCTCCGATTCATCTGCGCCAATCTGTGTTCATCTGTGGTTCAGCGTCTTCTCCGTGCCCTGCGTGTGCTCCGCGGCGAAGCGGCTTTCAGCCGCCGGAGCGGAGGTGGCGGACCATGTCGCGCATGAAGAGATTGACGCGCTGGCGCTGGTGCATGGACGCGTTCTTGTCCATGCGCATGCCCATGAAGACGAGCATCCGGCTGCCCTGATCGGCGGAGAGCTCGCCGTCCCGCAGGGCCTCGTGGTCGCGCTGCGCGTCCTCGCGCGCCTGGGCGACGATCTCCTCGTCGGTGCGCTCCGCAAGCTCCGGGTCGAACGCCTGCCCGAGGCGGATCAGGCGCACGAGCGACTGCTCGAGGTACGCGCCCTTCTCCTCCTCGGGCACGGCGGCGTAGTCCTGGGCGACCATGTCCGCGGCGTCCATGAAGAGCTTGGTCGCGTTCTTCTCGATCTGCTCGCGCGCCTGGCCGGCGACCCCGGCGAAGAACTGCGCCATGAGGACGGATTCCGAGGAGTCCATGCCCCGGATCCGCTCGTAGAGCTGGCCGATCAGCGCGACCCGCTCCTCGACCGGCAGCGCGTTGAACTCATCGGTGAGGAGGGTGTAGTCGAAGACGCGGGAGATATCGGCGTTCTCGTAATCCGGCTTCGGGACGGGGCGGACAAGCAGATAGACGCTCAGCCCGAGAGCGACCGCGCCGACGGAGCTGACGGCCATGAAGACGCGCTTGACGAGCCGACGTGTCCACAGGGCGCCCGCGCCGGCGACGACCCGGGACCAGAGGTCGTTCAGCCGAACCCTCGCCCCGGGCCGCCGCGGTCGCGCGACGCCCGCGACGGCGGCCTCGTCGTCCAGCAGCGGCGGCATGGAGGAATTGCGCTCAAGCATCGCTACACCCCGAAGTTGCAGAACTTGAGCACCTGCGCGATGAACGCCTCGGTGAACTCCTGCGGGGGATCGCCGGGGTAGATGTCCGCGGAGCCGTCCCAGAAGAGCGCGTTTCGTCCTTCCGAATTGCTCATCGTGTGGTACTGGTCGAAGTCGAGGATAACTCCGAGCTTGCGTTCCTGGTTCGAGAAGAGCTCGTAGGTGTGCGAGACCGCTCGCTGGGCCTTCCATTTCTCCTGGGGCACGTTCGGGTTGTCTTCGCTCAGGTCGATCGCGCCGATGCCCTCAAGGCCGGTATAGATATCGGAAGCGGGCAAGATGTAGCTCGTGCCGTAGGTGCGGTGCGCGGGATCCGGGTGCTCCTCGTCGAAGCCCGCCTTGTCGGCGGGGCAGCGGTAGGGAGCCTCGGAGATCCAGTTGTTGCTCTCGTCGTCGAGCGGGTCCTCGCGGCGCGGGCGGGGGGCGTCGATGTAGGCGTCCAGCACCTCGAAGAGGTCCTCTTCGTTCTCGTTCTCGTCGGCGCCCGCGATGGGCTCGATCCAGGGCAGCACGTGATCGGAGTCGTTGAAGTAGAGCTGGAGGGCGGTGCCGAGGCCCTTGAGGTTCGACAGGCACTTGGTCTTCCAGCCCTCGGCGCGGGCCTTGCCGAGCGCGGGGAGGAGGATGCCGATGAGCAGGGCGACGATGGAGATGACGACGAGGAGCTCGATGAGGGTAAAGGCAGAGCGAGACAGCGAGACAGCGAAGCAGCGAGACAGGGGGAAGCGGGGCGAGGCCGGCAGAGGCCCCGTCCCGCGGGCGATCAGACGGGCAGTGCGACCAGGCGCTTGGAGCCGGTCACCTCGTCCACGATGCGCTTGGCGGTGGGGGTCTGGGTGGAGCGGAAGGTGTTGGCGTGTCGGGCGAAGCATGCGCGGAACTCCTCATCCTCTCGCATCGCCGTCGCGAGGCCGCGAGCGACCGACGCCAGCCCCGACTTGAGCCGCCACGCGCGCACCCCGGCGACCAGAGCCGCGGCCCCGAGGAGCAGCGGGCCGCGCACGGAGACCGGGAGCAGCGGGGATGCGGCGTCGACTGTTTGGGAGATGGGGTCGGTCGGATTCTCCGCCTCGGCGATCACCTCGTCGATCCGGGCGAGTGCCGCCGCGAGAGCCTGCTCCCGGGCGCGGGCCGCCGCGGCCCGGGATTGGACGCTGGGCAGGGCCGGGTCCTCCGGCGGCAGGCCGGAAGCCTCGCTCTCCCAGCGGCTTGCGTCGGCCTCCAGGGCCTGGTGCAGGTGCGCCGCATCGGCCCGGAAGGCGCGGGCCGACTCCAGGTCCGCGCAACCCGACGCGAGCGTCCCCATCGCGACTACGATGACACCGGCTGCGATCCATCGAACGAACACTCCCCCAGTCATGGGTCCTCCCTTGCTGCCCGGCCGACCGGTTGCAGCCGCGATGCGGGCCGGGCGCATCGGCGGCCGAGGTCGGGCAGGGGGAGCCCACATGCATTGTGGCAGCAAGGGAGGCCGTTGGGAAGGGGAGAACCGGGGAGATCCACGATGTGGCGCGCAGGGGTGGATACTGGGTCGAAAAAGCGAGACAGCGAGACAGCGAGACAGCGAGATAGGGGTCCGGAAAGGGGGAGTCGAGGGCCTATCCCTCGCGGCCCTTCTCCACCCTGTTTCGCTGTCCCGCTGTCTCGCTGTCTCGCCCCAGGAGCGCGGCTGCCATCGCGTGGTTCAGGGCGTGGCCGGCGCGACGGGCGGTGATGCGGGCGTGGATAGGGCGGCCGACGAGGGCGAGGTCGCCGATGAGGTCCAGCAGCTTGTGGCGGGCCGACTCGTCCTCGAAGCGCCAGGCGTTGTCGATGGGGCTCCCGGCGTCGTCGATCACGAGCAGGTCGCGCGGGGTGAACGAGCGGAAGAGGCCCAGCGCTTGCATCTGGGCGGCCTCGGCACGCAGGGAGAAGGTGCGAGCTGGCGCTACATCGTGGAGAAACGCCTCTGTGGAGCCGCGCCATTCTGCGGCCTGCGGGCGCAGCGGCGCGCTAGGGCCGTAGTCGAGTTCATAGCGGTAGGAGGGCTGCTCGTCGGGATGGAGTGGCTCGGCGGTGATCGCCGCGCGGCCGTCGGGGCTTTGGACATGCACGGGTTCGCGCACCGTCAGCGGCTCGGCGAGGGCATCGAGCTCGCGCGTGCCGGCCAGGGCGACGGCCTCGGCGAAGGGCTTGGCGGAGCCGTCGCCGATGGGCAGCTCGGGGCCGTCGAGCATGATGAGCGCATCGGTGATGCCGAGCCCGGCGAGGGTGGCGAGGAGGTGCTCGGTCGTGTAGACGATGGGGATCTGGGCACTGGGATCGCCGACGAGACGCCCGGCTGGGACAGCCGGGCCAGCATGGGCGGCTTCGAGAGCGGTGTGGCGCGGGGGGATCTGGGCGAACGCGGGGTGGACGGGGCGGCTCGAGATTGCCCCGACAGTCGCGGGAATGGGCGGCGAACCGGGCAGGTCGGTGCGCACGAAGCGGACGCCCTCGCCGGCCTCGGCGGGATGGAGCGAGCAGCGCACGCGGCGCCCGGTGAAGAGGCCGACACCCTCGAGCACGGCGGGAGAGGCGAGCGTGCGTCGCCGGAGCGCACGGGTCATGTGTGCTCGTTCGCGGGTTGGTCGCTCGTCGCCGCGCGCTCGAGGGCGTCGAGGCGGCTCCGGATCACCCGGAGATCGTGGGTGAGGGTTCCCATGGCGGCGTAGGAGCGGAGCGTGTCGATGATGGGGCGGGCGGGGGTTCCCCACACGGTCCAACCCGGCGGGATGTCCCTGATGGCGCCGGCCTGGGCGCCGATCCTGGCGCCCGCGCCGATGTTGATGTTGTCGGCGACTCCGGCCTGGCCCGCGAGCACCGCGCTCTCCCCGATGTTCGAAGAGCCGCCGATGCCTACCTGCCCGCAGAGCAGCACGTATCGCCCCACATTCACGCCGTGCCCGACCTGGACGAGGTTGTCGATTTTGGCTCCATCGCCGACGGTGGTGGAGCCGAACTTGGCGCGGTCGACGCACGCTCCCGCGCCGATCTCGACATCGTCGCCGATGACGACGTTGCCGAGGTGGGGGATCTTGACGTGTCCCTTCCCGGAGGGGTGGGGGAGATAGCCGAAGCCGTCGGCCCCGATGGAGACGTTGGCGTGCAGCGTGCAGCGGGCGCCGATCACCGTGCGGGGGTAGAGCACGACGCCGGGGTGGAGGGTGGTGCGATCGCCGATCCGGCACGCCCTGCCGACGACGACGCGCGCATGGAGGATGCACCCGGCGCCGACCTTGGCGCCGTGGCCGACGACGCAGTGGGGCCCGATGGACGCGGAGTCATGCACCTCGGCTCCGGCTTCGACGAGCGCGGCCGGGTGCACGCCGCGGCAGGGCGGCGGGGGGGCGGCGAGAGCCGCGAAGTGCTCGAGCAGCGCGACGAGCGCGCGGTCGGCGTCCGCGACGTAGATCAGGGCGCGGGCCGCGGCGTCGTGCCCCGGGACGTCGACGCCCCTGGTGACCAGCGCGGCGGAGGCCTGGCAGGAGCGCCACCTGCCGGCGTATTCGGCCGAGCGGATGAAGGTGAGGCAGCCCGGGACGGCGTGCTCGAGCGGCGCGAGGTTGTCGAGCAGGATATCGGTGCGCCCGACCACCTCGCCGGAGAGCATCTGCGCGACGGCCTGAGTGGTGAGATGCTCGATCATGCTCAGTTGACGCCGGCCTTGTACTTCTCGTTCATGAGCAGGACGACCTCGCTGGTGATGTCGAGGCGGTCCGCGGCGTAGAGGATGCGCTTGCGCTCGATGGCGCGGTTGACGTCGGCCTCGGTGCCCTGCGGCACCTCCATCGCGCGGTCGTCGAAGATCACGAGGTCGTAGCCCTGCTTGGTCGCGACCTCCTTCACGGCCTCGACGAACTTGATGTAGAGCGGGCGGATGACCTCGCCCTTCTCGATGTTGATCAGCGACTGGTAGACGCTCGCGCGCGCGGTGGCCGTCTCGCGCAGCTCGTAGAGCTGGGCGCGGAGCCGGCGTCTGCCTTCGAGGTCGCTCTCCGGGAGCGCCTTGAGCTGGGCGTCGAGGCTCTCCATCTGCTTGCGGAGCGTGTCGAGGTCGGCCTGGCGCTCCGTGCCGCGCTCGACCAGCGGGGCGTTGAGCACCTGGAGCTCCTCGAGCTCGTTCAGGGCGCGCATCATGTCCACCACGGCGACGGTGGTGGGCTGCGCGGCGAAGCGCGTCTCGGTGGCCTCGGCGCCGGCGCGCCAGCCGACGAGCGCGACGACGCTCAGGCAGGCGGCGCCGAGCAGAGCGGAGTGCAGTCGGTTGCGGGACATTGGGGGCACCTCCGTGTGAATGCGGTCTCCGGCATGATAGAGCCGCCCCGCGGGCCGGCTCTAGAAGGGGACGTCGATGAAGAAGGTGAAGACGCGGTTCTCGTCGGTTGGTTCCTCCAGGAGGGGGAAGCCGAAGTCGAACCCGATGGGCGCGGGGCTGATCTGGGGGATGAACAGGCGGATGCCCACGCCGGCGGAGACGCGGTAGTCCTCGAAGCCGACCTCGTTGGTGACGGTGCCGGAGTCGACGAACACCACGCCGCTGATGATCTCCTCGTAGATCGGGTGGACGAGCTCGGAGCCGAGGAAGAAGGACCAGGTGCCGCCGACCGGATCGTCGCCGAGCTCGCCGGTGTCGTTGCGGATGCCGACGGGGCTGACCGCGCGGTAATCGAAGCCGCGGAACGACCGGCCGCCGAGGTAGAAGCGCTCGTAGACGGGGACCTCGTCCTCGCCCTGGGGGATGTAGGCGGCGGAGACCTTGCCCGAGAGCACGGTGGTGCGTCCGAGGAAGTCCTCGAAGACGGGCACGTAGATCTCGTGCTCGGCGTTGAGCTTGGTGAACATGAAGTCGCCGCCGAGCACGCCGACCTGCTCGATGCCCAGCTCGGTGCGGGCGCCGCGCGTGGGGCGGAAGCGGTTGTTCAGCGTGTCGCGCACGAGGCTGAAGCCCAGGCCGTCGACGATGTTGAGGTCCTCGACCTCGAAGACGTCCACGGGCTGGTCGGGCTCGATATCGCTGAGCTGCACCCCCTCGTAGCGCAGCACGAGGTTGCCGACCCAGCGGGTGCCGAAGCGGCGGCCCACGCCGATGCGCCCGCCGAAGCGCTGCTCCTCGTAGCGCCGGAAGTCCTGCGAGCGGTAGTAGAGGGAGCCGGAGCCGGTGTAGTCGGTGTCCCAGAGCGACGGCTCGGAGAGGGAGATGGAGTAGGTCTGCACGCGGTTGCCGGGGAGGGCCTCGAGCTTGAGCGTCTGCGCCCCGC
>DASRXL010000123.1:0-11562 GCA_035654175.1 Phycisphaerales bacterium
ACCGCTTCCCCATGCACCCGACGCTGACGGCCCGCCTCACCGACCGGCTGCTCTCCCGAGGCCACCCGGTGCTGGTGCTCAAGGACCCCCACGCCGCGGGATACGACTACCTCGTCGTCACCGGCCGCCGCCGCCTCACGCTCGACCCGGTCACGCAGTGGTGGTTCGAGGAGATGGCCGTCACCATCCGCCTCGCCACCAGCGTCGAGACCGATCCGCACCCCGAACACACCGTCCGCGTCGGCGTGTGCGCCCACGCGAGCGAGCTGACCGAGCTCGAGCAGCTCGTGCGCGCCGACTTCGGCGACACCGTCACCATCCACAACTTCCCCGCCGTCGTCGCCCCGAGCGACGCCACGCACTGGGCCGGGGGGACCAAGGCCCATATCCTCGAGTGCTTCGACGCCCGCGCCGACAAGTGGAACGCCGTCAGACACCTCGCGACCGAGCGCGGCATCGAGCCCGCACGCATCGCCGCCGTCGGCGACCAGATCAACGACCTCACCATGATCCGCGGCTGCGGACTCGGCATCGCCATGGGCAACGCCATCGACCCCGTCCGCGCCGCCGCCGGCCGCGTCACCCGGTCCAACGCCGAGGACGGCGTCGCCCATGCGATCATGATGATCCTCACGGGCGAGTGGTGACGGGAGACATTGACCACAGAGGACACGGAGAGCACGGGGAGGAAGCCATGAGGCGAAGCGAGCGCAACTCAATACAGGTGAGAGGCGGTTCCCAAGCACGTCGCGCCGCTCGTACGCCTCGCCTGCCGTCCGCCCCGATGCTTCTCGGCTTGCCTCCGTGTTTCTCCGTGCTCTCGGTGCACTCCGTGGTGAGGTCTGATGCCACAGTCGCTCGCTGAAATCAAGGAGCTGCTCCTCGCGCGAGGCCTCGCCCCCCAGAAGCGCTTCGGACAGAACTTCCTCATCGACCAGAACCTGGTCCGGAAGCTCGTGGACGAGTCCGCCGTCGCCCGCGGCGACCTCGTCCTCGAGGTCGGCCCCGGCACCGGCACGCTCACGGAGGAGCTCCTCTCCCGCGGCTGCCAGGTCATCGCCTGCGAGCTCGACCGGGGTCTCGCCGCGCTCCTTCGTGAGCGCCTCGGCGACCGCGCCGGCTTCACGCTCATCGAGGGCGACTGCCTCGCCTCGAAGCGCACGCTCTCGCCCGAGCTCGTCGCGGCCCTCGGCCCGCGCCCCTTCACCCTCGTCGCCAACCTTCCTTACGGCGTCGCCACACCGCTGCTCCTCATCCTGCTCACCGACTACCCCGGCTGCCGCGCCATGGACGTGACGATCCAGAAGGAGGTCGGCGAGCGCCTCGCCGCCGCGCCCGGGAGCGAGGCCTACGGCGCCATCAGCGTCGTCGCCCAGACCCTCGCCCGCGTGCGCCCCATCGCGAAGCTGCCCCCCGAGTGCTTCTGGCCCCGCCCCGACGTCACCAGCGTGATGATCGCGATCGAGCGCCGCGACGAGCACGGCATCGACGACCCCGCCTCGCTCGCCGACTTCTGCCAGCGCGCTTTCGAGAAACGCCGCAAGCAACTCGGCAGTGTGCTGGGGCGGAACGTCCCGTGGCCTTCCGGGATCGAGCCCGAAATGCGGGCGGAGCAGCTCCGACCGGATCAGATCGTCGAACTCTGGCGGGCGCTCCGCTGACGCACGCGACGCTCACGCCCCCGGCAGGTACTTCTCCATCCAATCGTCCTGCCGCAGCACCGCCTCGCGCCCCCGCCGCGCATACCCCTCGCTCCGCCGCTGAGCCATGCGGAACAGCCTCGCGAGCCCCGGCCGTCCCGTCAGCTCCTCCTCGCCCGACGACCTCGCCGCCGCGGCCGCGAGCCGCTTGGCGTGCTGGCGCACCAATTCATCCTCCAGCGAGACGAAGATCTGCGCCGACCCCGGGTCGCCCTGCCGCCCTGCGCGCCCGATGAACTGCCGGTCGATCCGCTTGGCCCCGTGCATCTCCGTCAGGATCACGTGCAGTCCCCCGGCCTCCCGCGCCGCGGCGTCCAGCTCGATGTCCGTCCCGCGCCCCGCCATGTTCGTCGCCACCGTGATCGCCGGCTCCCGCCCGGGGCTCCGCCCGTGCCCGGCCCCGGCGATGAGCTGCGCTTCCTCCTTGTCGTGGAGGGCGTTGAGCACCACGTGCGCCAGGCCGCGATTGGCCAGCTTCTCCGCCAGAAACTCGCTCGCGCCGATCGACCGCGTCCCCACCAGCACCGGCCGGCCCGCGCCGTGCAGCTCCGCGATCGAGTCGACGATCGCGTTCCACTTGGTCTCCGCCGTTCGGAAGATGCGCATCGGCCGCTGCTCGCGGATGAGCGGGCGGTTGGTCGGGATGACGACCACCGGCCGGCCGTACACCTTCTCCATCTCCCCCGTCGCGTCCGCCGCAGTGCCCGTCATGCCGCAGAGGAAGGGGTACGACCGGAAGAACCGCTGGAAGCTCATGCGGGCGAGCGTCTCGCGGTCGGCGGTGACGGTGACGCCCTCCTTGGCCTCGACCGCCTGGTGCAGCCCGTGCTCCCACGAGCGGTCGGGCAGGAAGCGCCCGGTGTACTCGTCCACGATCACGACGCGCCCGTCCACGATGTGGTACTGCTGACCGTGCTTGTAGCAGTGGCGCGCCACCAGCGCCTGGCGGATCAGCTCCTGCGCCCGGCGCGTGGCCCGCCAGAGCGGCTCGCCGCCGGCCGCCAGCTCGTCGAACATCTGCGCGAGCCTGTGCTCGCCCCGGCGCTTGAGCTCCGCCCTGCGCTTCACGTAGTCGATCTTGTAGTCCGGCCCCTCGTCGAGCTTGCCCGCGACCGCCGCCCCGGTGCGGTACACCTCCGACATCTCGTCCTCGTGGCGCGAGCGCGCGATGATCAGCGGCACCACGCCCTCGTCGATGAGCACCGCGTCGGCCTCGTCCACGAGGCACGCCTGCAGGCCCGGGACCAGCGGGCCCCCGCCCCCCTGCGCGAGCTGGTGCCGCCCCGCCCAGGCGCTCAGCATCTGCCCCATGCGGATCTGGTCGCGCAGGTAATCGGCCGTGATCTGCTTGGGAGTGCCGTAGACGACCTGGCGCGCATAGACGTCGAACCGCGCCGCCGGGTCCATCTCCTGCTGGATCGCCCCGACCTGGAGCAGGCAGCGGTTGTAGATCGGCGCCCGGCTCTCCGCGTCGCGCCTGGCGAGATAGTCGTTGACCGTCAGCACGTGCAGGTGCTTGTGCTTCCACGCGATCAGCGGGGCCGCGATCGAGCCGGTGAGCGTCTTGCCCTCGCCCGTGAGCATCTCGACGATCCGCCCGTGGTACAGCGCCAGGGCCGCCATGAGCTGGACGAGGAACGGCTCCTCGCCCGTCGCCCGCCGCGCCACCTCCCGCGTGAGCGCGAGCCCGCGCCGGACGAGCGCGTCGTCCGCCCGCCCGCGCACGAACCGGTCCCGCACCTCGCGGATCTGCTCGTCCAGAGCCGCCTCGGCCAGCCCGCGCAGCGAGGGCGAGATCGCGTCGATCTGCCGCGCCTGCGCCATGAGCCACGCCGGGCGCGCCCTGAGCTGCCTCGCCCGCACGGTCACCCGCGTGGCGACGGCGTCCAGGCCCTTGGGCACCTCCGGCTTCCGCCGCCGGCTCCGCACGGCCTCGTGCAGGGCGTGATATCTCGTCAGCGCCTGGGTCACAACGCGCCCCCCTGAACAGCCCGCGCGCCTGTTGAACGCAGAGGACGCAGAGAGAAAGCGCAGAGCACGCAGAGCGGATACCCGCGCACCCCATTCTGATTGTCGTCCAGTCGCTTCAATCCCATCGCTTCACTCTGCGACCTCTGCGTCTTCTCTCTGCGGCCTCTGCGGCCTCTGCGTTCCGCACTAGATATTGACCTTCCCCTGAACCAGCTTGTGCAGCCTGTCCAGCCACTGGACCAGGAGCGGCTTGCTCGGCAGCGTGAAGCGCAGCGCCACGCGCTCCCCCGGCATCCCGACCCATCTGCCCGCGATTGCGTCGCCCGTCTCCGTCAGGCGCAGACGCATCATGAGCTGCGGGTTCTTCGCGAGCAGCCCCGACTGCTGGTCCTGGCTCGTCTCGATCTGCCCGCCACCCTGGGCGGCGAACGAGGCGTGCGGCAGGTTCCGGCCCAGCGGCTCCACCCGCTCGACCTCCGCCGGCAGTGCGTCCTGCACGCGCGAGAGCAGCCGCACCTCCGCGCTGAACTCCTCCAGGCTCAGGGCCGTCGGCCACGCCGCCTCGTGCTGCCCAAGCACCGCGATCACGCGCAGGTCGTTGGGATCCACCACCTGGCACGCGCCCGCCCCCTGCTCCACGTACCGGCCGACCAGCAGCGCCGGGTCCTGCCCCACCACGCGCCCGTCGCGCGGGGCCCGCAGCACCAGCTTGTCCAGCCGGTCCCGCAGATACGCCACCTGCTCGTCGAGGGCCGCGAGCTTCTCCCTCGCGATCTGCGCCGCCGCCGCCTGCCCCGACCCCGTCGCCCGCTGCTCGACCGCCCTGGCCTCGGCGATCTGCGCCTCCACCTGCGCCAGACGCGATTGCATCTGCACGTTCGTGCACGTGAGGATCGGCTCCCCCTCGCGCACCAGGTCCCCCGCCGACACGTGCGCCCGCTCCACGAACCCGGCGGTCGCGAAGAAGACCCCCGTGTCCTCCACGCTCTCGATCACGCCCGTCGCGCGCCGGTGGTCCTCGAAGGGCACCAGCCCCACGAGCCCCAGCCCCAGCGCGATGCACGCCAGGCTCGTCGCGATCACCCTGCCCCGCACGTCGGCGATGTTCGTGCCCGTCGCCAGCCAGTGCGTGAACTTGCCGAGCGGCAGCACGAACCACATCACCCCCGTCCACACCGCCAGCACCAGCCCGACCGCGAACAGCCGGCCCATCACCGCCAGCGTGATCGAGATGAAGAGGAACACCCGGTACGCCATCGCCGCGACGCCGTAGACCACCAGGATCGCCGCCTCCGACCGCGAACTGGTCGGCGGCGTCTCGTTCTTGAGCCGGTAGACGTGGACCTTCCACAGGTACTGCAGCATCCGCATCGAGCGCTGCATGAGGTTCGGCACCTCGATCAGGTCCGAGAGGATGAAGTACCCGTCGAACCGCATCAGCGGGTTGGCGTTGAAGATCACGGTGCTGATGCTCGCCGTGAACATCGCGTTGTACGCGATCTGGCGCACCAGCGAGCCCTCGGCCGTGCTCTTCCAGACCAGCGCCGCGACGCCCGCCACGAAGAGCTCGAAGATCATGCCCCCCGCGCCCACCGCCATCCGCTTCCACTTGCTCGGCAGCGCCCACGCCGCCGAGGCGTCCACGTACGGCGCCGGGAACAGCACCAGCAGCATGAACCCGAACTCGGGCACCTGCCCCCCGTAGCGCTTGCAGATCACCCCGTGCCCGGTCTCGTGGATCGCCTTGGTCACGATGAAGACCACGATCAGCCAGCCCCAGTTGGCCGGGGCCATCGCCGAGTCCACGCCGCTCGCGAGCGTCTCCCACTCCGGGAGCACCTCCATGAAGCAGAAGATGATGAAGGCCAGCCACGCGAAGAAGCCCCACTTGTTCAGCACCGGGCGGAGGATCGGCTCGATCCACGCCAGGTACCGGTCCGGGTTGAACACCCGGATCTTGAAGTACATGATGCCGATGGCCTGCTGCGCGGCCTTGGCCCGCGCCCGGTCCCGCCCCCGGCGCAGGAGCTGCTCGGTCTCCGGAGCCACGTCCGCCGCGAGCAGGTTCGAGTTGTACAGCTGGCTGATCAGCTGGATCGCCTCGCCCTGCGTCGGCGCCGAGTCGCCGTGGCGCTC
Organism: Phycisphaerales bacterium; assembly: GCA_035654175.1. Classification (GTDB taxonomy): domain Bacteria; phylum Planctomycetota; class Phycisphaerae; order Phycisphaerales; family UBA1924; genus PNC22. Next base: position 5,808 of record DASRXL010000123.1, read on the forward strand.
GAGCACGATCTTCCAGATGTCCTCGACCGTCCGCCGCCCGTCGAAGAGCCCGACGAACTCGTGCGCGATCGGATTGAGCCGGTAGAACTGGTTGCTCGAGGGGTCCCGCACCACGTGCCACCGCTTGGCGCGGTAGAACTGGCGCGTGATCTGCACGTGCGGGCGCAGGCGCGGCTTCATCGAGCGGACGCGGTGCCAGAAGGGGGAGAATGTCGGGCGCTCAGCCATAGGTAAGGCAATCAGCGATCAAGGCACCGAGGCATCAAGGGCTTCCCGTACGGTCATCATCGACTGCATCTCGGCGCCCTCGGTGCCTCGTTGCCTTGATGCCTCGATGCCTGCTCCTCACCACCACAGCCACAGCCGCAGCGTGTCCCGGATCCGGCGCGTGCCGATGTCCAGCAGCGTGCGCTTGCCGGTGTTGAACTTCGCCAGGCCCTCCATGCCCGGGCGCATCCAGCCGGCCGTCTGGTCGAGCCTCGCCCGCACCTCGAAGGCGTTCCGCCGGTCCTCGTCCGGGGTCGCCAGAGGCACGATCCGCTCGACCGTCATCGGGAAGTGCAGCCCCGGGAACGCCTTCGTGGCCAGGTCCCCCGTGGTCGGCCGCTCCGCGTCGTCGGAGATCAGCGCGATGTCCTTGTCGCTCACCTGCGCGACGATCTCCATCCGGTCGATCGGCGCGATCATGTACAGCGCCTGCCCCAGCTTGACCGACGCCCCGATCATGTCCCGCAGGTCGCCCTCGATGATCGTCCCGGCGATCGGCGCCCGGATCGTCGCCTTCTCGATCAGGACGTCGAAGAGCTCGATCTTCGCCCGCGCCCCGTCGGCCTGCGCCGTCGACTGCATGTACTCGTCGAGCTTGCGCGCCGAGAGCGCCGCGTCGGCCCGCGTCGTCGCCTCGTCGAACTGGTTCTTGGCCTCCAGCCTCTGCAGCTTCAGCTCCGTCGTATCCAGCTCCGCCAGCACGTCCCCGACCTCGACCCGCGTGCCCGACTCGATCCCCCCCGGCACCGACGCGATGATCGCGTCGAACGGCACGCTCACCGTCCGCTGCTCCTCGGCCCGCAGCGTCACCGGCGCCTCGATCCGGTACTCGACCCGCACCAGCGTCACCGCCAGCACCGCCGCCGTCAGCGCCACCGCCGCCAGCTTCCACACCGTGTGCTTCGTCCCCACCGCCCAGGCGCCCGCCCTGAGCGTCGCGTCCCACGTCCGGAGCGCGACGTTCCGGTCGTCGCTCCGGCGCAGCGCCAGCACCGGCGAGAGCAGGTCCATCGTGCTCTGGAGCAGCTCCAGCATCGAGAGGTCGATCCGCCCCTCGCCCGTGGACTCGATCGTGACGACGCCGACGACCCTCTCCTCCACCCGCAGGGGCAGAGACGCCACCTTCAGCTTCGCGTCCGCCGACGCCAGCTCCCGGTGCGAGTGCGTGATCGCCTGCGCCAGGAGCACGTCAGCCTCCTCGCCCGGACGCATCGCCCGCTCCGGGGGCTGCGGGTAGAGCACCGGCTGGTCCTGGTCGAAGCACTCGTCCATCGCGGCCTCGAGCCTCTGCACCATCGCCATCCGCCGGTCGATGAACTCCGTGTCGCTGATCGCGACCGCCTTCACCGTCGCGCCCTCGCCCCGGCGCCCGACCCCCTTGGCCCACCCCAGCGCCACGCGGTCGGCCCCGAGCTGACGCGACAGGTCGTTGACGAGCTGGATCCCCGCGCCCTTGAAGTTCGGCGCGGTGTTGATCGAGGCGATCAGCCGCGTCGCCAGGTCCAGCGCCATCCCCGCCGTGCGCGTCCGCTTGAGCACCTGGTTCGCCGCGTGCCCGTGCACGTAGCCGCACATGAGCTCCACCAGCGCGATCGTCGTCTGCAGCGCCTGCTGCGAGCGCTGGTCGAGCAGCAGCGTCACCACGTGGCGCACGCCCGCGGGCGAATCCGTCCCCGACCCGAGCGGCACCGCGATCAGGTAGCCCTTCCGCGCCGCCTCGTAGAACGGCGTCTCCTCCTCCAGCCCGAAGACCGCCACCTTCCCGCCCGCCGCCGCCTCGCGCACCGCGGACTTGGCCTCGCGCCCGTGATCGACCTGCGCCTCGCTCACCGGGTGCGCCTCGCGCTCCTGCTCGGGCAGGAGCGGCCACACCGCCAGCGGGCGCGGCTCGACCTCCGCCCCCGCGTCGTCGTCCGCCACGCCCGCCGCGAACAGCACCGCCTGCCTGGCCCCGCTCGCCTGCGCCAGCACCGAGAGCAGGCGCATCAGGAACGCCCGGTCGTCCGGCGCCGGCGACGAGAGCTCCGCCACCACCCGCTGCCAGCCCGGCGCCCTCAGCTTCGACAGATCGATCACCGCTTCGCCTCCGCCGTCTCCACGGGCTTCGCCGGGTCCACCACGAGGTCGGCCCATTCGCCCGTCGGCTCCGTGAACCGCACCCAGCAGTTCACACCCGGCACCACGCCCACCGCGTTGGCCATCTCCACCCGGATCCGGCGCAGCCCGCTCGCGGCGTCGGCCGTCGGGGCCACCTCGACCACCCTCCCGGTGTAGACGCGCCTGGCCGTGTCATCCTGCATGAGAATCCACGCCGGCGAGCCATTTTCGAGGCGCAAGGCGATCGTCTGCGCCGTCGGCGTGTTCACGTCGATCCAGATCGGATCGACCGAGACCACCCGCAGCACCGGCTCGCCCTCCCGCACCGACTGGCCCTCGTCCACCTGCACCGCGTCCACGATGCCGTCGAACGGCGCCCGCAGGCTCAGCTTCGCCACCCGCGCCTCGGCCCGGCTGGCCTGGTAATCCGAGAGCACCTGGTTGAGCAGCGCGAGGTCCAGATCGATCTTCGCCACGTCCCGCGCAGCCTTGGCACGCTCGCGCTCCAGCGGGCTCCCCGCCCCCTGATCCCCCACCTCCACGTACCGCTTGTACTCCAGCTCGGCAAGCTCCGCCTGGCTCTTCGCCCGCGCCAGGGGCAGGTCCGTGTCGGCCCTGGCCCGCTGGAACTTGGCCTCGGCCACGTCCTCGCTGTCGTCCCCGCGGATGAGCAGGTCGCCCGCCTTCACCACCTGGCCGCCCGAGACCAGCACCTCCTTCACGCTCGTCGAGAGCGTGAAGCCCATCACCGCGTCCTGGCTCGGCCGCGTCACCGCCCGCTCGCCGCCGAACGACGCCCACCAGGCCCCCGACGCCTGCGCCTCGGGCTGGCTCGGCGCGGCGCACACACCCCCCGGGCTCCCCGCCACGGCGAGCACCCCGATCCAAGCCACGCACACCGATGACGGTCCAAGACGACGCCCCACGTGACGCACGGTCAGCCCCTTCATCCCCGAGTATAGATTCCTGTTCGGTTCTCTCACGCCTCTGGCGTGAGATCCCGGCCCACGAGAACCTCCCAGAAGCCTCGCCCGGCCGGCCCACGATCCCTCAGGCCGCGAGCGGGGGCGGCCCCTCGTGGGCGATCAACGATACGCAAACTCCGCGGCCGGAGTTCCCCCGCCCCTATCCTTCGCTCCCGCGGGGCGCTCGGATGCGCCCCGATGCGAGCGGGGCACACCGGCCGCCGTCGGCGCCCGGTCAACGCCCCGACGCAGGACCACGAGCCGAGGAGGACTCTCCGTGACCACCACCGCCACCCGCGCCCGCCTCGCGATCCAGGGGGGAACGCCCGTCTCCACCGCCCCCGTCCCCTTCATGAAGCCGCAGCTCCACGAGGAGGACATCCAGGCCGCGATCGGCGTGCTCCGCTCCGGCATGCTCCGGGCGGCGGGCAAATGCGCCGAGCTCGAGGAGCGGTTCGCCACGCTCTCCGGCGCCCGGCACGGCCTGACCTGCTCCAACGGCACCACCGCGCTCCAGCTCGCCTACGGCGCCCTCTTCCAGCCGGGCGACGAGATCCTCGTCCCCGCCTGGACCTATATCGCCACCGTCAGCATGGTCGTCGCCGCGGGCTGCACCCCCGTCTTCGTGGACTGCCTCGAGGACACCTTCCAGATGGACCCGGCCGACGCCGCCCGCAAGATCACCCCCAAGACCCGCGGCATCGCCGCCACCCACCTCTACGGCTGCCCGGTGGACGTCGCCGCCTTCGAGAGCCTCGCCAAGAAGCACAAGCTCCGCGTCGTCTACGACGCCGCGCAAGCCCACCTCGCCCGGTACGACGGCAAGGGGCTCGGCGCGTATGGCGACGCCGTCACCTACTCCTTCTACGCCACCAAGAATCTCGGCACCGGCGAGGGGGGCCTGCTCACCGTCAACGACGAGAAGCTCGCACGCGAGATCGGCCTTCTCCGCTCGCACGGCGAAACCGACAAGTACCTCCACGAGCGCGTCGGCTTCAACTACCGCATGAACGACATCACCGGCGCGATCGGCTGCTCGCGCCTCGACCGCCTGCCCGCCGAGACCGCGGCCCGCCAGGCCGCCGCCGCGAGGCTCGATGAGATCGTCGGCCAGATCGACGGTCTCGTCCCCCCCACCGTCACGCCTAAGGCCGAGGCCGTCTGGCACCTCTACACGGTCCGCTTCGAGCCCGAGAAGTTCTCCTGCACCCGCGATGAGTTCTGCGCCGCGCTCAAGGCCGAGGGAGTGCCCACCGCGGTGCACTACCCGCGCGCGACCGTCGATCAGCCGGCTCTGGCGCAGTGGAACCGGGGCGACACGCCGGTGGCCAGCTCGCTCAGCGAGCGGGTGTTCTGTCTGCCGATGCACCATGAGCTGGGCGAGACGCACCTCGCGACGATCGCAGATGCGCTCGCGAAGGTCGCCGCCGCGTACCGCGCCTGACGAAACACACTCAGGGCGCCTGCTTCGTTCTCACCGCCTCGAACTCCGGCTTCCCCGCCTTCCGCCGGATCCAGTTCATCGCACGCATGATCCGCGGCCGTTTCGCCATCGCCCGCTCCATCCGCCGCTTGCCGGGAAACTCCGCGAGCACCAGCCCCGCCAGCACCATCAGCAGCCCCTGTCCGGGCAGCATCAAGAGCGCCAGCCCTACCACGATCAGCGCGAAGCCGACGACGGTCTTGACCACCCGCCAGCTCCAACGCAGCGCCGGGTGCCGCCGCGCGAACAGTCCCGCCGTGCGGCGCTGTGTGACGAAATAGTCGGCCGGGAGCCCGACGAGCACCGCCGGCAGCGCCACCAGCGAGCCGACGGCCGTGACCCCCGAGACAATCGCGAGCCCCACCACGATGGAGTGGTGCTCGCTCAGCCAGGACCTGAGCGCCTCGAGCATGCCGGACACTATCCCGGCCGGTTCATGCGAGGCTGACGATCAGCGCCCGCGCGTCCGCCTGCGTCCGCACGATCGAGGGGAGCGCCGCGGGGATGAGCGCCGTTTCACCGAGCGCGAGGCGCACCGGCTCGCGGCCGTGCGCCTCCACGCGCGCGCCGCCCCGGACGCACATCACGACCGTGCACACTCCCGGCGTGCAGGGATGCGCCGCGTTGGGCGCCAATTCGTCCACCGTGTACGCGTCGCTCGCCGCCAGCCGGATCAGCGTGCGCCCGTTGCTCCCGCGCGTCGCCGCGTCGGCGGGTCGGAAGTCGATGCACGCGAGGGCCTGCTCGACGTGCAGCCCGCGCCCGCTCCGCCCATACTCCCTCGCCCAGTCGTACACCCGGAACGTCGTGTCGCTCGGCGTCTGCACCTCCGCGACGAGCACGCCGGCCCCGAGCGCGTGCACCGTCCCGCTCGGCAGGTTGTGGCAATCGCCCGCAACCGCCGGCACGGCGCCGAGCAGCTCCACCACGCCCTGGCCATCCC
>DASRXL010000124.1:0-22309 GCA_035654175.1 Phycisphaerales bacterium
CGACGACGGCGTGTGCGTCGAGGTTTCGGACCAGATGCTGCGGATACACGCTGCGGGCGCCACGCGCCTGGCGTTTTACCCGCTGGAGGGCGCCCGCCGCCCGCGTCGGCTGATCCGCGACGGAGAGCGGGAGGGCGACACGTTGGAGATCGAGCTGCGGGAGGGCGCCGAGCCGATCGCGGGGGTGCTGGAGGTCTGGACGGAACGCCGGGCCGTTTCCCGCGTCTTCACCATCCGATGGCCCGTCGGCCCTGAGGCCGCCGCTCCCGAAGCCGGCTCTTGAATCGGTCAACAGCCGCACCGAACGGTTCACGCACCAGGAGGTATCGATGAGCACGAGGATCGCAAGCAGAGCGTTCGCCGCACTTCTCGCCGCCGGCCTTGTCTCCGTGGGCGCGGCCTCATCCGCGACGGCGCAGGGGCAGCCGGAGAAGCACGCCGCGCCCGCGCAGCCGGCGCACAAGATCAAGCTGGAGAAGGTCGCCAAGGGGGGCGAGATCGCGGACCAGGAGAGCCTCGTCGGGAAGAAGGCGCTGGATTTCACCCTCACCGACACGGAGGGCACGGAGCACACGCTGAGCACCTACCTCGGCGAGGGCAAGATCGTCGTCCTGGAGTGGTTCAATCCGGGGTGCCCGTATGTCGTGAAGCATCACGAGAAGCACTCGACGATGCGCGATCTCGCGTCGAAGTACGAGGACCAGGGCGTGGTGTGGCTCGCCGTCAACTCCGGGCCGAACGAGACCGCCGAGGGCAACCAGTCCAAGCGCGAGGCGTGGTCGATCGAGTACCCGGTCCTCCTGGATTCCGAGGGCGACGTGGGCAAGGCCTACGGCTCGAAGAACACGCCGACCATGTACGTCATCGACAAGGAGGGCGTGATCCAGTACGTCGGGGCGATCGACAGCGACGCGAGCCCGAGCAAGCTGGGCGACGTGAACTATGTCGCGCAGGCCCTGGACGCGATCCTCGCCGACTCGAACGTGGAGACCGCCTACTCCAAGCCCTACGGCTGCAACGTGAAGTACAAGAAGACCAAGGGCTGACCGTCCTCCCACGCCTCTCCATCGCCGGCCCGGGGCGTGAAGCCCCGGGCCGGCCGGCATTTTGGCCCGTGCGGCCGGGATCTGTCAGAACCCGCGGGCCGGGCGACCGATACGATCATCCGATATGGAATCACTCCTGGCGGCGCTCACACCCCTGCTCAACCTGCTTCTGGTCATCGTCGGATTCGGGCTCGTGGTGTTCATCCACGAGCTCGGCCACTTCCTGACGGCGCGGTGGGCCGGCATCCGGGTCTTCGCGTTCGCGCTGGGCTTCGGGCCGGCGCTGCTCTCCTATCGCAGGGGGCTCGGCTGGCGGCGGGGCTCGAGCGAGCGAGAGTACGTCCAGCGCCTGCAGGCCCAAGCCGCCGGTGCAACAACAGCCGAAGGGCAGCGAACCACGTATCACGGCGTGAGCCCCACCGAGTACCGCCTCAACGCGCTTCCGTTCGGCGGCTACGTGAAGATGCTCGGCCAGCACGACCTCCATCCCGAGGCGACCGCCACCGCGCCCGACAGCTACCTCGCCAAGCCCATCTGGAAGCGGATGATCGTGATCTCCGGCGGCGTGGTGATGAACGTGCTGCTCGCGCTCGCGATCTTCATGTTTGTCTTCTACGTCGGCCTGCGCACCGAGCCGGCGAAGATCGGGATCGCCTATCCCGACGGGCCCGCGGCGTCGGCCGTGGCGGTCAATGCCGACCAGGTCGGCGCCACCCAGACCGGCCTGCGCTCCGGCGACGTGGTGCTCGCCGTCAACGGCAGGAAGCCCGACAACTTCGACAGCATCCTGATGGCCGCGGCGATGACGGGGCCGGGGGAGACGGTCTCGCTTCGGGTCGCGCGGGCGGGGATCGCCGAGCCGCTGCACTTCGAGATCGCCCCCGAGCGCAGCCAGTTCTCCAACCTGCTCGAGATCGGGATCGAGCCGGCGCGCTCGCTCACGATCCCCGAGGCGTACGTGGCCCACGCCGAAGAGTGGCGGGCGCTCGTCGAACGCTTCGGCCTTCAGGGCGTGGAGCCCGGCATGCGCCTCGTGGCGGTGGGCGACCGCACCGATCTCCACTCCGCGGGCGACCTTGTCGAGGCCGCTCGGGCGTCGGGCGGCGGGCCGATCGCGCTCACGTTCGGCGCCGAGGACGGGCGGCTCGCGGCCGTCACCGTGGAGCCCGTGCCCGAGCTGATGCTCGACGACGGGGATCCCGCGCCGGGCGTGATCCTTCCGGTCGAGCACCTGCTCGGTCTGCTGCCCGTCATGAAGGTCGGCCCGCTCGGGCCCGGAGACCGCGGCTACGCGCAGGGGCTGCGCGAGGGCGACATCTTCGCGCGCCTGGGCGAAGTCGAGTTCCCGAGCGTGGACGCGGGCATCCGCGAGGTGCGGCGTCACGCGGGGGGCGAGATCGACGTCGTGGTGCTGCGCGGCGGCGGCGCGGACCGGCACGAGGTGGCCTTCACGGCGAGCGTCAGCCCCGAGGGGATGATCGGGTTCCCCCCCGGGGATACCGCGGACGATTCCACGCTCGTGACGGTCGCGCCGGCCGCGCTGCGCGAGTTGAAGACGGGCGCCGAGCCGTACGCGCCGGCCGCCGCGGGAGTCATCACGCGCCCCGGCACGCGGATTCTGTCGATCGACGGCAAGCCCGTGGAGAGCTTCGCGGCGATCAGGGAGGCGCTGCTCGCGGCCACCGCGGGCGCGCACGCCGCGGGCGCGGAGCACGCGTCGGTGCCGCTCGGGCTCCAGCCGCCGCTGCCGCCCCAGCCCGACGGCTCCGTGCTCACGCAGAGCGTGACTCTGACTATCCCCCGTCAGCAGCTCGAGCGCCTGCACTCGCTCTCGTGGGAGCTGCCCTTCAGCACCGCGATCTTCGAGCCCGAGAGCTTCGTGCTCAAGGCGAGCGGCCCGATCGACGCGGTGCGCATGGGGCTCAGCCGCACGCGCCAGATGATGGTGATGACCTACCTCACGCTCGCGCGGCTCGTGCAGGGGACGGTCAAGGTCGAGAACCTCAAGGGCCCGGTCGGCATCGCCCACCTGGGGACGCAGGTCGCCACGCGCGGCTACATCTGGCTGGTCTTCTTCATGGGCCTGATCAGCATCAACCTCGCGGTCATCAACTTCCTGCCGCTGCCGATCGCCGACGGCGGGCAGTTCCTCATGCTGCTCTATGAGCAGGTGCGCGGGAGGCCCCTGCCGATCCCGGTGCAGAACGCCGTGACCGCCGCGGGGCTTGTGCTGCTGGTCTCGCTCTTCCTGCTGGTCACGTTCAACGACGTGGCCCGCCTGCTGGGCCAGTAGACTGCCGCCGTGGGCCTGGCCATCCTCCTCGCCGCAGGCTTTCTGGTCTTCTGGGCGACGCTCGTCGGGCTCACCCTGCGCGCGCTCCTTTACCCGCCGCGCCGCACGTTCGCGTGGAGCGTCTCGCGCGGGCAGCCGGCGGATCCGGGCGCGCTGTCGCCGCCCCGCGCGTTCGAAGCGCTCATGCTCCGCGACCCGGCGCGCCCGCGGGAGACGCTGCCTTACTGGGTGATCCGCGGCGACGACCCGGCCGGGCCAGTAACGATCTTCTCGCATGGATGGGGCGAGTCCCGCCAGTCGGTGCTGCAACGCGTCGGCGCGCTTGCGCCGGTGTGCTCAAGGATCGTCGCGTGGGACATGCCGGGCCACGGGGAGTCCGGCCCCGGGCCATGCAGGCTGGGCGTCGAGGAACACCGTCCACTGATCGCCCTCGCCGAGCAGTTCGCAGGCTCCGCCGTCGTGCTCCACGGCTTCTCGCTCGGCGCCGGCGTCAGCATCGCGGCGGCGGCGGCGGGCGCCCCCGTGGCGGCGGTGATCGCGGAAGCCCCGTACCGCCTGCCCTCCACGCCGGCGCGATGCGTGATGCGGTTTCGCGGCCTGCCATACCGCCTGAACCTCGGCCCGGCGATGATGCTCGCGGGCGCCGTTCTCGGGGCGGGCCCGCTGTGGCGGCGCTTCGATCGGGCCAAGCTCGCGCCCCGGGTGCAGTGCCCGCTGCTCGTGCTGCACGCGGTCGGCGATGAGATGTGCCCGGTCGCCGACGGCCGGGAGATCGCCGCGGCGGCGCCGCGGGGGCGAATGGTCGAGGCGGAGGGCGGCGCCCATCTCTCGATGTGGACGGATGCGGCGAGCCATGGCCGGTGGGCCGACGCGGTCCGCCTGGTCATCGGCGCGGCCCGGGAGACGTCGTCGTGCGCGCAGTCCGCGGGGTAATCCTTCTCGCCACCGCGTTCGTCGCGCTCGGCGCGTTGCTCGCCGTCGCCGGCGCGTGGGGTGTCGAACTCCTCAATAAGCAGCCGCAGCGGACGATCATGATTATGACTGAGGCGCCCGGTAGCCCGTACTCCGGGTGGGCGGTCGATGTGCCCGGCGATTGGCCGGCCAAGCCGATGAGCACCTCGTTCATCGGGCAGGGAGGGACGATCGACCCCGTCCCACCGGGCCGCGTCCGCGGCGCGGAGAGGTTGCGCGTCCGCCAAGGGATGTACCACGGCGTCGCGTCGTCGCCCGCGGGGGTCGCCTTCCTCGGCGACGACCCCACCTATGTCGTGGAGTGGATTGAGACGGGCTGGCCGATGCGCACCATGGGCCGGAGGGGGGACGACGACTCGACGCCCGCGCCGCGCGGGGGGCTCGCGAAGGTCTGGCGCGCCGGCGTTTCGATCGGCGGCGGGCGCGCTCTGCCTCTCCGGCCGGTCTGGCCCGGGTTCCTGCTCGTGACTCTCGCCGGCGCGGCGGTTGCGGCCTTGCCCTGGCTCGCCTGGCGCGGCGCACGCGCTGCCGTCGCCTCGATCCGCGCAGGGCGCGGCGGGTGCCCCGCGTGCGGCTACGACTGGGGCGAGCTCGGCGCATGCCCGGAGTGCGGCCGGGCGCGAGCTGCGGCCAGCGCGTGATCGGCTACCCTACCGGCGATGAACTTCGCGCTCCGCAGCCCGACGGTTGACCCGGTCATGGCCACGCGCCGCGCCGCGTCGTTCACGACGCGCTCGATCAAGGGCGAGGCGAAGTTCGCCGGGCTCAAGCTCGCGATCGCCATGACGGATCTCACCACGCTCGAGGGCAAGGACTCGCCCGAGAAGGTGCGGTCGCTCTGCCGCAAGGCGGTCCGGCCGTACGAGCGCGACGAGGAGGTGCTCGGCGAGCGACTCCCCCACTGCGCCGCGGTCTGCGTGTACCCGGCCGCGGTCGCCGTCGCGCGCGACGCGCTCTGCGGCTCTCCCGTGAGGATCGCCAGCGTCGCGACCGGCTTCCCGAGCGGCCAATACCCGCTGGGCGTGCGCCTGCGCGACACGGCGCAGGCGATCCAGGAGGGCGCCGACGAGATCGACATGGTCATCAACCGGGGCGCCTTTCTCTCGGGCCGTTACCGCGAGGTCGGCGCGGAGATCCGCGAGGTGGTCGCCCTCTGCGCGGACGCCGGCCGCCCCGTGCACCTCAAGGTGATTCTCGAGACGGGAGAGCTCGAGACTCTCGACAACGTGCGCAGGGCGTCCGATCTCGCCATTTCGTGCATCCGTGAGGGGGATTTCATCAAAACCAGCACGGGCAAAGTTGCTCCGGCGGCGACCATGCCGGTGACCCTGGTCATGCTCGAAGCGATCCGCGACGAGTACCTGCGCTCGGGGCGCAGATTCGGCATGAAGCCGGCCGGAGGCATCCGGACGGCGAAGCAGGCGCTGCACTATCTCGTCATGGTGCGCGAGACGCTCGGCGCCCTGCCCCCGCGCGCGGCGCGCGTCGGCGCGGGCTCGCCCGCCGGCCTGAACGGGTCCCAAGTCGCTGCGGGGCAGGCGGCTGCGTGCCCGTGGCTCTCGCCCGACCTGTTCCGCTTCGGCGCAAGCTCCCTGGTGAACGACCTGCTGCGTCAGCTCGTCACGCAGAAGACCGGTCGCTATGGCGCGTCGCACGACTTCTCGGAGGCGTGATGAATCGCGCTTCATGTCCGGCGCGACATCCGCACCGCCGACTCCGCTGAGCGGTTCACTCGCCCGGCGACCATCGCTTGCGTTGCGGTTCTGTTCGTCGGGTGAAACTCGCCTCCGGCGGAACTCAAAAACCCGGCGGGGACGGCCGGCGTAGTTTCAATGAACCGGGAGAGTACTAGGAGGTGGAAACATGAAGCGAGTTCCCGCACTGTGTCTGGTCAGCGGCGCCATTTTCGGCCTGTCGACGATGGTGGCTTGTGAGGAGGCCTACGACGACGGCACCGTGGACACGCCGACCACAACGGACACGACGCCTCCCGTGCAGGACACGACGGAGGACTACACCGACACGACGACCACGACGGACGTGCCGCCGCCGAGCCAGCCCGAGCAGGACGCGCAGCAGTCCTCCTATACCGGGACGCTGACCCGCACCACGGACGAGACCGGGGCGGAGCGCTGGATGCTCACCGGCACCGCCGAGGGCGACCTCGAGGTGGACGTGTCAGCCGTGCAGGAGGACGCGACCGCCCTCGAGGGCATGCGCGTGGTGGTGACCGGGCAGGTGGCCGAGAGCACCGACGCGCAGGGCGAGATGATCAACACGGTCACCGCCGAGACGATCGAGCGGGCCGAGTAACGGCCCGGCGCAGAGGCGACTGAGCCGTGGCGGTCGCTCGCCGCGGCCAGATCGAAGCTGATACGCTCGGGGCATGTCTGCCCCCCGCGAACGGCTCGGTCGCCTTGCCGCCACAACACTCATCCTTAGCCACTTCCTTGGAGGCCGGGCTGCCTTCGGGCAGCCCGCGCCCGCGTCGGACTGGGTGGTCACGGGGGCCGATTGCGCGCACTTCGCCGTCGGGGATGTCAACGCTGACGGGTTCGGCGACGTCCTGACGATCAACGGCTCGCGCCAGTTGTGCGCGGCCCTCTGCGTTCAGGGCTGGAAGGCGTCCGGCTGGCTGGTGTTGGCCGAGCCGTTCGACCCGGGGGAGCTCGCCCTGATCGCGGGCGACTTCGACCCGGCGGCGCCCGGCGACGAGGCCGCCGTGCTGTACCCCGACGTGGCCGTCGTCCGCTCGACGTACCAGGGCGAGAAGCTCACAACATCGCGTCTCGTGGCCGCCCCCGAGGGCGTCACGTTCGCGGGCCCCGCCGCGGAGCACGGGCCGGACGCCCTGCGCGACGCGACGGGCGCGGTCTGGCGGCTCGGCCCGACGGGCTTTGAGCAGGCCAGCGAGGCGCGAGGACCGACAACCGCCGTCGCGCCACCGCCGTACGAGCCCGAAGCGCCGGCGCTGGCCGTTGTGAGCGGGGATGTCACGGGCGACGGGCTGGCAGACGCGTTCGGTCTGTTCGAGTGCTCGCGCCCCCACCCCCACCGCGTCCTGCGCATGGCGCCGGGCCTGAACACCGCCTCCGGCGACACCGACTCCGACGGCCTCGCGGATGAGGAGGAGGCCCGCCTCGGGGCCGACCCCCGGAGCCGCGACACCGACGCCGACGGGCTGCTCGACGGGTGGGAGGTCCACGGGCTGCCGCGCGCCGTGCGGGGGCCCGAGACCGCGTTGAGCCCGGTCCGCCAGGACGTGATCGTCGCGGTGGCTCCGTACGCGCAGCTCGGGACCGCGGCCGTGCGGAGCGAGATCGAGAAGGCCAAGCGGCTCTACGCCCAGCTCAGCACACCCAATCCCGACGGCTCGACCGGCATCACCCTGCACCTGCGTTTCGACCCGGAGGTGCCGGAAGCGGAGCAGGGGTCGTGGAGCTGGTGGGAGGTCGGCAACGCCCGGCTCGAGCCCGGCGCGCGGGGGCTGATGCACTGGATGCAGGTGACGCCGGGTGGCGGCGGCCAAGCCCAGGAAACGGGCGACATGGGCGGGTGCGGCAACCACTGGGCCGCGTTCGCGCACGAGCTCGGGCACCAGCTCAGTCTCTCTCACACCGGCGACTCGGCGCCGGCTTGGTGCCCGCTGTACCCATCGCTGATGAGCTACGCGTTCACGTACCAGTTCGGCGGCGACGGGAACGCGATCCGCTTCTCCGACGGGCGGTTTGCGTCACTGGAGCTGCGCGAGGACGCACTGCCGGAGCGGCTGCCCTTCCCCGCGTCGGAGCTGTCGTACCTCGCGGCGGGTCCATTCCGGTTCCCGGTGTCGGACGACGGGAGCGGCGGCGCTCTCATCGACTGGAACCAGAATGGGCGGATCGACGAGCAGCCGGTCACGGCCGACGTGAACTACGGCGGCTCGACGAACGCCGGCATCCGCCGCTGGACCGACCTGATCGGCGCGGCGCCCGCGCTCGGGTATGTCGGCGGCACGTGCCTGCTCGTCACGCTCGACCAGACGCGCTCGGCGATCTCCGTGCGTTCGTACGAGGGCGGCGAGAAATGGAGCGAGGCGCGGGCCATCCGCGACTCGGCGGCGATCGATGACCCGGTGTTGGTCGCGGGGCCGGAGTGGGGGTATGTCTTCTTCCGGCAACAGTCCGGGTGGTACGCCGCCCGGGTGAACGGTGCCGAGGCGCAGGCGCCGGTGTTCCTCGGCGACCTGCCGCGCTGCGACCTGAGCGGCGCGTGGCTGGGCTCCCGCGTGCTGCTGGTCTCGCGCCACAGCGACGATCGGCTCGAGACCCGCTGGCTCGAGTGGGGCGAGGCCCCGGCGCTCAAGCCGGGCCAAGCCCTCGAAACCCGCTCGCAGGTGCCGCCGGGACTCGCGGTGCACCCCAGCGACGGGCGAATCTGCATGGTCACGAGCATGCCCAACTCACACGGCGCACAGATGTGCATGCGGGTGACTTGGCTGACCGCCCAGGGCGAGCGCGTGCGCGAGGGCGAAACACTCTGGACCCGCGGCGAGCCCTCCGGCAATAGCTGCGTCACGCGCCCGGCCGTCGCCTTCACGCCCACAGGCGAGCTCAACATCTTCCACACCGCCTGGCCCGGCCCCAGCGGCCTCATGACCGCCTGGCGCACCCGGCGCGTCGAGAACACCGCCCTCGACGAGGGCTGGCTCACCGCGATGATGTACGACGAGTGGACCCTCACGCGCGTGGGCGTCACGTGCGCGATCGGGGCGCAGGGAGCGATCTACGCCTTCCGCTGGGATGCCGGCGAGCACGGCGAGGTGCACGTGAACCACCTCGGACTGTGCCACAACGCCCTCGGCATCGACCCCGAGCCGATGCGCGACTTCGACGACGGGGCGAAGATCTCCCAGTGGGGCATCCGCCATTCGATCCTGTGGATGTCGAGGGATCGGGCGCCGGCGGCCGCGCCGTGACGTCGGGCTGATCCCCGGTACGATGGCGCCATGGACAGATCAATTATCGACCGCTACGAAGCCGGCGCCGAAGTCCCCGCCCGCGCCATCGTCGGGCTTACCCCGGCCCAGCTCGACGCACACCCGATCCAGGGGACTTGGTCCATCCGCCAGATCATCGTCCACCTGCTCGAGAGCGAGCTCGCGGCTATCCACCGCATGCGCCGCATCGCGGGCGAGGAGCGGCCCCTGCTGATTTCGTACGACGAGTCGGCGCTCGCGTCGAACCTCCTGTACGAGCGCGAGGACCTGCGCGCCGTTACGGATCTCTTCGCGGACCTCCGCCGCTGGCATGCCGCGTGGCTCCGGCGCATGCCCGACGGCGCGTTCGACCGGAAGGGAGTCCACAACCAGCGGGGTCTCGTCGGCCTCGGCGAGATGGTCGGGATGTACGTGGACCACCTCGAGCACCACATGAAGTTCGTCCACGAGAAGAAGGTACTGCTCGGAGTGTCATAAGATCGTCGGGAAACGCCGCCTCCGCTCTGTAGGCATGCCCGCCGCTCCGAGCGAGGGTGGCTTGGACGAGACGTGGTCAGTGAATATGCCGTTGGGCCTCAACTCCAAAAGCTCTACGACTCGACGTGTATTCGCGGCGGTGTGCTGGCTCGCGGCCGGACTGCTCGCGGCGACACTCCTCGCTTGGTGGCTGCCGGAAATTGAGCTTGCTTCGCGCCCGCTCGATCCGTTCGCACGGGGACAGTGGACAGAAGCGCCACCGGCGTCATTGGACGAACTGGACCTCCCTACTGACACGCTCGACCGGCGCGCGGTCCAGTTCCGCTGGATTGGCGTCACGGCGACATCGCTCCACGGCGCACACCCTGACGGCGCGAGCGTGATGAGTTCCTCACCTGCCTCGGGATGGCCGCTCCGCATGTGGGCCGCTCGGCATGGGTCCTCAGTCGGCCCCGGGATAATCCGCCTCCGCGGCCCACTCGGTGAGTGGGGCGCGTGTGGCTCTCGCGTTACCGCAGGAACAGATTGGGCATCGCTTCGAATCCTTCCAGAGCCACAATGGCCCGGAATGCTCGTGAACTCCCTCCTTTTCGGGGCGGCGCTCTTCGCGATCTGGAGAGCTGCGGCAACGTTCACTCGGCGCTTCGTCGCTCATGTGGGGGTTTCGCCTGGAGCTTGTCCCCGCTGCCGATATCCGCTCGTTGGAATGACAAGATGTCCCGAATGTGGGTACGGAGAGGCTTCTCGATGACGCGATCGATCACGCCACAGCACCTCGACTTCGCCTCCTCGCTCACGCAGTGGGATTACGCCCCCGCTCCCGAGACCGCGAAGGTGGAGATCGCGCCCCGTTACGGGCACTTCATCAACGGCCTGTTTGTTGAGCCAAGGACCGACGGGGCGACAAAGCGACGGAGCGACGAAGGCGCATACTTCCCCTCGATCAATCCCGCGACCGAGGCCACTCTCTGCGAAGTCGCCCAAGGTTCCGGAGCCGACGTGGAGGCCGCCGTGCGCGCCGCACGCGGCGCCCTCCCCGCCTGGTCCGCACTTCCGGCCAAGGAGCGCGCCAAGTACATCTACCGCATCGCCCGGCGCATCCAGGAGCGTGCCCGCGAGCTCGCCATCCTCGAGACCATCGACGGCGGCAAGCCGATCCGCGAGAGCCGCGACGTGGATATCCCCCTCGCCGCGGCCCACTTCTTTTACCACGCCGGCTGGGCCGACAAGCTCCGCTTCGCCTTCGCCGGGCGCGAGCCCAGGCCCGTGGGCGTCTGCGGCCAGATCATCCCCTGGAACTTCCCGCTGCTCATGGCCGCGTGGAAGCTCGCCCCGGCGCTGGCCTGCGGCAACACGTGCGTGCTCAAGCCGGCGGAGACCACGCCGCTGACAGCCCTGCGCTTGGCCGAGATCTGCCAGGAAGTCGGGCTGCCCCCGGGCGTGGTCAACATCGTCACGGGCGACGGGCGCACCGGAGCCGCGATCGTGAGTCACCCGGACATCGACAAAATCGCCTTCACCGGCTCGACGGAGGTGGGCAAGAAGATTGCGGCGGCGACGGCGGGAACCGGCAAGCGCCTCACGCTCGAGCTCGGCGGCAAGAGTCCCAACATCATCTTCGAGGACGCGAGCCTCGACCAGGCGGTCGAGGGCATCATCGAGGGCATCTACTTCAACCAGGGGCACGTGTGCTGCGCGGGCTCGCGTCTGTTCGTGCAGGAATCGATCCTGGAGGAGGTCATCGCCAAGCTCGAGATTCGGTTGGCGAGCCTGCGCGTCGGCGATCCGCTCGACAAGAACACAGACATCGGCGCGATCAACTCACGCCAGCAGCTCGACACGATCGAGCGCTACCTCGAGGCCGGGCGCAGCGAGGGGGCCGCGCTGCACCAGGTCAATGGCCACCCGCTTCCGTCAAAGGGGTACTGGTGCCGGCCCGGCTTTTTCACCGGTGTGCAGCCCAGCCACACGATCGCGCGCGAGGAGATCTTCGGCCCCGTGCTCGCGGTCATGAGCTTCCGCACGCCCGAGGAGGCGATCACCCGCGCCAACAACACCCCGTACGGCCTCGCCGCGGGCGTGTGGACCGACAAGGGCTCAAAGATCTTCGAGATCGCGAGCAGGCTCAAGGCGGGCGTCGTCTGGCTGAACACGTACAACAAGTTCGATCCCTCGAGCCCCTTCGGCGGCTTCAAGGAATCCGGCTTCGGGCGCGAGGGTGGAATGCACGGCCTCCGCGCGTACGTGAAGCTATGACGCCCGCGAGCATCCTCCGTGCTTCGAGCCCGAGCGGCGTCGTGCCGCAACCAGAGCCCCGGAAAGCATGTCACGGACCGGTTGGGGCCCCGCTCTCCACCGTCCCCCGCCGCTGCAGCCAGTTCGACACCACCCAACACAGGATCGCCCAGCTCAGCCCCGCGCTCCAGCCCGCCAGCACGTCCGTCGGATAATGCACGCCGAGGAACACCCGGGTGAGGCCCACGAGCAGGGTCACGACGAGCGCGACGGAGAGGATGTACACCTTCAGCCTGCGGCTCTCCTCGAGGCTCGCGAGCAGCGCCCCCAGCGTAATCCACACCACGGCCGACAGCATCGCGTGCCCGCTCGGAAAGCTCGCGGTGCGGATCGGCGTCAGGTGCGGCACGATGTCCGGGCGGGCGCGGTCGAAGCCCAGCTTCATGAGCGTGCTCACCACCGCCCCCCCCGCCACCGACCCCAGCACCAGCCACATCGCATGCCGCTTCCGGCGGAGCCACAGATAGCCCGCGACCGCCCCGGTCACGAGAGCGAGCACGGCGTTGCTGCCGAGCGCGGTGAGCTCCAGCGCCACCTCCGCGAGCACGTCGGGACCGATCGTCTTCGAGGGGTCGTCAGGCTCGCGCAGCCGCTCGACCACCCACGTGTCGAATCGCTTCGACTCCCCTTCGGTGACCTCGTCGGCCAGCTCGAGGAAGAACCAGACTCCGATCACGGCCACGAGCAGGATCGCCAGCAGGCGCAGCTCCCGCCGGCCGAGCCCCAGAACCCAGGCGAGCCCCCGCCCGAGGAGCCTGCCGACGCGGCGTGTGACGGCCCGCGTTTCCATGGCCAAGCGTAGGGCTCCGCCGCGCAGGGCCTCCTCCTCGCCCCGTACACTCCGCTCGACGCGGCGCGCGGGGGCGTCCGCGGCGGGAGCACACTCATGGCCGAGCGTCTCGGTGTGACGAAAACCTACAAGCTATTCATCGGCGGCCAGTTCCCCCGCACCGAGTCCGGACGCTCGGCGCCGATCGCCGGCTGCGCGGGCGGGGTGATCGCCCACACGTGCCAGGCCTCTCGCAAGGACTTGCGCAACGCCGTCGAGGCCGCGGCGGCGGCGCAGCCGAAATGGTCGGCGGCGACCGCGTACCTGCGCGCGCAGGTCCTGTACCGGCTCGCCGAGATGATGGAGGGGAAGCGGCGCGAGTTCGAAGCCGCGCTCGACCTGCACGGCGGGACCGGGGCAGGGGGGCGTCGGGGCGGCGAGGCCGAGGTCGAGACGTCGATCGACCGCGTCCTGCACTTCGCCGGATGGGCGGACAAGTATCCGCAGGTGCTCGGCTGCGCCAACCCGGTGGCGGGCCCGTACCACAACTTCACCGTGCCCGAGGCCGTGGGCGTCGTAGGCGTCGTCTGTCCCGACGAGCACCCGCTCCTCTCGCTCGTGTCGCTCGTCGCCCCGGTCGTCTGCTGCGGAAATGCGTGCGTGGTGCTCGCCGGCGAGCGCAACCCGATCCCCGGATGCATCCTCGCCGAGGCGATCGCGACGAGCGACATGCCCCCGGGCGTGATCAATATCCTCACCGGCTTCCGCCACGAGCTCGTGCCCCACTTCGCCTCGCACCGCGAGATCGGCGCGATCCACGGCGCGGGGCTGAGCGCCGAGCACCGCCGGTCGCTGGAGCTCGGCGCCGCGGAGAACCTCAAGCGCGTCACCGTGCGCGAACTGCCGATCGGGACGAGCGCCGGCGGCTGGTTCGACGACGAGACATGCCAGGGCCCGCACTGGATCGAGCCGTTCGTCGAGTTCAAGACGATCTGGCACCCCTCGGGCGCGTGAGCCGGCGCGTGCGCCGCCTCAGGGGCGCGGGACGCACGGGCTATGCCGGTTGCTTGGGCGCGCTCGGCCGGCGCTCCTCGCCCGGCCACGGCGGCAGGCGCGACTCGAACGCCCCGATCACCGAGTGCGCCGACACCGAGGCCAGGATCGCGAGGGCCAGCGCCCCCACGACGGCGACCACGATGCGCACCGCGCCGCCGAACGACTCGACGGGGGCCATGAGCCAGTTCAGCCCCGATCCCATCAGGAGCCACGCCCCGACCGCGAGCACGGGCGCCGCCAGGAGCGCCCCCACGATCAGGCGCCTCCACGCGCGCCGGTCGCCGCCGAGCGCGAAGACCACCGCCGCGCCGACGAACACCGCCGCCGCGAGCACGCGCCCGTCGAAGACCGGATCGCGCACCAGCCGCGCCAGGGCCTGACCCTCGGACACTGTGCCGTCGGACCGCGTCACGATCGCGCTGAACCGGCCCAGGGTCGCCGCGGCGAAGATCGTCGCCCCGACGCACGCCGCCGCGAGCGCCGGCGCCTCGCGCGGCCTGCCGAGCCCGAGCAGGATCCCGATGACCGCCGCGATCAGCGTCACGGCTTCAAACCCGAGAAACCCCCAGACAGGGGGCTCGCGCATCACCGCGTCGGACATGCCCCAGACCGCCGAAGCCCCCACAAGCGCCGCGATCGCGAGCAGACCGAGCCGCGTCGCCCTGGCCCCCCGCGTTGTTCTTGGTCCCGTTTCGCCCATGGCCGCCCATCCTACGCCCCAGCGTTCGAGCCGTTCGGCCCTTCCATCGGCCGTCCCGGCGGGGTGATGGACTCTGGCCCGCAAAGCGGGCCACCGTTCTGGGCCCTGGACGCGAGCGCGGCGGGCGGCCCGGCCGATGAATCCGCAATGGTGTGGCCCCCCGCTTGCGAGCACCGGCTCGGCAGGCCCGGAGATCGGATGCAGACCTCGGCGACGCCAGCCCCGGACGCGACCGAGCATGCCCCGCGCATGTTCCGCGCAATCCCTGCGCCCCGGACGTCCGATTCGCACCGGCGCCGCCGGCGCGGGCTCGGGACATCGAGCTTCCGCCGGGCCGATGGTCCGGCGCCGCGGCAGATCGGGGCCGAGGACCGCGCGGGCCAAGGCGAGCGGCGACAGCGGGCCCTGAGGGAGCGGCAGCCAGAATGCGCGGGGCGCCGGGCCGCCGCAGAGGAGCGAGTGCGATGAGCGGGATCACGACAGGGGTCGGCCTCTTCAGCGGCATCGATACCGCGAGCCTGATCAACCAGCTGCTCTCGGTCGAGGCGCGGCCGCGCGACCTCGCGCAGCAGCGGATCCTGCAGCTCCAGATGCAGCAGTCCGCGTACCTGGACATCAACTCCAAGCTGAGCGCCCTGCGCACCGCCGCCAAGAGCTTCCGCCTCGACTTCCTTTTCGACTCGATGGGCGCGACGAGCACCGACGAGGCCGTGCTCGCGGCGACCGCTTCGCGGACGGCCGTGCCCGGCTCCTACTCCTTCCTCGTCGACCGGCTGGTCTCCTCGCAGCAGCTGCTCAGCCGCGGCTTCGTTGATCAAGACTCGACCGCCGTCGGGGCCTCCTCGTTCACTTTCGAGTCGGCCCTCGGCCGCCTGGACCGCGACGTCGCGCTGGCCGACCTCAACGACGGCGAGGGCATCGAGCGCGGCAAGATCGTGATCACCCAGGGGTCCTCCACGGCGACGGTGGACCTTTCCAAGGCCGCGACGGTCAGCGAGGCGCTCGAGGCGATCAACGCCTCGGGCCTGGACGTGACGGCGACCGTCTCCGGCGGCAAGTTCGTGCTCAGCGGCGGTTCCGACTTCACGGTGGCGAACGCCTCGGGCTACACCACCGCCTCGAGCCTGGGTATCGCGGGCTCCTCGACGAGCGGGACGCTCAGCGGCTCGACCGTGTACGAGATGAGCGCGGGCACGACGCTCGCGCAGCTCAACGACGGCAACGGCGTGCTGATCGGGACCGACGTGGGTGAGGACCGCTACGACTTCACCATCGAGGTGGACAACGGCATCACGCCCGCTTCCGTGAACGTGAACCTCGGCTCGGTCTGGGAGACCGTCGACGACGAGCTGACCGAGACGGCGGGCGCCGTCTCGACCGTCGGGGGCGTGATCGACCGCATCAATTCCGCCCTCGCCGAGGCCGGGCTGGACGGAGAGGTCTCGGCCTCCATCTCCGGCGGACGCATCGTGATCGCGGACTCGATGGGGCGGGACATCACGGTGACCGAGCTCAACAGCACGAGCACCACCGCGGCGCAGCTGGGCATCGCCGGCGCCGCCACCGGCACGCTGACCGGCGAGCGGGTGCTCGCCGGCCTGAACACCACGCTGCTCTCCAACCTCAACGGCGGCGACGGCGTCGCCGGCGCGGGCACGATCAGCTTCACCGCGCGGGACGGCACGAGCTTCTCCGTGGACGTGTCGGGGGCGGCCACGGTGGACGAGTTGATCGACCTGGTGAACGACGACGCCGCCAACGCCGGACGCATCAGCCTGTCGCTCAACCCCGTGGGCAACGGGCTGCTCGTGAGCGACTCGACCGGCGGCGGCTCGAACCTGATCGTGTCGGGCGACACGGCCACGTCGCTGGGGATCGCGACCGACGCCGCCGGCGTCGCCGCCGACTCGGTCACCGGCACGAGCCTGCAGCACCGCTACATCTCGATGGCGACGCGTCTCGACGCGCTCAACGGCGGGGCCGGCGTGGGTACGGGCGAGCTCCGGTTCACGGACGGCAACGGCGTGAGCTTCAAGGTGGATATCGGCTCGGACACCACCACCGTCTACGACCTGGTGCGCGAGGTGAACGCGCAGGCGGGGGCCGCGGACGCGAACATCGAGGTCCGCATCAACGACAACGGCGACGGCCTGATCGTCGCCGAGAAGTCCGGCGAGCCCGCGGGGGCGGCGCCGATCAAGGTCGAGGACGTCAGCGGCAGCGTCGCCGCGGGCCTGAAGCTCGCCGGCGAGGCGGCGGGGCCCGACGCCGACAACTACATCGACGGCTCGGCAGAGGTCGTCGTGGAGTTCGAGGCGACCGACACGCTCCAGGACATGGCCGACGCCATCAACGACGCGGGCGGGCCCGCGCGTGTCACGATCATCAACGACGGCACCGGGAGCAACCCCTACCGGCTCAGCTTCTCGGCCACCTCGACCGGCGCCGCGGGTCGCTTTCTCCTCGACGACGGCGGCCTCGGGCTGAACCTGAGCGTGCTCGACGAGGGGCAGGACTCCCGTGTCTTCTATGGCTCCAGCGACCCGGCTACCGCCGTCCTGCTCACCAGCTCCGCGAACACGCTGGACAGCGTGATCCCCGGGGTGAGCATCGACCTCAAGAGCGCGAGCGAGGACCCCGTGACCGTCACGGTGTCGCGCGACACCGAGAAGATCATCACCTCGATCCAGGGCCTCGTCACGGCGTACAACGCCGTGGTCGACCGCATCGGCTTCCTCACGCGGTACGACGCCGAGACGGAGACCAAGGGCCCGCTCCTGGGCGATTCCACGCTGACGAACCTGCGGGCCTCGCTCTCCCGCACGGTGCTGGCCAAGCCCGTCGGGGTCGACGATTCCTTCGAGCGGCTCACCGAGGTGGGCTTCAAGGTGGGCGAGGGCGGCACGCTCTCGCTCGACACCGACAAGTTCCGCCAGGCTCTCGAGAGCGACTTCCAGGCCGTCGCCGACCTCATGGCGGCGCGCGACGTGATCCCGCCCGAGACAGAGACCGAGATCGGCGACGGCATCACGGTGCGCAACAACTCCGGCGAGGAGGAGTTCAGCCGCCTGGGCGTCGTCTTCATGTTCGAGGAGCTGGCCGACGACTACCTCGACTCGGTGGACGGCATCCTGACGGGCAAGGACAAGACCTTCACGACCAAGATCGAGCTCCAGGAGAAGCGGATCGAGAGCTTCAACGAGCTCCTCGAGATCAAGCGGCAGCGGCTCGAGGCCCAGTTCCTCGCCATGGAGCGGGCGCTCGCCTCGCTCCAGACCCAGCAGAGCTCCCTGCTCTCCCTGTCGCAGAACATGGGATGAGCCGCCCGGGCTCAAGCCACCCCCCTCCCGCGACGATACACGCTGCGATGACAACCACAGAAGCCAACGCGTACCTCCGCACCCAGGTCATGACCGCCTCTCCCGAGCAGCTGCGCCTGATGCTGCTGGACGGGGCGCTCCGCTTCGCCCGCCAGGCGGTCGAGGGCATCGCCGGCAAGGACTACGAGGCCGCCTACAACGGCATCACCCAGGCTCGGGCCATCGTGCTCGAGCTGGCGACCTCGATCCGCGCCGACATCGAGCCCGAGCTCGCTGAGCGGGTGCGCTCGGTCTACCTCTTCATCTACAAGGAGATGGTGGACGCAAGCCTCAACCGCGACACCGCCCGGCTCGAGAAGGCGATCGAGCTGCTCCAGTACGAGCGCGAGACCTGGGCCCTGCTCATCGAGCGCGTCGCGGCGGAGCGTGCTGCAAGCCGCACTCCGACGCCGCTCGCCCCCGCGACCGAGAGCACGACGACGTTCACGGCGCAGGCTTGAGGCTTGAGGACTGAGGTTTGAGGCTGCGAATCGTGCGGCCTCCCTTCGTCGCTACCTCACGGCAACGCACTGCGCCGCCAGGTTCTCGAAGATCAATCCCATCGACACGTTCGAGTCCAGCTGACGCTCGGACTGCTCAACCAGCTCGATACAGCCGGTAGCCCACTCCGCCTCCGGCTCGCGCCCGACCGCCGCGGCTCGGCGCAGCTCTGCGCGGAATGCCTCGCCGAGCAGCCTGAGCATCCGCCTCGCCGCGACGCGGTTCGCCACGTCCTTGCTCGCACGGACGTCGCCCTCGACGGCCGCCGCCGCGGCGTCGTCCACCAGCTTCGCCAGGAGCGAGCCCAGCTCGATCACGCCCACTCCCCGCTGCAGCTCCGCGATCGCCGGCCCGACCGCCTGGTGCCAGCGCTCCAGCCCGGTCTCCACGATGGCGCTGAGCACCCCCGGCGACCCCCCCGCGAACGCGAGCGCCCACGGCACGTCCAGCGTCGAGAGGTCGATCCCGCTCCTCGCGATCCAGGCCTGCATCGCCGCCTCGCTCAGCGGCCCGAAGGGCACGCGCTGGCAGCGGCTCCGGATCGTCGGCAGCAGCCGGTCCTCGCTCGGCGTCACCAGGACGATCACCGTGCCCTCCGGCGGCTCCTCGATCGTCTTGAGCAAGGAGTTCTGCGCTTCCACCCCCAGCAGGTGCGCCTCGTCCACGACGAACACCTTCCCGGCGCGCGAATCCCCCGGCACGACCCGCGTCCGCTCCGCCGGCTCGATCAGGAACTCGTCCACGACATCCTTTGCGAGCGTGGTCTGCTTGCTCGCGCGCACCGTGTCCTCGCGGCTCACCGACGCGAGCTCTTTGCGCACGACGTGCAGGTCGGGGTGCGACCCCGCCCGCAGCAGCCGCTGGGCAGGACTGTCGGGATCCGGGCGCACGCGCCCGGCCCCATCCGGCCCCGCAGCCGGATCGAGCAGCACCGCCGCGAACGCCAAGGCCGTGGTGAACTTCCCGACGCCTTCGGGGCCGTGAAAGACCCACGCGTGGTGCAGGCGCCCCGAACGGAGCGAAGCCTCCAGGACGCCCAGCGCCCGCTCCTGGCCGAGCACGTCGTCGAGCCCGATCGGGACCGATTCCCTGGCCGCGGGCAGCGGCGCCGCCTCGATCGCCGTCGCGCGGGCCCGCTTGGCCGGAGCTTTCTTTGCCGCTTTCTTCGCCGCCTTCTTCGCCACGGGCACAGAATAGTCGGTCTTGAGTCTTGAGTCTTGAGTCTAGAGGCTTGAGGCTTGAGGCTTGAGGCTTGAGGCTTGAGGCGATCGTCCGCGTCGAGGTGGGGGGATTCGCGCTCTTTGCGTCGCTCCGTCGCTCCCCCGCTCCCACCCCCCCTCACACACTCCGCAACTTATTCAGCCCGTTCAGCGAGGCCACCTTGTAGCACTCCGCCAGCGTCGGGTAGTTGAACACCGCGTTCACGAAGTACTCGACCGTCGCGTTGAACGCCATGGCGCACTGCCCGATGTGGATCAGCTCCGTCGCCCCTGTCCCGATCACGTGCACGCCGAGGATCGCGTGCGAATCCTGATGGATCAGCAGCTTGAGCATGCCGATCTCGTCGCCCAGGAGCTGCCCCCTCGCGATCTCGCGGTACTGGGCCACGCCCGTCTCGAAGGGGATGCCCTCCTCGGTCAGCTTCTCCTCCGTCCAGCCCACCATCGAGAGCTCGGGGATCGAGTAGATCCCATAAGGCAGCAGCTTGGAGACCTGCTCGACCCGCTCGCCGAACATGTGACACGCCGCGGACCGACCCTGCTCCATGCTCGTCGAGGCCAGCGCCGGGAATCCGATCACGTCTCCCGCGGCGTAGATGTGCGGAACGACAGTCTGGAAGTGCTCGTTCACCGTCACGCGGCCGCGCGAATCGGTCGCGAGCCCCGCCTTCTCCAGCGACAGCTCCTTCGTCGCTCCCTGCCGACCCACGGCGTAGAGCAGGCAATCCGCCCTCACGGTCTTTCCGCTCTCGAGCACGGCCTCGGCCATGGCGTTGTCCATGGTCCGCGCCCCCGGAATCGCGTCGATCCGTGAGATGCTCACCACCTTCTCCCCCAGCCGGAGCGTCATCCCCCCCTGTCGCAGGTGGTACTGCAGCGCCTCCCCGATCTCTCCGTCCACAAAGTCGAGGATCCGCGGCCGGCCCTCGATGAGCGTCACCTTCACGCCCATGGCGCTCAGCATCGAGGCGTACTCGGTCCCGATCACCCCTCCACCGACGATGATCATGGAGTGCGGCAGGTTCGGGAGGCGCAGGATCTCGTCCGACGTCAGCACGGTCCGGTCGTCGAACGGGATGAACTCGGGCCTTGCCGGCTCCGTGCCGGTGGCGATCAGCACGTGCTCGGCGTGGATCCGCTCCGTCGCGTACGCCCCCTCCACAGCCACGGTATGGGGGTCCTCGAACCGGGCCACGCCGTGCACCACCGCCACCCCGTTGGCGCGCATGTGCCGCTGCACGATCTCGATCTCGGCGTCGATCACCCGGTCCGCGCTCGAGACCAGCTCCCGGAAGCTCCGCTCGCGGGCGACGCGAAAGTCCGCGACCTGAGGCGTGGCCGACTGGCGGTTCACCATCGACAGGATCGCCTCGCGCAGCGCCTTCGACGGGATCGTCCCCGTGTTCACCGCCACCCCGCCGATCACGTCCCGACGCTCGACCAGCACGACGCTCTTGCCGAGCTTCGCGGCCTGGATCGCCCCCCGCTGCCCCGCCGGGCCGCTCCCGATCACGCACAGGTCGCAGTGGCGCATCGTGACCTTCTCCCACGCCCGCCGACCTCGGCCGGACGCTCCCCGCCATCCCTGATCCGGCGCGCATCCTACGGCTTTGCCGCGCCCATGCCGCCGGCGGTTCGTCCGCCAGTACCTTGGTCGGGGCTCCGCGCCATCTCCGATGCCGGAGGCGCCCCAAGCTACAATCGACCGTTTTTCGCCCCGGACGAAAGCCGATGCCCAAACCAACCACCGCCGAGATCCGCCGTACCTTCATCGACTTCTTCGTGGAGCGCCACGGCCACAGGTTCGTCCCCTCCTCGCCGACGATCCCCCACGACGACCCGACGCTGCTCTTCGCCAACGCGGGCATGAACCAGTTCAAGCCCGCCTTCCTCGGGCAGGTGGCCCCGGGTTCTCCCCTGGAGGGCCTCCGGCGGGCAGTCAACAGCCAGAAGTGCATCCGCGCCGGCGGCAAGCACAACGACCTCGAGGACGTCGGCAAGGACACGTACCACCACACCTTTTTCGAGATGCTCGGCAACTGGTCGTTCGGCGACTACTTCAAGGCCGAGGCCATCGGGTGGGCCTGGGAGCTGCTCACCGGCGTCTACCGCCTGCCGGCGGACCGGCTCTATGTCACGTACTTCGGCGGCAACCAGGCCTCGGGGCTCGCCCCCGACACCGAGGCGCGCGAGCTGTGGCTCCGGTTCCTCCCTCCGGAGCGCGTGCTGCCCGGCTCGATGAAGGACAACTTCTGGGAGATGGGCGACACCGGCCCCTGCGGCCCGTGCTCGGAGATCCATTTCGACCGCATCGGCGGGCGCGACGCCGCGGCGCTGGTGAACGTGGGCGATCCCAACGTCATCGAGTTCTGGAATCTCGTCTTCATCCAGTTCGAGCGCCAGCCCGACGGCAGCCTGCGTCCCCTCCCGGCCAAGCACGTGGACACGGGCATGGGCCTCGAGCGCCTCGCCAGCATCATCCAGGGCGTGAGCAGCAACTACGACACGGACGTCTTCGCGCCCATCTTCATGGCCATCGAGCGCGCGACGGGCGCCCGCTCGTACGAGGGCCGGATGGGCGAGCGCGACCACGGCAACATCGACACCGCCTACCGCGTCACCGCCGACCACATCCGCACGCTG
>DASRXL010000125.1:0-6848 GCA_035654175.1 Phycisphaerales bacterium
GAGGGCGGGCTCGCGCTCGAGCATTCGCCGGAGCTCGTCGAGCTTGCCGAGCCGGGCCGCGGCGTGGACGGTGAGCGTCGCCCCGCGCGAGAGCAGGTACTCGCTCGTCTCGTCGTCGGCGCCGTCCAGCGGGCGGAACCCGCCCGCCCACCAGTCGCTCGCCTCGTCCGGACCGGCCCCATGGTCGAGCAGGAGGTCGATCATCGCTCGATTGCCGGCGGCGGAGGCGTGGTTCAGCGCCGTCGCCCCGAAGCAGCGGGCGTCGCGGGCGTTCGCGAGCTCCGGCTGTCGCCGGAGCATGCGCTGTGCGGCCGCGAGGTCGCCGGAGCGCACCGCCGCCATGAACTCATCCTCGGGTGTGGTTTGCATTGCCAGAGAATAACCGGGGGCTCGCGCCGGGCTTGGGGCTCGGCTGGCGGAGCGGCGGTCGACCGCTCGTACACTGGGCGCATGACGACCCCCACCCACGCCCTCTGGGGCGGACGCTTCGCCTCCGGGCCGGACGCCCTGTTCCGCGCCATCAACGACTCGCTGACGTTCGACTGGCGCCTGGCCCGCCAGGACATCGCCGGCTCGCGCGCGTGGGCGGCGGCGCTCGGGCGGGCGGGCGTGCTGTCCGCCGAGGAGACGGCCCGGCTCGACGGCGCCCTGGCGGATCTCGACGCCGAGGCCGCGGAGATGCCGCACCCGCCGATCGATTCGGGTGCGGAGGACGTTCACACCTGGGTGGAGCAGCGGCTGGTGCAGATGCTGGGCTCCTTGGGCAAGAAGCTGCACACCGGGCGTTCGCGCAACGACCAGGTGGCGACCGACCTGCGGCTCTGGACGCGCGGCGCGATCGACGCGCGCACGGCGGAGCTGCGCGAGCTGCAGCGATCGCTCGCGGCGCTCGCGGAACGGGAGATCGACACCCCGTTCCCGGGCTACACCCACCTTCAGCGCGCGCAGCCTGTGCTCCTCGCGCACTGGGCCCTGGCCCACTTCGAGGCGTTCGATCGCGACGCGGAGCGTCTGGAAGACGCGCGGCGTCGGCTGAACCGGTGCCCGCTGGGGTCGGCCGCGCTCGCCGGCACGGCTTACCCCATCGACCGCGACGCGCTCGCCCGCGATCTCGGGTTCGACGGTCCGACCCCGAACAGCATGGACGCTGTCGCCGATCGCGACTTCGTCGCCGAGACGCTCGGAGCGGCGGCGCTGTGCGCCACGCACCTTTCCCGGCTGGGCGAGGAGCTGATCCTGTACTCGAGCGGCGAGTTCGGCCTCGTCGAGATGGACGACGCCGTCACCAGCGGCTCCTCGATCATGCCCCAGAAGAAGAATCCGGACGCCTGCGAGCTGCTCAGGGGCAAGGCCGGGCGCGTCATCGGCCTCCATACCGGGTTTCTCGTGACGCTCAAGGGCCTGCCGTTCGCGTACAACAAGGATCTGCAGGAGGACAAGGAGCCTCTGTTCGAGGCGTTCGATCAGCTGGGGCTGTGCCTGCGCATCGCGTCCAGGGTGATCGACGGCTGCACATTCCAGCGGGAGCGATGCCGCGGGGCGGCGCTGGGCGGCTTCGCCAACGCCACGGAGCTGGCGGACTACCTGGTCGAGGAGGGCGTGCCGTTCCGGGACGCGCACGAGCAGGTCGGGGCTTTGGTGCGGCTGGCGCTCGCGCGCGGGGCGACCCTGGAGGATCTGGCGCTCGGGGAGCTGCGCGAGCACGCGCCCGCCGCGAAGCAGGACGTCTATCGCCGTCTCACGCTCGAGGCGACCCTCGCGAAGCGCGACGTGCAGGGGGGCACCGCCCCGGCGCGCGTCCGGGCGGCGCTGGCGGACGCGCGGCAGCGGGTCGGGGCGAGATAGATTCCGCGGATTGGCGCCAAGAGATCGCGTGGCCTGCGCGCGGCGCGGGCGCCGGGCTGGTGTTGGCTCGGGAGAGCTCGCACAAGTCGGCTGCGCAGAGCCTCCGCCGAAAGTTAGCACGGGCGGGGTCTAGTTGATGTCGGGAGGTGTCGCACTGGTCGGCCGCTCAGAGCAGCGGCTGACCAGTGGCACCCGAGATCTGCTGGTAGGCCCGGAGTGATGCGTGCGGCGAATGGTGAGCGGGGCGGGGGTTCCTTTCTGAGTGCCGATCGGGCTTGCGAGACAGTTGCACGTTTGATGGACCGGTCCGGTGACTCCGGGGACCAGCCGCTGCCAAGACGGCCCCACCCGGAGCGTGCGAGTGCGGAACGACCCGCCCCGTCACCTGTGTGCGTGGAACGAACTCACGTTGTCGAGAGCGGGCCGCGCGGTGCCCTCATAAATAGGGGCGCGGGCGGGTTCTGCGCGCGCAGACGTGGATGTTTGCGGGTGCGAACAGGGGCGCAAGTGCTTGGAGGCCAAGGCGCAAAGTTTTTCTGAGAAATCCTCGGCGAGGGGGCGCGGCGCGGCCATGGGTGCGCGCGCAAATATGAACCAGCGCGGGAGTCGGGACGCCGAACCCTCACGAGGCGCCGGGCAGACGCTGGAGGGTGTAGTACGCGGTGTCGTGGAGCAGCGGATCGCCCGCGGCGTTGCGAACGCCGGCGGCGTGCAGCTCGTGGACGTATCCCTCACCGCCCGCACGCAGCCCGTCGACCACGAGGCGCACGGTCCTTGCGTCTACGACGCTCGCTTCGCGGATGGTCGGCGTTTGTGTCTCCATCTCGTCGGAGCCGTAGGTCTTGTGGTACTCGTAGGTGTAGCTGGACATCGCGTAGGAGGCGGGGTTCCCCGCCGCGCCGGCGTCCACATCCTGAGTGAAGGTGAGCTCGAAGCCGTCGGGGGCGACGCGCATCCGGTGGATTTCGAAGGGCGTGCGGCCGGACCAGCGGATCCGCTGGATGCCGTAGCGCTTGCGCCCGAGCGAGCCCCAGCCGCGATCGGTCTGGCCGATGAGCATGGAGCCTTCCGCGTCGAACTCGATGCGGTTGACCCCGCAGTCGCCGCCCTCGCGGAAGGGATAGCACGCCCCCTGCCAGTGGCCCTCGACCTGCTCGAGGGTGACGCGGTAGACGGCCGCGTTCATCTGGTCGCCGACGAACACCTGGCCGGCGAAGGGGCCGAACTTCCCGCCGGTCGCGTCCACCACGATGTCGGCGGTGGACTGGCCCATCTTCTGATAGGGGAACCAGATGGTCGCCCGCTGGCGCTCCGGCTCGCGCGTGAACCCCTGGTATTCGTCGCGCCAGTGCAGGCTGGAGGGATGCCCCTGCCAGAGGTCGTGGGCGACGAAGCTCATCCGGTTGGTGCCGACGTAGTCGCCCTGGTTGTCCACGTAGAAGACCTCGCCGGACGGCAGGATGCCGAGGCCGTTGGGCGATCGCGCGCCGTCGGAGACAGGGATGAGCTCGCCGTCGGGCGTGATCTTGGCGATCCAGCCGCGCAGCGGGGCGACGCTCTTGCCCAGCGACCCGCAGAACCCGACGTTGAAGGAGACCCATGCATTGCCGTCGGCGTCGAACTTGGGCCCGAAGCTGAACTCGTGGTAGTTGCCGCTGATGCCCCAATCGTCGCAGAAGGTCTCGTACACGTCGCACCTGTCGTCGCCGTCGAGATCGACGAGGCGCGTCAGCTCGCCCCTCTGCACGGCGTAGAGCACCTCGCGCCCGTCTTCCTCACGCGCCGCGAGGCCCAGGGCCTCGTGCAGCCCGCGCGCGAACCTGGTGAACGTGGGCTCGAAGACGGAGCCGCCGCTCGCGCCGGTGTAGTCGACGAGGTACACGTCGCCGCGCCGCGTGCTCACCGCGAGCCTGCCGTCGCGCAGCGAGGCGAGCCCCCCCACCTCGAGGACGATGTCCCGGGGCACGGGGATCGTCTCGATCGAGTAGTACGGCTGCTCGCTGGTGGGGAAGTCGCGGTTGAGGGCCGCCTGAAGCTTGGCGTCGGTGGAGGGATCGAGCTCGCGCCGCCAGTTCAACTGGTAGTCCCAGCCGACCGCCCCTTGCGAAACCTTGACCAGGATGTGGTTCACTCCCCGCTCCAGGCGGAGCGTGAGGCGGTGATCGTCGGGGTTCAGGCCGCGCGGCACATCGGCCTCGGCGAGCAGCTTGCCGTTGAGCCAGAAGCGGAGGCCGTCGTCGGAGCCCATGGTCACCGGGAGAGGGCCGGCCTTCTCCGCGGTGACCGTGCGGTAGAGGTACGCGATCCCGTTCTCGTTCAGCTCGTCGTCGTCGTGGATGCGCAGGTCGATCCGCTGATTGTCGATGACGCCCAGCTCCCGCCACGCAGCCTCGACGCCGCGCTTGCCCTGGTACACCGCGCCGAGGTCCGGTCCCGCGCCGCCCGCGCCCATGCGGGCGAGCTCCTGCTCCGGGGGGAGCGGGGCCTTGAGCGAGCCGTCGCGGTCGTTGCCGGGGAATGGGCTCAGGATGTACCAGGGCCCCCAGGCGAGATCCGCCTGATCGGTCAGGGCCGCAATCATGGCCTGCTCCGTCTGCTCGCGCGTCCCGAGCGCGCGGTACTCCACGGGGCCGAAATCGATCTGCTGCGCGCCAGCGCATGCGGCGGCGAGCGCCATCGCCACGGGCGGGAGCAATCTCATGGCAGCACCTCCAGCTCGATCCGCACGCGATCGCTCTGCGCCGTCACGCGGACGGCTCCCCCGGCCTCCTCGGCCGAGCCGCCGGCCACCCCGACGACGTTCGCCCGCTCGCCGGGCCGGAGGATCAGCGCCCGCCCCTGCACGGCGCCCGAGATCTCGAGCACGCGCGAGAAGAGCACGCCGGCGCGGGGGTACGGGTGGAATGTCTCCGCGACCGAGACTCCGCCGGCCTCGCTCATGAAGGTCGGCGCGCCGAGCTCATCGAGGCGATACCCGCGGAACGACCACGCCTCGCTCGGTCCGGCTTCGCCGCGCGGGCTTTCCAGTGTGATCGGCGGCCCCGGCGGCGCGGTCCACGCGGTTGGCCCCTGGCCCTCAACGACGCTCCCCCCCCGACCGGACCACGCCCCGGCGGCATCCAGGAAGCTGCCGGTCCAGGCGTACGCGAGCCGCGCAGTCGCGGCGTCGTACGCGAAGTGGACGCCCGCGGGGAAGCCCACGGCGACGCCCCTCGCGCCGACGTCCCTCAGGAACGTGCGCAGCACGATCGGCTCGTCGGTGACCGCGACCGACAGGCCGCCGGCGGTCATGATCCCCTCGGGCGGCGGCATGAAGAGCTCGCCGAGCGAGAAGTACGCCCACATGGCGTCCACCTGCCGGCCGACCTCGCCGCCAAGGATCGCGGTCTGGGCGGTCTGGCCTCCGGCGAAGAACGCCGGCATGCGCGTGAGCGGCTTGAAGCGGGAGGGCGCGTGGATGTACCGGCTCCACCAGTCGTAGCGCAGGCGCTCGCCGAACCGCGCAATATCCGGCCCCGGCACGCCGGCCGGCGGTGTATCAGCAAAGACGTGGCAGGAGATGCAGTTGAACGCTCCCGCGCCGACGAGCTTGAGCCCGCCCTGGACGAGCGCGTCGTTCACCTCCGGCTCGCGCCGGTCCTCGCCGGGCCAGACGCCGGAGAGCAGCGCGAGCTCGTCGACCAGCGCCGCGGCGTGGTCGGTCGGGAAGACCGGCATGCGAGCCTTCATGTAGGGGCGGGCGCGAGCGCCCTCGCCGATCACCTGCGCGAGCCACGCGCTCGTGAGCTTCCAGCCGACGCCGCCGAGGCGGGGCGGGAGGCGGCCCTCGTCGCCGAGGTCGGTGTCCTCGACGGATTCAAACCTGTCGCGCACGGCCGGCGCGACGCCGCCGCGCTCGTGCCACTCGTGGCAGGCGACGCAGTTGAGGGCCTCGATCGCGAGCGACGCGTGGTCGATCGGCGCGCTCGCCGTCTCCTTCCAGCCCGAGACCGCGCCGATCGCCGCGCGCAGCGCCGCGGCATCCGCCTCGCTGAGGGAGTAACGGGGGGTATCGGCGTCGGCCGCGTGGAGACACCCGGCTTCGAGGCTCAGCGCGGCGAGGGCCTTGGCCGGCGGCGCCGCCTCGACGCCGTCGATCGCGTGGCAGCTCGCGCACCCACGGTCGGCGAACGCGGCCCGGCCAAGCTCGACCTGGGCCGGGGTCGCGCCCTGCTGCGGGCCCTCTCCGGCGCCCCAGACGGAAATCAGATAGGTGGCGAGGAGGTCGGACTCCTCGTCGCTGAGCAGCAGCGAGGGCATGCGCCCTGCGGGCCGTGCTCCGTGCGGCTCGCGCAGAAATGCCGCGAGCGCGGCGGGGTTCCACTTCGCCCGCACATCGCCGAAGGGCGAGGGTGGCGTCCAGGGGCCGTGGCCGCCGTCGGCGCTCCCGTGGCACGCCATGCATCCGACGCTCTCGTAGAGCTCCCGCCCCCTGCCGATCGCGGCGGCCTCACTGGCCGCGGCGGGCCAATCCGCGGGCTCGGCAAGGCTGGTGAGGAATGCCACGATGGCCCATGCGTCGGCCGCGCCCTGCGGCGAGTCGGGGATGACGTCGGGCATCCCCGACCCGGGCTTGCCGTGCTGCGGATCGCTGATCCACGCCAGCATCCACCGGCCGTCGGCTCGCTGCGCCGCGCCGGAGAGATCGGGCGCGGGTCGTGCGATCGACGCGCCGCCCGGCGATGCATGGCAATTGATGCAGCCGAGATCCCCCAGGAGAACGCGCCCGCGCGCGACCTCGCGGGCGTGCGCCGCGCCGGCCGCGGAGGCGATTGGGATGCCCACGTACGCGGAGGGGATCGGCTCGGCGACGAAGCCGCTCAGGCCGCTGCGCTCCATTTCCCACATGGCGCGGAAGCGGGCGTCGGCATCGCCGTCGCGAGCGAATTCGAATCGGACCGGCACCGCCCCGGGCTCGAGCGTCACCCACTCGGACCAGGCGACCTCGTCGGCGCCCGCGAGCG
>DASRXL010000126.1:0-3275 GCA_035654175.1 Phycisphaerales bacterium
ACGTCCCTCTCCGATTCCCGAACAACTCCACGTGCAGCCGGTGGCAATACCGCCACCCCCGCGCGATGCACGCCGCGACGACCCACGCCACGCGCTCCGCGTCCGGCACGCTCGTCCCCTCCGGCATCAGTTGCACGTCCCCAGGCGCCCACCCCCGCACCCGCGAGAGCAGGCCCTCGATCTCTCCGAGATCGTCAGGCCCGCACACCACGAATTTCAGTTGCCGCTCCGCGTAGGTGTCGATCAGCTTCTGCAGCGCGTCCACGTTCAGCCGGCGCAGCTCGTGACGCTCGCGCCACAACCCCAGCGGGTCGCGCTCGTCGCCCTCCCGGGGCGTCGAGCTCGCCAGCTTCGGGCTGATGCTCATGAGGTCGCAGCCCACCGGACGGAAGAGCGTCCCCGCCGTCTCGATGGTCACGTGCATCTGCGCTTCCCGCAGCCGACGCGTCAGCTCGACCGTGTGCCCGAACATCATCGGCTCGCCGCCGGTCACCACCGCGTGCACCACGCCGCTGCCCCGCGCCTCCTCCACCAGATCGGAGATCGGCCGCTTCCCCCCCTCCGGCGCCCAGCTCGCGTGCGGCGTGTCGCACCACGCGCACCGCAGGTTGCAGCCGCTCACGCGCACGAACCAGCTCGGCACGCCGGTGAGCTTCCCCTCGCCCTGGAGCGAGACGAAGGTCTCCGAGATGGGAAGCGCCGTCTCCGCCATCGCTCACCCGATTCGTGAATCCACCGGTCCTCTGCGTCCCATAGGCCTATGGTCGCCGCGCCCCTCGCCCATACACCGTCGGATCCTCCACCCCCGCCTCCTCAAACCCCCGCCGCCGGATCGCGCATGATGCGCACGCCCCGCACGCGCGCCCCCGCTCGTCCGGGTCGTAGCACGACTGCGTGAGCGAGTAGTCCACTCCCAGACGCGCACCCGTCCTGATGATCTCCGCCTTGCTCATCGCGATCAGCGGCGTGTGGACACGGAAGCCGCGTCCCTCTACGCCCGCCCTCGTCCCCGCGTTCGCGGCCGCGACAAACGCCGCGATGAACTCCGGCCTGCAATCCGGATACCCCGAGTAGTCCACCGCGTTCACGCCGATAAAGATGTCCTGCGCGCCCACCACCTCCGCGCAACCAGCCGCCACGCTCAGGAACACCAGATTCCGCGCCGGCACGTACGTCGCCGGAATACCCGACGCGATCTCGCCCCCCTTCGGCACCGGAATATCGTCGGTCAGCGCGCTGCCGCCGATCGCCCGCAGGTCGATCGACACCACACGATGCTCGTCCGCCCCAAGCTGGGCCGCGACTCTCGCCGCCGCGTCGAGCTCGAACCGGTGCCGCTGCCCATAGTCGAAGCTCAGGCAGCAGCACGTAAACCCCGCCTCCCGCGCGCACGCCAGCGCCGTCGCGCTATCCAGCCCGCCCGACAACAACACCACCGCCCTCGACGCCGCGTTTCCCACAACCCGATCGTACGCCCCTGCCGGCACGCGCCCGAGAGGGCGCCACACGGCAGAACGCGGAGCATCGGAGAGCAGCGAAGGCGCGAACCGAGCCAGCCCTCGATCTCCCCTCCATCTATCTCTCTCCGCGTTCCTCGCTTCTCTCCGCGCCCCCGCGTTCATCTCTGGCGGCGTCGCGAATCACACCCGCTTCCGAAGCACGGCCGCGTGGAACCCGCTCCCTGCACGCCGGAACTTCCGCTCGAAGTTCGTCCCCACCAGTTCGCCGTGCCCTGCGCTCTCCGGACGATCGAACGGCAACATCTCGAACGGCCCGCCCCCGCCGGCCCGCTCGACGGACCCGTACCCGCGCAGCAGCTCCCAACCGCGCGCCCCGGTCCACCGCGCAAAGTGCGCAAGATCCCAATCCCACAGCTCGTCGTGATCCGTGACGACCCGCAGCTCGCCCCCCGGCTCCAGCACCCGCCACACGTCACCCATGAACCGGTCCTGCACCACACGCTTCTTGTGGTGGCGCGTCTTCGGCCACGGATCGCTGAAATACAGATGCACGACCCTCACGATCCCGTCCGGCACGCGCCAACGCACAAAGCTCGTCGCGTCCGCGTTCAGCAGGCGAACGTTCGCGAGCAGCCCGCGCTCCCGCCGCCGCCGCACCCTGTCCGCGGCATAGAGATAGAACTCCCGCGCCCATTCGATCCCGAGAAAGTTCACCCCCGGCTGCAGCATCGCCTGCTGCACCAAGAACGTCCCCTTCCCCGACCCGATCTCGATCTCGAACGGCAGCCCCGGCTCGTCGAACCACGCCCGCGGCTCAACCACCCCCGCCCGCGGATCCTCCGCGATCGCGTCCGGCAGGGCCGGCAACTCCCGCGCGTCAACGCCGACCACGCCTGGCGCATCATCAAGCGCCCGACCTCGCCCCAATCCAAACGACATCACCCCTCCCCGGGTACCCCGCCCCTCGGGGCGGCTCCCCTTCTACTCGCCCTCCACGCCTCCCTCTCTCCCTCTATCTCTCCGTCCCTCCGTCTTCGTCCCCGTTCTCCGCTCTCTGCTCTCTGCTCGCTGCGCTCACCCCATCACCCCATCACCCACTCACCCCTGTCACCCCCGTCACCCCCGTCACCCCTGTCATCCCCCCGCCCCCGCCCCCGACTCCAGATACGCCACGAGATCCGCGATCTCCCCCGCGTCGAGCGTATCCAGCAGCCCCGGCAACATCGGAGACACCTCCGACTCCTCCACGCTCTCGATCGCTCCCGGCGCAACCGACACCACCGCATGCGAGAAGGGATCGGTCAATACGTCCATTCGCCCGCCGGTGATCTGGAGCAGCCGCCCCGTCAGCTCGCGCCCGTCGGTGAGCTTCACGACCGACGCCCGGTACTGATCGCTCACCACCCTCGACGGCTCGATGATCGCCTCGAGCAGATCCCGGCGCGAGAAGCGGCGCGCGACGCCCGTCAGGTCCGGCCCTGTGGCCCCGCCCGCGCTCCCGAACCGGTGGCACTCCACACACCGCGCCGCCGCGAACATCGCCGCCCCGCGCGCAAGCGACCGCTCGCCCCCCGCCCCCTCCACCGCCCCCAGCGCGCTCTCCACCGTCCAGTGCTGCACGAACGGCCGCGCCGGCGCGGGCCTCACGATCTCCGCCTCGCTCGTCGCCGCGAGCTTCGCCTCCACCCGCGCCCGCGCCGCCTCGTCCAGCCGCTCGAGCGCGTCCCGCTCGATCGCGTCGATGAACCCCGCGAAGCTCATCCCCCCCGGCCAGCGCCGCGCCGCCCGCAGCCAGGCGAAGTAGCGGTCCTGCTC
>DASRXL010000127.1:0-17760 GCA_035654175.1 Phycisphaerales bacterium
GAGTGGGGGCCCGTCGCTCCTGAGTGTGCTCGCGAAAGGCGGCCGAAATCCACACTGCGATCATGGAGCGGGTGTACCGCGCGCTCGATCGGCGCGCTGGTCCTCCGCCTCTCAACAACCAGCCACGAGAGCCCGGGCATCTCGCTCACCGCCTCCTCAAATACGGCATCACCCACAGCCACATCCCTGTCACCCACAGGACGAGCACGATCATCCCGCTCGGCAGGAAGATGAAGAGCTTGGCAGAGTCGTGGAACCACGAGCCGTCGTGGAGCGCCTCGATGAGGTCGCTCCGACGCGTGGCGTGCTGCAGCACCGCGCCGGTCCGCGCGCACACCTGCACCTCCCAGTCCCCGTCGCACTGCACCTTCACCAGCCCGTCGTCGGGCCGGAAGTCCACCCGCTGGATCTCGTCCCACCCCGTCGCGCCGACCTCCTCCACCGAGCACACCGCGGCCACGATCTCCTCGACCGAGATCTCCAGCGGCCCCGGCTCGGCCTCCGCCGTGGGCGGCTGGATCCACTGGATCTGCTTCTTGAGCTGCAGCATCACCCCGGTGCACAGCACGATCAGCAGCGGCAGCGCGGTCGCGATCGACCCCCACCGGTGCAGCTTCCGCGACCACTTGTTCACCGTCGTCTTCAGTCGCTTCGAACGCACCACCCGAACCCTCCGCACCCCCGATACGCCCCCGACGCCGTCGCGTTCACGAACCGCTCGCAGGCAGTTCGTGCGTCGAGGGTACCGCGTGTGGAGCGCCCGCGGGGGGCTGGTCGATGACGCATGGGCGGCGATGCGACCGAGGCGTGCCGATCGGGGTGGGGCGGATCGGCCTCGCGGCGGTGTGGACTCGGTGACCAGCGGGGAACGATTCGGGCGGGTATTCCGCAGCGCCTCCCAAAAAGGGAACGGCCGTCGCGAGTGCTCCGGCGAGCGCTTCCTCCGGGCGCTCTCCGACGCACAGTCGCGACGGCCGGGGGAGGGGCGAGGGATCCCAGCCGCCAAATGTTGTGGGGCGCGGCAACACAGCCTCGTGCGTGCTCCTCGCCGCGGCGCGCCGGGATCCGTCGGGGGAAGCGTCCAGAAAGACGCTCGCCGGCGCGTCACCCACAGACTACCCGGAGGTTCGGTTTCGTGCAATGGCGCTTCGGTGTTTCTTGCGCGAATCGGTGCAACCTAAGGCGGACCCTGTGAAGCTGGGCAAGATCCACTGCCCTCAGGAATTCACCCACGGCTACGGGC
This sequence comes from Phycisphaerales bacterium, assembly GCA_035654175.1. Lineage (GTDB taxonomy): Bacteria > Planctomycetota > Phycisphaerae > Phycisphaerales > UBA1924 > PNC22. The sequence continues at coordinate 1,244 of DASRXL010000127.1, forward strand.
GCGAGCGCCAACCCACCGGTTGGGTCCACGCCTGCTTCCGCAGGCTCTCGCGGGTGGGTCGCTCGGGCGGGGCGTCGCTCTCGACGATCGCTCGGACGTAGAGCTCGTCGCCGGCGAGGGTGTACGCGGCGACAGTGCCGCGGACCTCGGAGAGCGTCTCGCCGATCTCGGCCGAGTATCGCCGGGTGAGTGGGAGCGGGGCGCCGTCGGCGTCGATGGGTTCGCCGGCGAGGGGTGCGCCGCGCCGCGTGCCGACGAATCGGGTGACGTAGGCCTCGCCCTCGGACGGCGCGACGCGGATGGTGAGGGTGCGCGTGGACTCGTCGAAGGCGACCTCGTCGAGCGCGACGCCGGTCGAGGCGTAGAAGTCGCCGGCGTTCATCGCGCGGATGATCGACTCGGGCGTGAGGTGGCGGGCCCGGACCATGACCCACCCGCGCCCGGGGATCGAGACGGCGCTGTGCCCGTGGTAGCTGTGGCTGTCGTCGGTCGCGAGGCCGTAGAGGGGCGGCGCGCCGAGCTCGGCGATGCGGAAGGTGTTGACGATGTCCCAGATGCGCTCCGTGGAGGCGTGCCGCTCGTCGCCGGCGTTGTGGACGCTGGTGTGCCCGTTGAACACCTCGAAGAAGCGGTCCTGGAGCACCGGCACGATGTCCTCGGCGGTCACGCCGTAGCCGAAGTTCGGGTGGTTGAGGTGGCCGAGCACCTCGCGCCCGTGCTCCGCGGCGTGGGCCTCGATCGCCCGGAGGTTGCGCCGGATCACGTCCTCAATGCTCTCGCCGTGCTGGGGCTCGATCACGCCGGCGACATTCGTCGCGTTGATGTGGATGGGGCGATTCTCGAACCTGTCGGTGATCTCCTCGGCCTGGAACATGACGAAGCGGCCGCGCTCCTCCACAAGCGCCCGGTACTCGTCGAAGGGCTTGAGGCGGATCTCCAGAGCGTCGCCCTCGCCGCGGGTCTCGACCCAGGTCTCACCGAAGCGATCGACGTAGGCGGGGAATGCCGACCCGCGCGAGCGCTCGTCCACGGCCTTGATCGAGATCCAGCGGTCGCCCTGGCTGAGCGTGTTGTGGTCAGAGAGGGCGAGGAAGTTGTAGCCGTTGTTGGCGTACCACTCGGCGACCATCTCGGGGAAGCCGTCCCCGTCGGACCAGAAGGTGTGGGTGTGGAGATTGCCCTTCCACCAGCGGGGCTCGGGGTCGGCGGGAATGGGCGTCTGCGCGCCGGCGAGCGAGGCGACAGCCGCGAGCGTGAGGACGATGATTCGCATGAGGGGCAGCGTAGCGGGATTCGGCACGCCGGTCGCTCGGGGTGAGCGGCGCCGCTCAAGGTCACAGGGAGCAGAGCTTGACTGGCGCGCACCGCGCCTTTGCGCCGGGTGGGGCACTGCTATCACGAGGACCCCTCCGGGGTCCCGCGGTGGTGGGGGAGAACTCGGGGGGGTGTCGCCGCTGCGGGGCTTCCACCCCCGGCTACGGACGACGAGCCCTCCAGGCTCGGCATCAGCCGCACGCCGGACTTAACTGAGCCAGTCTTTCGCCGCGAGACGTTCGGGCACGTAGGTCTCGGTGACGTAGCTGATGTCCTTGGTGATCAGGCCTTCGACCTCCATCTTGAAGCCGTTGGCGAGCATCTTGTCGATCTCGCGCTGCCAGGCGCGGTCGTCCCTGAACCACGGGTACTCCTTGATCTGCTTGGCGCGGGCGATGTCCTTGTCGTTGAGGGCGATCTGGACATCGTCGGAGAGGTTGCACTCCTTGTAGTCCTTGGACCGGATGCCGAGGAACTTGGCCTCGGGGATCGCGAGACGCTCGCTCTCGAAGGCGAGGGAGATCGAGCCCTGCTTGATAACGCTGTAGATGTAGTGCCCCCAGGGGTCGCGGTCGAGCAGGCAGATGACCGGCAGGCCGTGCTCCTTGTGCAGGCGGTGGAGGAGGCGGCGCACGCCCCGGGTCGGCTGGCCCGAGCCCTCGGTCAAGATGCAGTTGTGCGTCTCCCAGAAGCGGTCCTCGTTGAAGCGCTGCCAGACGGTGTCCTTCTCGACGTGGAGGATGAAGTCGGCGCCGACCTCCTTGAACTGGAGCACCTCGGGCTCACAGATGGAGGGGATGGCGTAGCCGCCGGAGCCCATGCGCCGGCAGTTGATCTCGTCGCCGGAGTCGATGACGGTGATGTTGCCGACCATGGTGCCGCGCTTCTTGGCGAAGACGTGGAGCTCCTCGCGCAGCGCGCCGAGCGTCACCTCCAGGTCTTCGAGCACCTTGTCGCTCTCGGTCTGATCGTCGAAGGTTTTCTCCTTGGTGCCCTGGATGGTGTGGAGGCCCTTGTAGAACATGCCGCGGAGGCTGGAGGTCTTGCCCTCGGCGATCAGGGCCTGGATGCCCTGGCCGTGGAGCAGCGTCTGCATGAAGCCGCGGGCCTGACCCAGGTTGAAGAGCTCGCGGCTGCTGACGGCGGGGCCCATCTGCAGGATGCCGCGGGATTTGTTCCACTTGGTGTTGGAGGCGGCCCGGGTGGGGACGTCGAACTTGGGCTCGCGTCCGGAGAGAGCGGATTTGACAACGCCGTCGGCGAGCTTCTCGAGGGAGGCCGCGGTCTTGGAGTCGCGGTGGGCCCAGGGGTTCTCGCGCTTGGCGGCGGGCGCGCTTGCGGAGGGGGGGGCTTTCTTCTTGGTGGTTTTCTTGGCCATTATCGGTGCTTCCATTATGGAGCGACTAGCGCGGACTGCTTTCTCAGCCACTCCCGAAATCGCGGCACGATCGCTTGGTCGGACCGATCCGCCACCGTGCGGAGCTTTCGTACATCCAGCAGGATCTGCATTTCTGCTGCCAGTCGCTCGGCAAACGTGCGAATCTCGCGCAATCGGCGACTGCGATTCATGCCAATATCCTCGAAGTCCAGCAAGTCTCCTCGCGAGCCTCGCCGACGCAGAGTGTCGACGTACCGTCGATCGGTCCAAGGAAACTCGTAGAGCTTGCCGGGGATGTTGCGAGCGAGACACGCGCCGATGTTGACATACCAGAGTCGGCTCCATTGCGAACGCTGCAGCCACATTCCCGTGCAGACGGGCTTACCCCGGAGGAGCCAATATGACCCTGACTTCGTCGCGCCTGCTTCAAGCATCGCGGGGGCGAAGAGCTTGTTGAGGCGCGGCGAGTCCATTTCGCCGTCTTGGATGAATGCGGCCTCCGCGGTATTGCGAGCCGCGTCGGCGCGAGCGAGGCGCGCGGGTGGAGCGGCACTCGGGTTTGTGGAGCGTTTCGTCATAATGCGCGCGTGTTAGCACGAGGTACTGCGAGGTTGCCCGTGCGTGTGAGCGAGCGAGTTCCTTCGCCCCTCGGGGGCTTTGGTGCGAAGGAACGGGGACCACGGGTTCCGCTGCGCCCCCCGTTGGCGGGCCGCGCTTCACCAGTGGCTAGATACCGACGACCCTCCGCGGCAGAAGAGCGTGCGATTGTCACTCCGTGACCTCGAATAACCCGCCCGCGGGATTCAGGCGCATGCGGGGTTTGATCTTGCCGGGTGGAGGGGGAGCGGGGGAGGCCGCACGTTTCTCGCGGGTGGGTTTGTCGCGCCGGGGCTGCTCGGGAGCGGGGGACGCGGGGCGCTTCGAGCGTTTCTTCTTGGGGGCGACGGGGGACGTCGCGGCATCGGGTTTCACCTCGCTCGAAGTGCCCGCTTTCGAGGCCGTGCCGGACTTCGGGGCCGGCTTCGCCGGGGATGCGGCGCCGCCCGCCGGCGGGCTCGGGGGCTGGCCGCCGGTCGGATCGACGATGATCACGCCCTCGTCATCGTCCAGCCGCCCGTTCCCGTCGGCGAAGGCGACGATCTTGCCGTCCTCGTCGAGGACGGCGTCGGCGATCTCGGTGCGGCGCTTGGCCTGCTTGAGGAGCGCCTCGTAGACGTCCTTCGCACCCGTGCCGGTCAGCGCCTCGCAGCTCTTGGCGATCTCGCCGATGTAGCGCTCGAAGACGTCGCGCTTCTCGCTCTCGCGCTTCATGCGCTGGCGGCGGCGGACGTACGTGCCGAGCTTGCGCCCGCACTCCTGCAGCGCCAGCTTCATCTCCTTGCGGATCTCGTCGTAGTCGGCGATCGCCTCCTTGCTCTCGCTCGTGAATGGCACCCACACGCTCGCCATGTGGATCATCACGACGAGCGGCCCCACCGGCGCCGAGCCCCGCGGCTGGCTCAGCCCGTAGTTGCGCCACGCCGTGTCCACGATCGCCTTGAACGACGAGCACGCCGACTGCTGGTAGAGCAGCGGGACGCGGTTGGCGAAGCGGATCACGCGGGCGGGCTGGTCGCCGGGAAGGTCGCCGCCGAAGGCGATCGCGGCCTCGATCTGGAAGGGGTTGCCGCGGTAGACGGCCGGGCTGCGCGTGCTCGCGGCGTAGAACTCGGCCCGCACGCCCTTGAGCATGCCCGCGAGCATCGTCCGCACGCCGATCGGGGCCAGGCAGTCGGTCGGCGGGGCCCGAAGCTTGGCCTCCTGCAGCGCCCGGTACAGCCGCTCGGCGTCGGCGTGATCGACGTTCTTCACCCACGTCTGTCCGGTGAGCGACTTGCCCTTCGTGCTCGCGGCCTTGGTGATGTCCGACACCACCGCCGGCGGCACGCGGCAGAACTCGTTCTTGAAGAAGCCGGCGAGCTGCTTCTCCTCGGTCTGCTTGAGCATGCGGAAGAAGCTGCCGAGCTCCACGCCGTAGGGGTGCGGCTTGATCTCGATCGTCTCCGGCGGCAGTTCGTGCACGGTGCGCGGGTAGACGATGCGGTCCGGGAGCTCGGTTGTCCGAGTGAACGCAGAGGCCGCAGAGTCGGACGCGGAGGGCGCAGAGGGATCGGATTGACTGAGACCCAGGGTCCCCTGCCTTGACTCTGCGCTCTCTGCGTCCTCCTCTGCGATCTCTGCGTTCTTCCCCGGCGGTATGAAGGTGATCTGGCAGTGCGGGTTCGCGATGGCCGTCTGCTCGAGGTAGGCCTCGACGCTCGCCTTGCCGCGGACGTAGCGGCCCTCGAGCTCGATGGCGACGCGCGTGCCGGTGCCGGAGCTGGTCTCGGGGAAGTCGTCGGTCTCGACGTCCACCGTCACCTCGGGGCGGTTCTTGCTGGTGTCCATCGCCAGCTCGAGGTGGTGCGCCGGCTTCTTCCTGCTCGGCCGGGTGTGGATGATCATCGGCTTGCCGGTGGTCATCAGGCCGTACATGCCGGCGGCGGAGATGCCGATGCCCTGCTGGCCGCGCGACATCTTGAGGCGGTGGAACTTGGAGCCGTAGAGCAGGCGGCCGAAGATGTTCTCGATCTGCTTGCGGACGATGCCGGGGCCGTTGTCGAGGATGGTGACGCGGTAGCGGCCAGGCTTGGTGGGCGAGGGGGGCGCGACCAGCTCCTCGATCTTCACCTCGATGTCGGGCAGGATGCCGGCCTCTTCGCACGCGTCCAGGCTGTTGTCCACGGCTTCCTTGACGGTGGTGAGCAGCGCCTTGCGCGGGTTGTCGAAGCCGAGGAGGTGCCGGTTCTTGGCGAAGAACTCGGAGACGGAGATCTCCCGCTGCTTGCTGGCCATCGTCTCGGCGGTGGCGCGGGGCTTCCGGGCCGCGCCGTCGGTCTCCTCGGCGGCGGCGTCACGCTTGGTGCGCTTTCCCTTCGGCGCGTCGGTCATATCCACCCTCCGTGGTGGCGGTCGGGGTTCGGTCGGTCGGGGGCAGGATAGCAGGCGCTTGGCCCCGCGGCCTCTCGCGGTTACTCTCGGCCGGGACAGGGCAGGAGGATCGAAGATGGCGAGCGCAGGACGGCGGGTGGCGATCGCGGGCACGTGGCTGGCCTTGGCGGCGGGCGGCTCGACGGCGGCTTGGGCCCAGGGCGAGGGGCCCGCCCCCGATCCCGCCAAGCCGCTCGGTGGGGGCGAGCGGTACAGCGGCCCGGGGATCGCCGGGAGTCCTCTGTGGGGGGACGACCTGCGCGCCGGAGGCTTCGACGCGGACGGCGTGACGCTGATGAGCTGGATCTCGCTCGATGACTTCCCTACCGGCCCGAGCTCGGCCAGCAGCTGCTGGGGGCACGTCTCGCCCTCGGGGCGGGAGTACGCGCTGATCGGGCTGATGACGGGCACGGGCGTCGTGGACATCACGGACCCGGCGAACCCCGCGGTGCTCGGCGTCGTGGACGGCCCGGACAGCTTCTGGCGCGAGATGAAGGTGGTCGGCGAGTACGCGTACAGCGTGAACGAGAGCGGCGCGGGGATCCAGGTGATCGATCTCACGCGCGCCGACGAGGGCATCGCGACGCTCGCGCGCAACAAGTCGCAGAACGGGCACGCGACGACGCACACGCTGGCGTCGAACCCGGACTCCGGGTTCATCTATCTCTGCGGCTCGAACATCGCCAACGGCGGGCTGGTGGCGGTGGATTGCAGCGACCCGACGGATCCGACGATCGTCGGAGCTTGGACGGGCAACTACATCCACGAGGCGCAGGTCGTGACGTACACCTCCGGGCCGTACGCGGGCCGGGAGCTGGCGTACGCGTTCAACGGCGTGCGCGTGCGCGTGATCGACGTCACGATCAAGTCGGACATGCACATGATCAGCGACGTGGTGTACCCCGGTGCGCGGTACTGCCACCAGGGATGGCTCTCGGGCGACAGGAAGTACCTGTACGTCGACGACGAGTTCGACGAGGTCAAGGGGCGCGACTTCACGACGACGCACATTTTCAGCGTCGAGGACCCGGCGACGCCGGCGTACGTCGGCATGTGGCAGGGGCCGCTGCCGGCGAGCGACCACAACCAGTACTGGCACGAGGGTAGGCTGTTCCAGGCGAACTACCGCTCGGGGCTGCAGGTGCTGGACGCGACGGACCCGGTCAACCTGGAGCGGGTCGCATACCTCGACACGCACCCGGAGACGGACAACGCGGGATTTGCGGGCGCGTGGAGCTGCTTCCCGTTCTTCCCGAGCGGCACGGTGATCGTGAGCGACATGCAGCGGGGGCTGTTCGTGGCGAGGCTCGGCGAGCCGTGCGAAGCGGACTTTAACGGCGACGGCGTGGTGAACACGCTCGATGTCGGGGCATTCTTGAATGCCTGGGCGTCGGGCGACGGCTCGGCGGACATGAACGGGGATGGCGTGTTCAACACCCTGGACGTGTCGGCGTTTCTCAACGTGTGGGCGGCGGGGTGCGCGTGACGTCGGGACGAACCTGCGCACGGCAGGGCCGGTAGTTGGCGATGATGAGCGGCGGAGCTGTTGCTGAAAGGGCTGCAGGCGCGGAGGTTGCCGATGGCGCGGAGGGAGTGCCGGCCGCGCACCTCTGCGCTCGGTGCGGCTACCCGTCGGGTCTGTCGGGCTCTCGGACATGTCCGGAGTGCGGGTGGCGGGCGACGATCGTGGAGCTGACGGCGGCGGAAGCGAGACGCGAGGCGGTCGCACGATGGAAGGAAGATGGTCGATTCCGGGCGGTGCAGCGCTGGGTGTGCGTGGTTGTCACGTACGGTCTCGGCACGGCGTTGGTGACAAGGGACACGACGGCGGCGGGCGCCGCGATAGTCGTCCTGGCGTTCGCACTCGCGTTGACTTGGCGCCTCGGCCTGCTCGGTGCGTGCCGCTGCCGCAGCGACCGGCGGGAGTACCTGCGCGTCGCATGGGCGCGGTCGCTGTGGATCTTGCACCTCCCGTGGCTCGTGGCGCCGCTGTTTATCGTCGCCGCGCTGTTCGTTGGACTCATCGAGCTGTGGGCGGGGGATCGCGATGGCGAGGTCTATTTCGCCGTGGTGGTTGCGGGTTGGGTGTTGTGGCTCCTCGGCTGCCTCACCGCCTTCATTGCTTGGTGGCGGTCGCGTGCGCGGACAGTCGGCTCGGTCGGGTATCGGCTCGGACGCGCGGATGCGGTCGCGTTCTTCCTCGGGCTGGCGGTGCTGATCGGGGCGGCCGTCTTGGGGTTCGCGGCGGGGGTGTTGAGCGCGGTGGGGGTGTCGGAGTGGCTCGGCATCGGAGGAGCGGTGCTCTGAGGATGCGGCGCGGAAGCCTCCGAGCTGTAAACTCACCAGATGAGCACTCCCGGAGCTGAAACTCTGGCCGACATGCCCGCGATCGGGGCGGTCGCGGTCGATCGCGCGTGCGAAGTGTGCGGCTATCAGTTGCGGGGTCAGCTCGTCCGCGAGGAGGCGCGATTGGGCTTGCATCTTGTGCGGTGCCCTGAGTGCGGCGATGTCGCGACGGCGCCCAGGCGGTCCGGTGGACGCGTGACCAGAGCGAAAGGGTGTGCTCGCTCCGCCATCCTTCCGGCGGCGATGTTTCTCGGGCTGGGAGCGTTCGCGGGGGGGCTAGCTCAATCGACCGGCTTTTCTGCCGCGGGTCCGCTGGCGGTGCACATCGCGGCTTCGGAGACGTCGGGCAGCCCGTTGAGCAGGGGTGCTTTCGACCGAGTAGATCTAGACTGGTGGGCAACGGCTCGCGGACCCGTGCTCGCGCAGGCTCGTGCGGTGGGGGCGTGGTCTGACGCCTCGGCGTTGTCCGACCTTCTGTGGCTCCCCGTGGGCATCCTTCCGGCGGCGGTGCTCATCGCGATCGTTGCGCCGCGTTTGCGCGGGCCGACACTCGTGCGCATCGGCATCGCGGTGATGGGCCTCGCGGGCGCATGCCTGATCGCGTACTACGTTGATTCGTATCGCGCATTCGGATGGGAATACGCGATTACTCTGGCGGAGTGGGAATGCGGCCTGTCGTTTGGAGCGGCGGCGTTCGTCGCTGGGGTGGCGACATCGCTCGCGGCCCTGGTGCTCGCGCGCCCGATGGCTCGTCGGGTCGTGCTTTGGATCGGTCGGGGCCGAGTCGGTGGTCAGTTGGTCTTCCTGTGGACTGCCGACGGGTTGGCGGTCCCCGCGGGGACCGTGTGAGCTTTCGGGCGGGCCCGGTGTAGGGCTTGCGTGGGCAGGGCCACTGACCGCATGGGCCTCTTCGCCTATCGTTCGCCCCGCGCCCTACGCGGTGGTGAGCACAGGAGCAAAGAGCGATGGAGACGACACTGATCATCCTCAAGCCCGACGCGGTCCAGCGCGGGCTCATGGGGCGCATCGTCGGACGCTTCGAGGACAAGGGCCTGCAGATCGTCGGGTGCAAGCTGATGCAGATATCGCAGCAGCTCGCGGCCAAGCACTACGAGGCGCATCAGAGCAAGGGGTTCTACCCGGGGCTGGTGAAGTTCATGACCAGCTCGCCGGTGCTCGTGATGGCGGTGCGGGGCGTGGGCGCGATCGGCATCTGCCGCAAAATGATGGGCGCGACCTTCGGCTCAAAGGCCGAGGCGGGGACGATCCGCGGCGATTTCGGCGTCTCGAACAGCTTCAACCTGATCCACGGCTCCGACGGCCCGGAGGCCGCGGAGCGCGAGATCTCTCTCTTCTTCAGGCCGGAAGAGATCCTGAGCTACTCGCGTGCGGGCGAGGCCTGGATCTACGACCTGTCCAGCGGGACGCCGGAGTGACAATCGCTGCGCGGGCGCTCTTCGCGCACGCGGGCGGCGGAGTCTCGCTCAGACGACGGCTGCGGGCTTGATGACGCCGGCCACGACGGGAGCTTCGCTGACGATCTGATCGGCGATCTCCCGCCTGTGGATCTCAACGTCGCGAGGGAAGTCGAACGCCACGCGCACGCGCTCCCCCTTGATCGACGCTATCCGCACCACCCCGATGGGGTTGCGCGGATCACCGATGACGATCTCCTCGCCTTCACGCCTCGTGATCACCAACATCGTGCGCCTCCCTTGCACCGTCTTCGACCCACCGTTGGCCACTATACCCTGGTGGGTCTGCCCCACAAGACCTTTCGCGCGGGGAATTCGGACGAATCCCTAGGAAAGCACCGGTTTGGATTCTGAAAGGTTAGTCGCGGACGCAGACCTGGCGCACTTCAGGCACGTGCTGACGCAGGTTGCGCTCGATGCCGAGCTGGAGCGTGATGTCGCTCGAGGGGCACCCGATGCACGCACCGTGGAAGCGCACGTAGACCGTCCCGTCCGGGGTGGCCTCGACGAATTCGACGTCGCCCCCGTCGGCCTGGATCGCCGGACGCATCAGCTCGATGACCTTGCTGATGCGCGCGAGCGTCGCGGCATCGAGCGGGGCGCCGCCGGTCTTTGCGGTTCCGGGCATACTCACGGGACATCATAGCAGACCAGGCTCCCCGATTCGTCCGCAATCACCGCTCGGCGCGGCGCGGGAGAAATAGACTCCGCCATGATGACCCCGGACCGGAAGGCTCTCTGGTTGCTCGCCGCGATGACCGGCGTGCTCGGCGGCTGTGCGGCGGGTGACGAGCGGGTGCGGTCGAGCGATCCGATCGTCGCGGCCAGGCAGGCGGACTTGTCGGTGGACGACCGCGTCGAGGCGATCCAGCAAGCCAAGGCGGACACCGAGTCGGGACGGGCGGACCCCTCGATCCTCCGCCTGGCCATGAAGGAGCTCGCCTGGTCGCTCGAGACGCCCGAGATGGTGCGGGGGGCGGCGCTCGAGGCGATCCTCTGGCAGGAGGGCCAGGAGCAGGATTCGCTCCAGATCGTCCGGGAGATGCTGCCGACCGAACCCGGGCGCTACGCCGCGGCGGTGCTCGCGACCGCCGCGGCGGATCACGGGTGGACCGAGGCCACCCCGGCGCTGGTGCGGAGCCTGGCGAGGCGCGTGCCGGGGGTGAGCGATGAGGAGCGGAGCGAGTACAAGGCCCTGCGCCGGCTGCACCCGGACCAGCCCCTGGACCGTGTGGCGCTCGGGGTGTTTCTCGATCCGCGGACAGATCCCGGGCCGGCGGGCCTGGCGCTCGACATGCGCGTGCGGGAAGCCGCGTGGGACCTCGTGGGCCGGCTCTCCGCCGATCCGAGCGCGCGGGCGGCGCTGCTGGACGCCGCCCCGGCCGCTGACGAGGAGGGGCAGCGGGTATTGAGCGTGCTCCGGCGCATGCGGGACGAGCTCGGCGTGGTGCCGGGCGGCGGGGAGGAGCTGCGCTGGGCGCTGCGGCTGGACAGCGAGCGCGCGGGCGAGCTGGGGGAGTGGTGGGCGCAATCGAGCAGCGCGGCCGCCCGGCTGGGACCCGAGGCGAGGGCGTCGCTGGCGCTGCGCCACGTGGAGCCGGTGCGGTGGGCCTCGCTCAACCGTCCGGAGTGGCTGGGCGCCGGGCGTGAGGAACTGCTCGCGGAACTTGAGGAGCGCCTGCGCGGGAGGCAGGTGCTGCCGCGCACGAAGTCGATCAGGGGAACAGTGAGCGCGAGCGCGGAGCGGCTCTCGACGGCGCGGGATGCGCTCGCGTGGGGGGACGTGCTTGCGCTGCTGGTGCTCGATGAGGCGGTCGGCGCGGCGGCGGGCGACCTGTTCGAGGTCGCCGACATCGACGAGCGGGATTCGACGACCGAGCACGGCGGCATGGTGTGGGCCGACGCGCGGGGCTTCCACGTGCAGCACTTCCCGCCGCGGGGATCGCCGACGCCGGACGACCGGCGTTTCACCGCGCCGCGGGAGATGATCGACTTCAGCAGCGCGGCGCTGGCCCACTTCCACATGCACGTAACGCAGTGGCGGAACCGGGATTACGCAGGCCCCAGCCCGGAGGACCTGGATTACGCCGCGAGATTCGGGCGCACCTGCCTGGTGCTCACGGGGGTGGGCCGTGACGTGCTGAACGCGGACGCGTACTTCCCGACCGGCGCGGTCGTGGACCTCGGGGAGCTGCGCCGGGCGCCGGGCGGGCAATGACGCACCTGCTGGTCATCGCCATTCTGGCCACGGGCGCGCTGCGGGGCCTGGTGGATGAGCCGCTCGCGGGCGCGGGGTGGGTGCGGCAGCACCCGGCGCTCGCCCTTCTCGCCTCGCTGCTCCCCTTCGCGGGGCTCTTGCTGCTGCACGGCGCCGTCTCGTGGGCGTGCGTGAGGCGGCTCGACCGGCGGGGCGACCCGAGGGCGCTGGCCAGGCACGAGCGGGCGGCGGCCCTGGTGCGCGCGAGCGCCGCTCCGGCGCACGCGTTCGCGGTGCTGGCGGTGGGCTGGCTCGATCTCGTGCGGGGGTGGTGCGGCGACCTGGTGGCGCTGGACGAGCTGGTCGCGGCGGCGCCGGCGCTCGGGCTGCTGATGGCGTCGTGGGCGATGACCGAGCCGGTGGAGCGGCGCGTGCGCGAGGCATTGATCTTCCGCCGGCTGGACGAGGGCCTCTCCATCCCGCCCATGCCCGGCGCATGGGGCTGGTGGTGGGGCGTGGTGCGGCAGCAGTTGTTGTTCGCGGCGGCGCCGGTCGTGGTGGTCCTCGCGTGGTCCGAGTTGGTGGGGATGGCCCGTGACGGGCTTTGGGAGCGGTCGCTCGCGGCCAACGGTTGGCCGGCAGCGCCCCCGGCGTGGACGGGCGTTGCGCCGGAGTGGCTGCTCGATCGCGACGTGCTCGGCTACGGCTCCGCGGCGCTGCAGCTCGCGGGCGTGGTGGCGATCCTGGCGATGCTGCCGGTGGCGCTCCGCTACCTGTGGGATACGGCCCCGCTGGGCCCGGGCGCGCTGCGCGACCGCCTGCTCGGGCTGTGCTCGCGCTACGGCGTGCGAGTGCGCGGCATCCTGGTCTGGCGGACGCACGGGGCGATGATCAACGGGGCGGTGGTGGGGTTCCTTCCGCGCCTGAGATACATCATCCTCACCGATGCGCTCCTGGAATCGTTGCCGGCGGATCAGGTCGAGGCCGTGGCGGCGCACGAGATCGCGCACGTGAGGCACCACCATATCCCCTGGCTCGCAGGGGCGATGCTGGCGTCGGCGTTGTGCATCGGGTCGGGCCTGTCGCTCGTGGCCCGGGCCGCAGGGCTCGGGCCGGTCACGCAGGGGTGGACGCCGGTCGCGCTGCTCGTCGCCGCGTTCGGCGTGGGGCTCCTCGTCTTCGGCTGGGCGAGCCGGCGGTTCGAGTGGCAGGCGGATGCCTTCGCGGCGGGCCACATGAGCGCGTCCGGGTTCTCCGGCGAGGGGCTGAGCGCCGGGCCGGCCGTCTCGGAGCACGGGGCGGCTTCGATGGCCGGGGCGCTGCGCGCGGTCGCGATGATCAACGGGTTTCCGCCGGACCGCTTCACCTGGCGGCATGGGTCGATCAGCGACCGGCTGCGACGGCTGAACAGGGGAGTGGGTCTGCCGCTCGACCGGCTCCCGGAGACCCGCAGCGCCCGAGCGGCGAAGCTCGTGATCGGCGCCGGGCTGCTGGCGGGCCTCGCGATCACCGCCTTCGAGACGGCCGCTTCGAGTGCGTTCGGCGCCTGAGCGCGCCCTAGGGTTCACCCATGGCTGCGCTCCGGAGTGATCGGCTCTCGGCCGCCGAGCAGAGGCTCTGCAGCGCGATCAAGTCGCGCGAGCGGGCGTTGCTCGATGACCTCCGCCTGCACGTGGCGCTCCCCACCGGCGGACGCAACGGTGCGGCCCTCGACGAGACGCGGGAGCGGCTCACCGCGCGCCTCGGAGCCTTGGGGGCGGGGGTCGCGCTCGCGCCGGGCGATCCCGCTCCGGATTGGCTCCACGGCCGGACTCCCGGCGAGGCGCCGCCGCCGACGGCGCTGTGCTCGCGCCTGCGCTCGTCGCTCCCGCGCGTGCTGCTTGCGGGGCACCTCGACACGGTCCACGATCCGGGAGGGTCCTTCCGCGAGCTCTCGATCGATCCCGGGCGCGGGACGGCCATGGGTCCGGGCTGCGTCGATATGAAGGGCGGGCTGGTGATCGCCGTCGCCGCCCTCGAATGCCTCGACGAGGTCGGCATCGATTGCGGCTGGACCTTCGTCTTGAACAGCGACGAGGAGACCGGCTCGTACCACTCCGACCGGGCGCTCGCGTCGGAGGCCCGCAGGCACGACGTCGGCCTGGCGGTCGAGCCGGCGCTGCCGGGGGGCGAGCTGGCGATCGAACGGATGGGGAGCGGGCAGTTCTGTCTGCGGGCGTACGGGCGGTCGGCCCACGTCGGACGCGACTTCACGGCGGGTGTTTCGGCGGTCACGGCGCTCGCGAGGACGCTCGTGCGCGTCGCGGAGCTGCCGCGCCCCGAGGCCGGGATCATCGCCAGCGTGGGGCCCCTCTTCGGCGGCAATGCCACCAACGCGGTGCCGGACTTCGCCGCCGCATGGGGGAACGTGCGCTTCGCCGACGGACAGGGCTCGGCCCGCATCGCGGCGGCCCTCGATGCGCTCGCCACGGCCCCAGACGCCATGCCGCGCGTCGAGGTGCTCCGCAGCTTCAACCGTCCCGCCAAGCCGCTGCTGCCGGCGACGCAGCGCCTGGCGCTGCTTGCAAGGGCGGCCGCCGAGGATCTGGGGCAGACGCTCGACTTCGCCAGGACCGGCGGCGTCTGCGATGGGAACCAGCTCCAGGCGGCGGGGCTGCCGACCATCGATACCCTGGGTGTTCGCGGGGGCGGGCTGCACACGCCCCAGGAATGGATCGATCTGTCCAGTCTGGTGGAGCGGTGCCAATTGCTCGCGGTGCTCCTGGCCCGGCTGGCGGGCGGGGCATTCGGGCACGAGGTCCGAGAACGCCGGTAGACCCGGGGAAGGCCGGCCCCCAACGATCGGTGACGACACAAGGAAGGGCACATGACACAGACAGCGGCGCGGGCGACGGTGGGAGAGCGGTTCTTCGCCTCGGCGGGCGTGCAGCGGGCGCTCGAAGCGATCGCCGCGTCGGTGCGCGAGCACGGCGCGGAGATCACCGACGTCCGGCCGCCCCGCTCCGAGCTCAAGGAGAGCTACGACAGCCTCATGACCCGGGCCGGCGAAGCGCGCGGGCGGGCGCTGCTCTACCCCTACATCGGCTCGGGCCTGGGCAACGGGGCGCTCGTCGAGCTGGCGGACGGGTCGGTGAAGTGGGACATGATCTGCGGCATCGGCGTCCACTTCTTCGGGCACTCGGACCCCGAATTGATCCAGCACGCCGTCCTGGGCTCGATCACCGACACGGTGATGCACGGCAACCTCCAGACCGGCTTCGAGCCGTACGAGTTCTCCGAGGCGCTGCTAGAGGAGGCGGCGAAGGGCTCCAACCTGAAGCACTGCTTCGTGGCGCCCTCCGGGGCGCTGGTGAACGAGAACGCGCTCAAGCTCGCGTACCAGAAGTCGGGGGGCGCTCCGCGGGTGATCGCGTTCAAGGACTGCTTCATGGGCCGCACGGTGACGATGTCGCAGCTGGGCGACTCCGCCGCCAACCGGATCGGCATCCCGCTCTCGACGCTCGTCGACTACATGCCCTTCTACGACGAGGGCGCGGCGGCGCAGGGGGGCATGGCTCGGCAGATCGACGCGGCGTGCCAGCAGCTGCTGAGCTTCATCGAGCGCTACCCCAAGCAGCACGCGTGCTTCATCTTCGAGCTTGTGCAGGGCGAGGGCGGGTTCAACACGGCGCCGCGCGAGTTCTTCGTGGAGCTGATGAAGATCTGCAGGCAGCACGGGATCGCGGTGTGGGACGACGAGATCCAGACCTTCGGGCGGACGACGTCGATGTTCCTGTACGACGCGATGCAGCTCGGGGAGTACGTGGACCTGGCGACCGTGGGAAAGATGACCCAGGCCTGCGCGACGCTCTTCACCGAGGCGTACAACCCCGGCCCGGGGCTGCTCTCGGCGACGTTCACGAGCTCAGGCGCGGCGTGCCGCGTGGGCACGTACGTGATCAACCAGCTCCGGCAGGGCGATTTCTACGGCGAGGACGGGCGGATCGCCCGGCACCACCGGGCCTTCCGCGAGCAGGCGCGGGCGATGATCGCCAGGCACCCCGAGTGGTTCCCGAAGGTGGAGCCCGGCGTGCTGAGCCCTGCGCCGGCGGAGCTGGTCGGCGGGGCCGGCGGCATGATGCGCTTCACGCCGTTCGGCGGGCGCAAGGACAAGATCAACCGGGCGCTCAAGACGTGCTTCGAGGAGGGGGTGATCCTCTTCTCGTGCGGGCACGGACCGTACCACGTGCGGCTGCTGCCGCCGCTGGGCGTCATGAAGCTGGAGGATTGGGCGCGGGTCTTCGCGTGCATGGAGCGCGGGCTGGCCAAGGCCGCGGTCTGAGGCGGGGCGTACCGCCGGCGCGGGCGGTGCAAGGAGGCGTTGGTGTTTGTCATCCGCAGGGCGAGGATCGAGGACGTCGGCACGCTGCTCAAGCTGGCCAAGATGGTGCACTTCATCAACCTGCCGCCGGACAAGGACGCGATCTCGACCAAGGTTGCGGTCAGCCGCGACTCGTTCCAGCGGGCGTCCTCGGGGAGCGAGCGCCGCCGCGACCTGCACGCGCAGTCCGACGGCCCGGCCGTCCAGGGGCTGACGGCGGGGCTGTCCCAGACCGACCAGTTCATGTTCGTGCTGGAGAGCACGGACACCGGCTCGGTCCTCGGCACCTCGCAGCTCATCGCGCACATGGGGGCGCCGGGCAACCCGAACTACAGCTTCAAGCTCGAGCGCCGGAACTTCTTCGCCGACGACATCAAGACGGGCACCTCGCACATGGTCGCGCGCCTGCACAAGGACGAGAGCGGCCCCACCGAGATC
>DASRXL010000128.1:0-38544 GCA_035654175.1 Phycisphaerales bacterium
GCTGGGGGAGGAGTACGTGCACCAGGCGCCCGCGGCCCGGGAGCACCTGTACGGGGAGGCGATCTTCAGCAAGCTGCCGTTCACGCGCGAGCCGCGGGTGATCATGCCGGAGGATGGGCGCGACCTGCCGCAGGTGATGGCGTGGGTGGAGTGGCAGGGGCGCGAGCTGTGCGTGTGGGACATTCACCTGCACTCGCCGATCAGCCTGGGCTCGATGGCGGGGCAGGCGAGTCTCGCGTGGGAGATGGGCGCGGAGCTGGACGCCCTCGCGGCGGCGGGCACGCCGGCGATCGTCGCGGGCGATTTCAACTCGCCGTGGGGCGGGCAGCCGCTCGATGCGGTGCGCGAGCGCAGGTATCGCGAGGCGCACCGTGAGGTGGGGAGCGGGATCGGGCGGAGCTGGCCGGCACAGGGGATACTGCTGCGGCTGCCGCCGGGGATCAGGATCGATCACATCACGTACTCACGCGAATTGGAGTGCGTGGAGGCGTGGGGCGGGGAGTGGACGAGCTCGGACCACCGGCCGCAGTTTGCGAGGTTTATGTGGGGTGATTGAGCGCGACGGGGAGCCGAACGCGGAGGGAGCGGAGAAGGGCGGAGGCGCGGAGCAAGGCAAGAGAAACGCGCCCTGATATCTTCCTCCGCTGACTCCGTGCTTGCCTCTCCGCGTCTCCGCGTTCCGCCTTTGGTGCAGGTCAGTCACCGTCGCTGCGCTCGCCGGTCGCGAGCCAGTGTGCGCACGCTGCGCCGAGGCGGTCGACGGCGGTGGCCTCGTAGAGGCGGATGTCCTCGCGCGTGAGCGTGTTGCGCCAGCGCCCGTTTGTGCCCTTGTGGATGAAGGTCTCGGCCCCACCGTCCCAGAAAAGGCCGCCGAGCGGGACGCTCTTGGTGGCGTTGGCCTTCATGTACTCGAAGGAGCAGTGCTCGAGGATGCGGGGCCAGGAGCGCTCGTTGACCTGGATGCCGAGGAAGTTGGCCATGCGCCGGATCTCGGCGGGCATGTCACGCTTGAGATCGGAGAAGTGGACGAGCATGAGGTTGGGGAGGTGGCGGATCTCCCACCAGCTGCGCACGTTGTCCCAGAACGACCACCACGGATAGCCGTCGCCCTCGAGCCACTCGCGGAAGTAGCGGTGGACGTCGTCGACGGGGCGCTCGATCGGCGGGCCGACGCGGCCGGGGGTGTCGTTGAGCATGTCGTACCATGTCCGGTTGGCGCTGGCGTGGTGGTTGTACATGCTCCAGACGACGTCCCGCCCGTCACGCCCGATGAAGAGGTACTTGGCCTTGGGGCTGTAGACGAGCGCGTCCACGGGCAGGTGGGTCTTGAGGAAACGGCGGTGCGTCTGCGCCTCGATCGCCGGGAGCTTCACTTCTTTGGGCGGCACGCGGAGATCGACCCACGGGGACATCTCGGCGACGTCGAGGCCGGCCTGCCCGTCGAAGAGGAGCTGCGAGACGATCTGCTGCACCCAGGTGGTGCCGCTCTTGGCGTAGGTCGAGATGATGATGTCGTCGCCGCGGAACGGGAAGTCGTTCCACGCGGTGGAGTCGAAGTGGTGATTCAGGAACTCGCGGTTCTTGACGGGCCAGGCGTGGGCGGTGCTGGTCATGGGCCGATGGTAGCCCACGCCGATCGCGGCTTCAGGCGCCGGAATCGGGAGCCCAGCATCCGTCTGTGCACCATCAGCGATGGCGCAGGCGCCCGAGCGTACATCAGTGTTCGCTTTGGGTGGACATGGGCGCACGCTCGCCGATGAGCCGGTGCAGCAGCTTCCCGATCTCGGATTGATGGAAGTAGGGTGGGCGCTCGAAGGTGCGTCCGTCGGGGGCGGTGTGGCTGTCGGGGCTGGTGGGGATCGCCGCGAAACGATCGGCGCCCGGGCCGCGGACAAAGAGGGGGACGGGCTGGTTGGAGTGGCTGTTGAAGAGCCAGCAGTGGCCGGGGAGCTTGCCCGGGCCGCGGTCCCCGAGCGGCTGGAAGGCGACGGTCTCCGAGTCGGCGCCCCAGAGCAGGTGGTCGTGGTCGGCCGTGACGACGACGAGGGTGTTGGACCAGTCGCAGGCCTGGTCGCCCGAATCGAGCCGGGCGCAGACCGCCTCGATCGCGTCGTGGAAGTCCTGCATCTCCTCGATGGTGCGCCCGAGCTGATTGTCGTGCATGGCCCAGTCGACCGCGCCGCCCTCGACCATGAGGAAGAAGCCGTCGGGGTCGTCGTCCACGGCGTTGAGCGCGGCGAGGGACAGGTCGCGCAGCGTGGGGACGCCCTCGTTGAAGGGGTGCTCGCCCGGGGCGGCGGCGCCGGCCTCGTCGCGCGGCGGGCGCTGCTGCTGGAGCGTCTGCGCCACCCGAGCGACGATGAGCAGCGGGAGAGGGGCGTCCCCCGCGCCGAGCGAGGCGACGTGGCCGGCGTCCTCGACGAGCGTCCACGGCCGCTCGCCCTCGGGGGCGAGCGTGCCGGCCCGGAGCGACTTCCAGTCCTCCCCGCTGATGAAGCTGTAGATGGGCTCGGTGCGCTTGAGGGCGCCGTCGTCGTACTCGGGGTGGCCGGCCCCGGCGATGACATCGCAGACACCCGACGTGAGGAGCTGGTGCGCGATCTCGGCGTACATCTCGCGCGAGGGGACGTGGGCGCCGCCCGCGGCGGCGGGGGTGGCGTGGGAGATCGGGACGCTCGTGACAATGCCGACGCTCATGCCGCGAGCGCTCGCCGCTTCCGCGATCGAGGGAACCGGATTCCCGGCGCCGTCCACGTCGAGAGCGCCGACGAAAGTGGGCACGCCCGTGAAGATGGCGCTGGCGGTGTTGGCCGAGTCGGGCGCGGTCGAGAGCAGGTAGGCGTAGCCCTCGAACCGGATCGCGTAGCCGCCGGCCTCGCGGTCGGTGGGGGCGGTGCTCCACGCGGCGTCGGGGCGGTAGACGAGCGCGGGGTCCTGCGCGAGGGGCGGGCGGTCGCGGTCGGGGCGGGCGGGCTTACGCAGGGCGAAGGTGGCGACGGAGTGCTCGGCCCAGGCGCCGCCCCGGTAGAGGGCGGGCTCGCCGCGCCAGAGCTCGAAGGCGCGGTGCGTGTTGGCGCCGCACCCGTCGGCGACGAAGACGATGATGTTGCGCGGCGGATCCGCGGTGGGCGCGCCGGCGCAGACGGCGGCGCTGAGCGAGAGGGCGATGGCGGCGGGGCGGGCTGTGGATCGCACGGGCGAGCTCTCCGGATGGATGACGGTAGCCGGGCGGCGGCGCCGGGCGGGTTCGGGGAGCAGTGAAGCTCGCGCTCAGGCGCGCGGTGGGGGGGACGAGGGCTCCCGCGAGCGGAGCCGCGCTGGCTCCGGGTCAGCATACCGGCGGAGCTGGGCGCTCAACCGGTCGCGTCCGTCTCGTCGCCCGGCCCGCCGGGCTTGCACGAGGCGACGACGGCGAGGCCGAGCAGCGCGGAGAGCAGCGATGCGCCGAGGATGCCGAGCTTCGCGCGGTCGAGCTCGTCGGGGCTCCCGTCGAAGGCGAGATTGGCGATGAAGAGGGCCATGGTGAAGCCGATCCCGCCGAGGCAGCCGGCGCCGAAGATGTGCCTCCAGCCCACCCCGCGGGGAAGCTCGCCGATACCGAGCTTCACCGCGAGCCACGCGGCGAGAAAGATGCCGACGGGCTTGCCGACGAAGAGGCCGAGCACCACGCCGAGGGTGACGCGCCCGGCGAGCATGTCTCCGAGCGGGCCGCCGAGGTGGACGCCGGCGTTGGCGAGGGCGAAGACGGGGATGACGAGGAAGACGGTGAAAGGGTGCAGGGCGTCCTCGAGCCGGTGGAGAACGGGCAGGACCTGGAGCCCGCTCTTCTGGACCGCCCAGACGGCGGCGCGCTGCTGCGGGCTGGTTTCGATCTCGTGCCCGGGATCGTCCACGTAGGCCTCGAAGCTGTCGAGGGCCTCGCGGGTGGCGGCGAGGTAGCGGCGGGGGGCCGCGCGCGCCGTCGCGGGGATGGTCATCGCGCCGATCACGCCCGAGATGGTGGCGTGCACGCCGCTGCGGAAGACGAAGTACCAGAGCGCGACGCCGAAGAGGAAGTAGATCCAGGGCGAGCGGACGCGGAGCAGGTTCAGCCCGATCATGCCCAGCGTCACGACGCCGGCGCAGATCAGGGCATCGGTCGCGAGCTGCTCGGTGTAGAACGCGGCGATGACGATGAGGGCGCCCAGGTCGTCCGCGATCGCGAGCGAGGTCAGGAAGACCTTCAGCGAGGTGGGGGCCTTCGCGCCGAGCAGGGAGAGGATGCCGAGGGCGAAGGCGATGTCGGTCGCCATCGGGATGCCCCAGCCGCGCACCGTCGGCTGGCCCCAATTGATGGCGGCGTAGACGATCGCGGGCCCGATCATGCCGCCGACGGCCCCGGCGATGGGGAGGGCGGCCCTGCGCGGGCTGGAGAGCTCGCCGACAAGGACCTCGCGCTTGATCTCGAGGCCGACGACGAAGAAGAAGAGCGCCATGAGCGCGTCGTTGATCCAGTGCCCCAGCGTCTCGGCGAAGACGATGTCGCCGAAGCCGAGCGTGAGCTTCTCGCCGTGGAACAGGTTGCGGTACCCCTCGGCGGCGGAGGAGTTGGCCCAGACCAGCGCGACGACGGTGCATGCGATGAGCACGACCCCGCCGGCGGAGCTGCGCGCGGCGAAGCGCTTGAAGGGCCCGGCGAGGCGCTCGGCCGGCTCGGGCTTGCCGAGGTCGGCGGCGGTGGGGATGCGCGGGCCGGCCATGATCGCTCCAGAGTGAAGATGAGCCGCCTTGGGCGTGACGGCGCAGTCTAGAGCGAGGGCGCGGCACGCGCCCGGCGGGTCCGCCGGCGCCGCGTGCTCTGCCGAGAGCGCGGCTCAGCCGCCCGGGGGAGGGGCGGAGCAGGCCATGAGCGCCTGATCGAGGGCGCGCTCCAGCTCGGGCAGGTCGGTCGCGTCGTGCGAGGCCTCGATCACTCTGCGCGAGCGTGTGTCGGCCAGGACGACCATGCCGGAGGAGACGGGCTCCCCGTCGCACGAGAAGACAAAGCCGCAGTCGAGCGCGCCCGCGAGCTTGGCGGATTGCGACTCTTTGTTCTCGCTGATGTCGAGAGAGACGAAGAGCACCTGCTCGCTCGGGTGGGTGCGCTGCATCTCCTCGAAGCGCGGCTCGACGGCACGGGCCACGTCGCACTGCGGGTGGTAGAAGCGCACGGCGACGAGCGGCGGCAGCTCGCGCCCGGCGGGGACGACGACGCCCTCCTCGCGGCCTTGCGTCGCGAGCGCCAGCCGCTCGCGCAGGCGATGGTTCTGCACGGCGATGACCGCGCAGAGCACGAGCAGGCCCGCGGCGGACGCCGCGAGCGCGATCGTTCCCGCCCGTGAGGCCGGCGACGGGCGCGGCGCCGCCGCCGCGGCCTGCGCAACGAGCCAGCGCGCGGCGTCGGGGGCTGTGGGTTCGGGCAGCTCGGGCCCGATCTCGGCGAGGGCCCGGTGCAGGGGGTCGTCGTGTCCTGGAGGTAGGTTCATTCGTCTTCTCCGCACCGCGCGAGCGCCTCGCGCAGACGCTCCCGCGCTCTATACAGCCTCATCTCGATCCCTTTCGCCGAGCATCCCAGCTCCGACGCGACCTGGGGCCGGCTCTTGCCGTAGCGGTAGACGGCGTACAGGAGCCATTGGTCCCCGGCGGGCAGGGAGGCGATGGCCCAGAGGAGCGCGACGCGCAGCTCACGCTCGGCGAGGGCCTCGGCGGGGCACCCGGATTCGAGGGCCGCGAGCACCCGCAGGCCGTCGCCCACGCGCGGGTGGGCGTGTGGGTCGCGCGTGGCGCGATCTCGCCAGTGCCGTCGGACAAGGTTTCGCGCCACCCCGCGGAGCCAGCCCTCGAGGCTCTCGACGGCCGCCATAGCGGCGGGGTCGGCCCGCAGGGCGGTCTCGGCGGTCTGCTGGAGCAGGTCATCGGCGGCGGCCTCATCGAATCCGACACGGACGAGGATGAACCGGTACAGCGCGTCGAGCTGGAGCAGCAGGGATTCGCGCATGGGAGCGGCGTCGTGGGTGGGAGGGGCGGGCGCGCAGGGCCCCAACGCCCGAGCGGGCGGGCGTACATCCGTCGCGCCCGCCCGCTCTGGTTCTTTGACCGGCCTTGCGATGTGCAGGCCCGCTCGGCTCACGGATCAGCCTTGGGCAAGCTGCGCGGCGGCGGCGAGGGCGGCCTCGATTCGCGCGGTGACGAGCAGGCACGCGGCCTCGACCTCGCACTGCGTCTCCTTGCCGGCGACGAGGTACGCGGCCTTGGTGGTCGTGCAGCTCTTGGCCTTCGCGAAGGTCTCCTGGCACTCGGTGGGCTGCCCGTCGATCGCGTAGCTCATCTTCACCTGCTGCGCCTGGCCGTAGGCGAGCGCGGCGGCGCGGATGGCCTTCTCCGGGCACTCGAACACCGTGTTGCCGACCTTGTACTTCACCGGCTGGCCGCTGGACTCGCTCAGCTTCTCGGCCTCGAACGGGCAGCAGCAGCAGTCCTCGCCGACCACGAACGACACGCGGGTCATGCGGTCAAGGTAGTGCTCGAGCTCCGCGGCGTAGGCCTTGCCGGCCTCGGCCTGGTCGGTGTAGGTCACGTTGGCGACCTTGTACTGCATCTGGGAGCCGCCGGCCGAGACGAGCTGCGACGCCTCCTCGGGGCAGCAGGTCTCCTTGTCGCCGACGACGAAATGCATCGCGGGCATGTCGGACGGGAACGAGACCATCTGCAGACCGGCGGCCTGCTCGCCCTCGCACCCGGTCTTGCCCTCGCAGTCGGCGGCGGGTTGGTGCGCGACCAGCGAGGCCGCGGCCGTGGCGGCTTCGCACCCGGTCTTGCCCTCGCAGTTCTTCGCGGCCGTCTGGTGGGCGACCTGCTCCACCGTGGCGCCGTCTTTGGCCTTCGAGCAGTGGCTCTGGCAATCGGACTGGGCGAGAGCGCCGGCGGCGGCGACGAGCAGGGCGGCGATCGGGGCGAGCTTCTTCATCGGGACGGCCTCCATGGCTTCGGTGTCAGGAGTCGGTGGTTGCGTGAGCCCCGGCCGACTCGGCCCGGGGCTGCCATATGGTCGCACATGAAGGGCGGAACCCTCGCGCGACTTTGAGAAAAAAGTTGCGGAGCCGCGAGGCCGAAGCGCCGGGCCCCGACGCGGCCCAGGAATGCCCGGACCATCTTGTCCGGTACACTGGATCCATGAGAACATCGGCGGCGGCGTGGTGGCTCGTGGTCGCGGCAGGCGCTTCGGCGCAGGAGTTCGCGGCGACGTTCGAGCGGGGGGCGGTCGCGGCAGCCCATCCCGCGGCCTCGGAGGCCGGCGCGCGGATGCTGCGCGCGGGGGGCAACGCTGTCGACGCCGCCGTCGCGGCGAGCTTCACGCTCAGCGTCGTCCGGCCGCAGAGCTGCGGGATCGGCGGCGGCGGGTTCATGGTGGTCTGCCTCCCCGAGGATCCGACGCACGGGCGGGTGGTGACGGCGATCAACTATCGGGAGACGGCGCCCGCGGCCTCGTCGCCGGGGATGTTCACGGCGCCCGGGCTGGCTCAGGATGCGAGCACCGATTCCGGTCTGGCCGTGGCCGTGCCCGGGACGGTCGCGGGATTGCTGCACGCGCTCGGGCGGTTCGGCACGATGGAGCGCGCGGCGGTGCTGGAGCCCGCGATCGAGGCGGCGCGGGAGGGTTTCGCGGCGGACGCGCCGTATGTCGTGGCGGTGCGCGAGGGCGCCGGGCGGCTCGACGAGCGCGAGCGAGCGGAGCGGCCGTACCTCTGGAACGAACTGATGCAGCAGGGAAGGGTCGAGGTGGGCGACCTGGTGGTCAACGCGCGCCAGGCCTTGATGCTGGAGGCGATCTCCGAGCGCGGCGCGGCGGCGTTCTACGCCGAGCCCCGGATCGTCGCGGCGGTGGAGGGCGCGGGGGGCGCATTGAGCGCGGAAGACATGGCGGGCTACGCCCCCGTCGAGGTGGAGCCGCTGCGGTTCGAATTCGCGGGCCGGACGTTCCTGACGATGCCGCCGCCCTCCAGCGGCGGGGTGGTGCTGGCGCAGGCGTTCGGGATTCTGGAGCGGCGGGGGGTCGTGGAGCGCCAGGATTCCCGCTGGACGCCGGCGGATTCGCACGTCTTGGTCGAAGCGTGGAAGCACGGGTTCGCCGACCGGGCGGAGTGGCTCGGCGATCCGGCGTTCGTCGACGTGCCGTTGGAGAGGCTCTTGAGCGGCGAGTACATCGACGAGCGGGCAGCGCTTTTCGACCCCGAACGGACGCTCGCCCCGGAGTCGTACGGAACGCGGGCGAGCCCGGCCGGGACAGCCGGGCCGCCGGATGATTCAGGCACGAGCCATGTGTGCGCGGTCGATCAGTGGGGCGGCGCGGTTGCGTGCACCGAGACGATCAACCTGGCGTTCGGATCGCTCATCTCGGTAGAGGAGCTCGGCTTCTGTCTGAACAATGAGATGGATGACTTTACCGCGAGGCCGGGTGAGCCGAACGCCTTCGGGCTGGTGCAGAGCGCACGGAACGCGCCCGAGGCGGGCATGCGGCCGCTCTCGAGCATGACGCCGACGATCGTGCTGGATGAGGACGGCGCGGTGGCGGCGGTCGCGGGGGCCGCGGGCGGGCCGCGGATCATCACGGCGACGATGCAGGTGCTCGTGAACGTGCTGGTGCGCGGGATGGAGGCGGGCGAGGCCGTCGCGTGGCCGCGCCTGCACCATCAATGGATGCCGGAGGCGTTGCGGTTCGAAGAGGGTGCGAGAGACCTGGCCGGCCCGAAGGCCTCGGTGATGCGGATGTGGCGCGTGCGCGAGGCCGCGGCGCTCGCCGAGCGGGGGCACACGATGCAGGTGATGCAGGACGCGGGGGTGGCGCAGCTCATCGTGCGCGAGGGCGAGGGATGGCGCGCGGCGTGCGATCCGCGTGGGGGCGGGAGACCGGCGGGGCACTAGGGCGGCGGATCGTCGAGCGGCCGCGGGCGGGCTGCGCGGCTGCGGGTACGCTTCGGCATGGCGACCGTCTTTCTCAACGGCAGGTTCGTGGACCAGGCGGAGGCCCGGGTCTCGGCGTTCGATGCCGGGCTCCAGCACGGCGTCGGGCTGTTCGAGACGATGCTCGGCGGCACGACGGCGCTGGACGAGACCTGGGTCTTCAGGCTCGACGAGCACCTGGAGCGGCTCGCGGGGAGCGCGCGGGAGCTGGGGCTCTCGGACCAGCTCCGCACGCAGGGGCTGTACGACGCTGTGATGGAGACGGTGGCCCGCGCCGGGCACGCCCGGTCGCGCGTGCGGCTGACGATCACGGCGGGGGACCTCAACCTGCTGAGCGCCGCCAGGGACGACGAGACCGACGGGCGCACCGGGGCGGTCGAGCCGACGGTGCTCATCGTCGCCCAGCCCGCCACGGCGTACCCGGAAGGGATGTTCGAGCGGGGCGTGATGGCCGCCGTGGCGGACGCGAGGGCGAACCCGCTGAGCCCGTTCGAGGGCCATAAGACGCTGAACTACTGGTGGCGCTTGCGCGAGCTGCAGGCCGCGGGAGCGAAGGGCGCGGCCGAGGCGATCGTGCTGCAGGTGAGCAATCACCTCTGCGGCGGATGCGTGAGCAACGTCTTCGTCGTGAAGGGCGGCGTGCTGCGGACGCCGATCGCGCGCGGAGAAGAGAGCGAAACAGCGGGGCAGCGAGGCGGCGAGGCAGCGGGGGAGGGCGCCGCGCCGGCGGCGGAAGGCGGGGTGCGTCGCGGAGCCGCCCTGCCCAGCCCGGTGCTGCCGGGGGTCACGCGGAACGCGATCCTCGAGCTGGCGGAGCTGCGATCGATCAGGGTCGAGCGACGGATGCTCACGATCGAAGACCTGCTCGGGGCCGACGAGGTGTTCCTGACGAACTCCGGCTGGGGCGTGCTCCCGGTGGTCGCGGTCGAGGCGCACCCGATCGGCGCGGGGAAGCCGGGGGAGCTGACGCGGGCGCTGCGCGGCGCCTGGCGCCGGGCGATCGAGGGGGAGTCGGAGTGAGGCGATCGGGCGCGGGCGGGTCGGGCGTCAGCGCCTGGCGACGACGCGAACGTTTCGCCGACCCGAAGCGTCCAAGCGCAGGGCCGAGCGGATGGAGCGGGCGGCCCCCGCCCCGAGGGCGAGCACGCCGAAGACCACCGTCGCGGCGAGGGCCGCGGGCACCACGAGCAGGAGCACGACGCCGGTGAACACGAGGAGCGCGGCGCCCGCGGCGGCGCGGCCGACCCAGGAGGGCTGGCGCTGCACGATCGTGACCAGGCGGACCACGCCCCCGGGGGAGCGGGCCGCGTGATCACGGAGTGTGGTGAACGCCCACATGCCGTAGGATTATAGGGCGGCGGCCTCCGGCTCTTTCTCGGCGCGGCCCTCAACGCCTCCGGCGCGAGGCCAGGGCGAGCGGCGCGGCGAACGCGGCGAGCGCGGGGGCGGCGGGGATCACGGCGATCTGATCCTGCGCCGTCGGGGAGCGGAGGGTCAGGAGCTCGACAGATCGGCGGCCCGAGCCGACGGCGCCGAGGAGCGCGTCCACGTGCGACGTGATGCCGCCGTCGAGCGCCGTCCGGTTGGCCTTGGTGGCGCTGAACCAGCCATTGTCCAGGCTCAGGCTGGCGCGCCCGGCCGCGGGATCGAAGTCGGAAACCACCTCCCACAGCGCGAGCTGAAAGGCGGTGGCGAAGTCGGCCGACCCGGCGGGGTCGAGCTGGCGTCCGGCGGCGAGGGTGTAGAGCTCCTCGACGGCGAGCGCCACGTGGGGGCTCATCGGCCTGGAGTTCGGAACGTCGGTCAGGGCGCCGAGCTCGTAGGCCAGCGAGAGCTCGGAGACCTGCTGGTACACGTCGGTGCAGAAGGTGACCTGCGTGCCCAGGAGCCCCTCGCCGCGCCCGGTCGCGCCGGTGATCTCGTGGCGGAGCTGGCCGGCGAAGGCGATGACCGATTCGTCGCCGAGGCCCAGACGCACGTTGCGCCCGAGCCCCGTGCCGGAAAGGCGC
Organism: Phycisphaerales bacterium; assembly: GCA_035654175.1. Taxonomy (GTDB): domain Bacteria; phylum Planctomycetota; class Phycisphaerae; order Phycisphaerales; family UBA1924; genus PNC22. The sequence continues at coordinate 10,989 of DASRXL010000128.1, forward strand.
ATCTCGACCACGTCGGCATGAGCGGCGAGCGGGAGCGCGCCCAACGCGGCGATTGCGGCGAGTCTGAGCTTCACGGCGAACCCTCCCCCTCGGTCCTTGTGGCCGCGCGCGGCGGGGAAGCCCTCGCGGCTCCGTCCGTGCCGCGGCGCGGCCTTGGGTGCGTAACTGCACAGACGATGCCATGCGTTGGGGTTTGCGGCCAGTGATCGTCGTTCCGGAGCGTTGGATCTGCACGGCCGGGGCGGGCTGGGTGGACAAATTGTCGCTGCGGCGCACGCCGGCGGGCGGCTCTAGAAGATGGCGGGGCGATCTCGTAGGATGGAGCCGAGTCCTCCAGGGGCATGGGCAGCATGGGCGAACAGCCACAAGATGTTGGGGTCACGGCCATTGCGGGCGCGGAGGCGGGCTTCATCCACCTCCACCTGCACTCGGAATACTCGCTGCTGGACGGAGGCAACCGGATCGATCGGCTCGTGCGCCGGGTCAAGGACCTGGGCATGCCGGCGGTGGCGCTGACCGATCACGGGAATCTGTTCGGGACGGTCGCTTTTTATGAGACGTGCCGGCGCGAGGGCGTGAAGCCCATCCTGGGGGTGGAGGCGTATGTCGCGCCGGGGGATCGCACGGACCGGACCTACACGGGGGTGGCGGACGGCGGGTATCACCTGGTGCTCCTGGCCGAGAACGAGACCGGCTGGCGGAACCTGATGTACCTGTGCTCGGAGGCGTACCTCACCGGGTTCTACTTCAAGCCGCGGATGGATCGGCGCCTGCTCGAGCGGCACAACTCGGGTCTGATCGCGATCAACGGTCATCTCGGGAGCGAGATCGGGGAGCACCTTCTGGCGCGGGTGCAGAGCGGCGACGCGAAGCACTGGGAGCGCGCGGTCGAGAGCGCGGCGTGGCACGCGCGGGTGTTCTCCGACGAGGGGACGGGGCCGCGGTTCTTCGTCGAGATGCAGCACCACGTGCCGGAGCAGAACGCGATCAACCCGCTCCTGGTGAGGCTGGCGCGGGAGATGAAGCTGCCGCTGGTGTGCGACAACGACAGCCACTTCCTGCGCGCCGAGGACCACGACGCGCACGACACGCTGATCTGCATCTCGACGGGCAAGCTCAAGAGCGACTCGGCGCGGATGAAGTACACGCCGGAGCTGTACGTCAAGAGCCCGGAGCAGATGCGCGAGCTCTTCGAGGGCGAGCGGTACAACGGGGGGGAGCTGGCGGGGGCCGGTCGCGAGGCGCTGGCGAACGCGTGTGCGATCGCCGAGCGCTGCGCGGTGGAGCTGCCGATCGGGGCGAACCACGCGCCGGTGGTGCGGGTGAAGATCCCGCGCGAGAGCGATCTGCCCCGTCATGACGATACGCGGTTCGGGGGCGATCTGACTGCGTGGTACACCGAATACTGCTCGCGCTTCGCGCTCGAGCCCTTCGACGCCACGCGGGACGGCTCGAACGCGGCGGCGCTGAAGGCCGACTGCGACCGGGCGCTGCGGATGCTGGCCGAGGCGGGGATGGTGTGGAGGTATGGGCCGGAAGCGACGGAGCGACGGAGCGACGAAGCGACGAAGGGGCAGGGGCTCGGGGAGCACTGGGCGCGCCTGGAGCGGGAACTAGGGATCCTCGCGGACAAGGGCATCAGCGCGTACTTCCTGATCGTGTGGGATTTCGTGAACTGGGGGCGTCAGAAGGGCATCCCGGCAATCGCCCGCGGCTCGGGCGTGGGCACGATGGTGGGCTACGTGCTGGGCCTCTCCAACGCCTGCCCCGTGCGCTACGGCCTGCTCTTCGAGCGCTTCACCGACCCCGACCGGTCGGAATACCCGGATATCGATATCGATCTGTGCCAGGACGGGCGCGGCGACGTCATCAACTACGTGCGCGAGAAGTACGGGCACGTCGCGCAGATCATCACGTTCGGGACGATGAAGGCGCGGGCGGCGATCCGCGACTGCTCGCGCGTGCTCGAGGTCTCGCTCCCCGTCGCCGACCGTGTGGCCAAGCTCATCCCCGAGACGCTCAACATCACCATCGACGGGGCGATCGAGGCCGAGCCCGATTTCCGCGAGCTGTGCGAGGGGAATCCCGCGGCGATCGCGAAGGTCAACAAGGACCTGCCGCCGCACCAGCAGACGAGCGCCGAGCAGATCCGCCAGCTCATCGACAACGCCCGCGTGCTGGAGGGGCAGGCGCGGCACAGCTCCGTCCACGCCGCGGGCGTCATCGTGGCGACGCGCCCGCTGCACGAGCTCGTGCCGCTCTACCGGCAGACCGGCGGGGCGGAGAACGAGATCGTCACGCAGTGGGATGGGCCGACGTGCGAGAAGATGGGCCTGCTGAAGATGGACTTCCTCGGCCTGCGCACGCTGAGCGTGGTCGAGCGGGCGAAGAAGCTGATCCGGGAGACAATGCCCGAGGTGGAGATCTGGCGGGCGGTGGGGAGGGAGAGTGAGCTCGAAGCGAGGCAGCGAGACAGCGAGACAGCGAGACAGGGAGGAAGGCATCAAGGCAACAAGGCAGCAAGACAGCAAGGGAATCCGCGGCGCGAGCCTCTCGATACCTCGCTGTCTGGATGCCTCGGCGCCTCTCCCCACCCCCTCGACCTGGAGCGGCTGACCTACGACGACCCGCGGGTGTTCGAGGTATTCCAGCGGGGCGACACGACGGGGGTGTTCCAGTTTGAATCGGGCGGGATGCGCCGGCTGCTGGTCGAGATGAAGCCGGACCGGCTGGAGGACCTGATCGCGGCCAACGCGCTGTTCCGCCCGGGCCCGATGGACCTCATCCCCGACTACAACCGGCGCAAGCACGGGCAGGACGCCGTGCCGCGGATGCACCCGATCGTGGACAAGTTCACGGACGAGACGTACGGCGTGATGGTGTACCAGGAGCAGGTGATGCAGATCGTCCACGAGCTGGGCGGCATCCCCCTGCGCGCGGCGTACACGCTCATCAAGGCGATCAGCAAGAAGAAGGAGAAGGTGATCGCGCAGAACCGGCCCAGGTTTATCGAGGGCGCGGTGGAGCAGGGGCTCAAGAAGGACAAGGCCGAGGAGCTCTTCGAGCTCATCCTGAAGTTCGCCGGCTACGGCTTCAACAAGAGCCACTCGACCGGGTACGCCATCGTGGCGTACCAGACGGCCTACCTCAAGACCTACTTCCCGGCGCAGTACATGGCGGCCTTCCTCACCTACGAGAGCCAGGCGCAGAAGGTCAGCGACTGGATCCCCTACATGGAGGACGCCAAGCGCACGCGGAGCATCGACCCCAGGACCGGGCGCGTGCTGCGCCACGGGATCGAGGTGCGGCCGCCGGATATCAACCTCTCGCAGGCGGATTTCAGCGTGGTGTATCTCGACGGCGAGCCGCGCGACCCGGCGCACGGGCACATCCGCTTCGGCCTGCGGGCGATCAAGGGCGCGGGCGATAAGGCGATCGAGGCGATCATTGGGGAGAGGGACCGAGGCATCGAGGCGTCCAGGCATCAAGGGGGAGCGAGTGATCGAGACAGCGAGACGGCAAGACAGGGCGGGAGGCAGCAAGGCGTCGGCGCCTCTCGCCCGTACGCCTCGCTGCACGAGTTCTGCGAGCGGATGCCCCCGGGAGCGGTGAACAAGGCGACGATCGAGGCGCTGATCAAGAGCGGCGCGTTCGACAGCGTGCACGCGCGGGGCGAGCGGGCGAGCATGGTCGCGTCGATCGAGGCGGCGGTCGCGGCGGGGCAGAAGCTCGCGCAGGACAAGGCCGCGGGGCAGACGCAGTTGTTCGGGTTTGGCGGCGGCTTCGGCGATGACGACGCGCCCGCGAAGAGCGCGGCCCCGGCCACGCCGCTGGTGCGGGCGCCGGCCTGGAGCGAGAGCGAGACGCTGGCGCAGGAGAAGGAGACGCTGGGGTTCTACGTCTCGAGCCACCCCCTCGACCAGTGGCGGGCGTGGGCGGAGGTCTTCGCCAACGCCAGGGTCGCCGACCTGCGCGAGCGCGGCCAGGACGGGCGCGTCGTGCTCGCGGTCCTCGTCAACTCCGTGCGGACGCTGGTCGTCAAGCAGGGGCGGAGCGCCGGGCAGAAGATGGCGATCCTGACCGTCGAGGACCTAACGGGCGCGGCCGACGCGGTGATGTTCTCCGACTGCTACACCCGCCACGGCCACCTCCTTGAGGACGATCTCCCCAAGTTCCTGCTCGGCCGGATCGACCTCTCCCGCGGCGACCCGCAGATCCTGGTGGACCGCCTCGTGCCCATCGACGGCCTGCCCCTCGAGCGCGGCATCCTGCGCGTCACCGTGCGCGAGCCCAAGCTCAACGGCTCCAGCCGCCAGGCGATCGACCGCCTCGCGAGCGCCTTGGTCGGGTCCGACTCGCACGCCGGGCCAGGCACGGTCCCCATCGAGCTGGTGGTCGAGACCGACGAGCTCATCTGCGAGGTCAAACCCGCCAAGGAGCTCCGGACGGTGCTCACCCCGGACCTCGCCAAGGAGCTGGTCGCCGCGGTGGGCGAGGGGGGGGTGAAGCTCTACAAGGGCGTGGCGGTGGAGCTGGAGAAGGACAAGAAGCCGTGGCAGAAGCGGGCGTAGGCCGGGGGTCAAAGTCTAAACTAATCCGCTACAATGGACTATTGCGGCTCGATTGTCTAGTCTTTGGACAATGGACCCGGCGAAGTACAAGGCGGGCGTATCACCTGGACAATTGGTGCGGACCACCTTCAGCTCTCAACGAGTCGTGGATGGGCGGCTCGAAGAACACCACATATCGGGATTCGCGTTCGTGCCCGATCCATTGCCGAATGTCGGGGCTTTGCGCGATCATGTCACGGGTATTCTTGGTCCGCTTGAGGGGGCCCTGACGGCGATTGGTCGTCTGGATGGGTTCTTTCACCAGCACCCCGGCGGGTTCAATGTCGATCCCTGGGTGCTCTTTGGGCCACTCAGGTTACGGGAAGCCCGGCTCTCCTCGCGCATCGAGAACACGGTCGCATCGGCACGCGAGGTGGCGGTCGCGGCCCATCAGAATCTCGGGCGGTCCGAGCCGCTGGAGGTGCGGAACTATCTCGTCGCGATGAACATCGCGGCGAGCGAGGGCGCGCCCCTATCGGAAGCGGCGATCCGCGAGCTGCACCGGCTTCTCCTGGAGGGGGTGCCCGGCGCGGCGCAGAAGCTGCCGGGCGAGTACCGCCGGAGCCAGGTCTATATCGGCGATGATCGCGCCGGCTTTGAGCGGGCACGATTCGTACCGCCGCCGGCGGGCGAGGTGGGCCGCCTGATGCGGGACCTCGTGCTGTTCCTGCGCGAGCCGCCGGGCGGCATGACGTCGCTGCTGGCCATCGGCCTCGCACACTACCAGTTCGAAACGATCCACCCCTTCGCCGACGGCAACGGGCGGCTCGGGCGCATGCTGATCACGCTCGGCATGTGCGATCACGGGCTGCTGTCGGCCCCGCTGGTGTACCCGAGCGGATACATCGATGCGAACAAGCAGGCGTACTACGACGCTCTGCTGGCCGTCTCCACCGAGGGGGATTGGGCCGGCTGGCTCGCATACTTCCTGGAAGCGGTCCGCTCGCAGGCCGAGGATACCTTCGGGCGCATGGAGAGATTGCTCGAGCTCCGGGAGCGATACCGCGAGCGGGTCTCGCAACGGCCGCTGAGCACGAAAATCGATCGTGTTATCGACTTCCTGTTCGAGTCCCCCGCTGTGACCGCGAGGTCGCTCCACGAGCGGGTCGGCGGGGCGAAGCAGACCTCGCGGAACTACATCGAGTTCCTTGTCGAGGCCAGCATCCTGCAGGAGGTGACCGGCAGGAAAAAGGGGCAGGTCTACGTCGCGCCGGAGATTCTCGCCGTTGCCGATCAGGACTAGCGGGGCGGGCCCGCTTGGGGACAGCGCGGCGCCATAGCCGCTCCGAGCGAGAGTGCTCACACGCCGCCGCCGGCCGGCTCCCACCGCGTCGCCAGCCCTTGCTCCACGCCCAGCAAATCCAGCACCTTCCCCGCGATGAAGTCCACCAGGTCCTCCACGCCTTTGGGCGCGAGATAGAGGCCCGGGTTCGTCGGGCACACGACCGCCCCAGCCAGCGTCAGCGTCCGCATGTTCTCGATGTCGATCAGCGAGAGCGGCGTCTCGCGGTGGCAGAGGATCAGCCGGCGCCGCTCCTTGAGCGTCACCATCGCGGCCCGGGCGAGCAGGTTGCTCCCCGAGCCGGTGGCGATCGCGCCCAGGCTCGCGCTCGAGCACGGCACGACCGCCATCCCGTCGTGGAGGAAACTGCCCGAGGCGATGACCGCGCCCACGTCGCGGTTCGGATGCACGACCAGCCGCCGCCCGACCTCGCCCGCATCCCACGGTTCACCGGCGCGGGGGCGGAGGCCGAGCGCGGGGCGGGTGTCGCCGAGCATGTGAGGAAGCAGGCTGTCCAGGTCGAGGTGCTTCACCCCCGCCTCGTCGGCGAGCAGCCGCCGGCCGTAGTCGCTGACCACGAGGTGCACCTCGTGGCCTTGGTCCAACAAGAGTTCCAGCAGCCGCAGCGCGTACGCCGCGCCCGACGCGCCGGTGATTCCCACGACGAACCGGCGCTGACGCGTGCCTGCTGCGGGATGGGTAGGCTGTGGCCGCATGGAAGGGGCGCCGGGTGCGAATGATGCTAGGGATCGCGGCCGGTCGGGCCCGGCCGCCCGAGGGAGCAACAGATGCCAAGCCACAGCTACATAAAGTGGATCGGGTTGATCGGCGCGGCGGGAGCTCTGGGATGGACCCTGGCCCTCGCCGGTTGCACGAGCGTGATCTACGACAGCAATCCCCAGGCGCCGGTGGAGGAGGCGGCGGAGAAGCCGGACTTCGCCAGCGGGACCGTCCAGAACCTGCTCGCGACGTGCATCCGCTGGGCGGCGGAGCGGTACCCGCCGCCGGCGGGGGAGGAGGACGGCTGGTTCGCCATCAACCTGCCGCCGGGGCTCACGCGGGAGCAATACATCGAGGTGGCGCGGCAGGTCGGCGATCGGGCGGCGCCGCTGAGCCCGGAGGTGGAATACCTGCCGACGTACCACATCGGCTGGGTCTGGATGCGGGGCGACGACGCGCGCGTAGACGTCATCCGGCCTGTGTACGCGCTCTCGACGCCGGGCGACCCGGTGTATCAGGCGATCACGCTGCACCTCAGCCGCCGGTACGCGTCTTGGCGGGTGGATCGGACGCAGCCGTGGGAGCCCGGGGTTGTTGACGTTCCCGAACCCTACTACATGCCCGAGCTTCCGCCGGAGGAGCCACCCGCCGGAGAGCCGGAGGCGGAGACCGGCGCCGCGCCGGACGACCTCTCCGACGCCGCGCCGCCGCCCGACGGCGCGCCGCCCGCCGACGAGGCGCCGCCCGCCGACGAGGCGCCGGCGCCGCCCGCCGGCGAGGGCGAACCCGGGACGGGCGAGGCCGGCGACCCAGCGGAGGACGCGGGCGGTCCCGGCGCGCCGCTCCCCTAGACTGCCCCGCATGATCACGCCGACCCCGACGCCGATCCCCACTCGGGCTCCGGAGACGCAGAGCTTGGCACACGAGCGTTCGCTGCTGGGGCTCGCAGAGACAGGGGTGTCGAGGATCAGGCATTTGCTCGCGAGGGCGAGGGAGCTCCGCCCGGTCGCACTGGGGGAGGCGCCGCCCGCGCCGACCCTCCGAGGAAAGACGATCGCCACCGTCTTCTTCGAGGGCTCGACGCGCACGCGCACGAGCTTCACGATCGCGGCGCAGCGGATGGGCGCGTCGGCGGTCGACCTCTCGGCCGCGGGCTCGAGCCTGAGCAAGGGCGAGTCGATGACCGACACGGCCCGCAATGTCGAGGCGATGGGCGTGCACGCGCTGGTGGTCCGTGCCGCGCAGGCAGGGGCCGCGGCGACGATCCACGGCGCCGTCTCGTGCAGCGTGGTGAACGCGGGTGACGGGCGGCACGAGCACCCGACACAGGGTCTGCTGGATATCGCGACGATCTCGGAGGCCTTCGGGCGCGACGCCGAGTTCGACCTCTCGGGCCTGCACGTGGCCATCGTGGGCGACGTCGTGAGCTCGCGGGTGGCGCGCTCGGCGGTCGCGGGGCTGACCAAGCTCGGCGCGCGCGTGGTCCTCGTCGGTCCGGCGCACCTGGCGCCGAAGGGCCTCGCGTGCCTCGCGCCCGGAGTGGCGGTGGAGCACGACCTGGACATAGTGCTTCCGGAGATGGACGCGGTGATGATGCTGCGGATCCAGTTCGAACGGCACGGAGAGGGCCCGGAGAAGAAGGCAGGTCCCATCGCCTCGGTCCGGGCCTATCGCGAGCAGTGCGGGCTGACCGAAGCGCGGGCCGCGCGGATGAAACCCGGCGCGGTGGTGATGCACCCCGGACCGATCAACCGCGGCGTGGAGATGGACGGGCCGGTCGCCGACGGGTTCTGCGGCCCGCGGTCGCTGGTGCTCCGCCAGGTATCGTGGGGCGTGGCGGTTCGTGCGGCGGTGCTGGCCGATTGCCTGGGCGGCTGACGCTCCCGCCGCGCACTCGATCCGACCGTCCTCCCGTGGAGCGCCTGGGCAGCTTCCACCGCGTCCGAAGCCCTTGGGAAGCTGGCCGGGGCCGGGTATCGTGGCGGCATGAACCACCGCCTTGCCGCTGGAGCGTTCGCTGCGTGTCTGCTCGCCGCCGCGCCGGCTGCCGAGGCGCAACCTTCAACCCGGTTCCGCGTCGATGAGTCGGAGCTGACGGGGCCGGGCGGGCGGGTGTCGCTCCGCGTCCAGCTTCCCGGGGCGGGCGATGTGTCCCTCGACCTGACGCCGTTCAGCGTGACGACCGAGCAGACGCGGTTCGTCGTGGGAGACGGCGCGGGCGAGGACGTGGAGCTGGCGTTCGACCCCCGCGCGGTCGTCCTGCTGCGGGGCGGGGTGGAGGGCGATGCGCGCTCGCACGCGTTTCTCTCGGCGCACGAGGGAGCGATGTCCGGGCGGATCGAGCTCGGTTCTGGTGAGCGCTTCGTCGTCACCAGCCGCGCCGCGGGCGGGCGCGCGCTCGGTCCGGGCGAGGCGCTGGTGCTGCCCGACACGAGCCGCGGCGGTTCGCTGCCGGGCTGCGGCGTGGCGGCGCCCGGGCCGGTCGAGGGCGCATGGGACGGACCGGGGCGCGCGGCGGGGCGGCCGGGCGTCATCCTCGTCGAGGCGGCGGTCGAGACGGACTACGAGCTTTACGAGCAGTTCCGGGACCTCGACGACGAGGCGGCGTACATCGTGCAGCTCTACGGCGCGGTCAGCGACGTGTACCTGCGCGACGTCGGCGCGACAATCGCGCTCACGTTCGTGCGGCTGTGGGACACGCCGGACGATCTCTTCAACCAGGAGGAGCCGCTGAGCCACTTCCGGGACTACTGGGAAGTGAACATGGACCACGTGCAGCGCGACACGGCCCAGTTCCTGTCGGGGCGGGTGGACCTGCCGTGGGGCGGGGTCGCGTACGTGTCGGGCGCGTGCGGCCGGAGCGGATATTCGGTGGCGGGCTACATCCTCGGCCACTTCGCCGATCCCGACGAGCCGAGCAGCTACAGCCGCGACCCGGTCGTGGCAGCGCACGAGCTGGGGCACAACCTCGGGACGTACCACACGCACGACTACGGCATCGACGATTGCGACGATCCCTTCCGGCCCGCGCAGCGGGGGACGATCATGGCCTACTGCGGCCAGACACACAGCGGGGGCGAGGCGAACCACGACTTCCGCTTTCACACGTTCACCGCGGGGGAGATCCGGGAGTTCCTCGAACAGGCCGCGTGCGTCGACGACGACGCGAACCTGAACGGCGTGCCCGACGACGAGGACATCGGCGGCGGCACCAGCGACGACGCGAACGGGAACGGCGTTCCCGACGAGAGCGAGGACTGCAACGGCAACGGCGTGCTCGACCCGCAGGACATCTCCGACGGGTCGAGCGCGGACGTCAACTCCAACGGCGTGCCGGACGAGTGCGAGCCGGACTGCAACGGCAACGGCCTGCCCGACGGGCACGACATCGCGGAGGGGACGAGCCCCGACCGCCACGGCGACGGTGTGCCGGACGAATGCGAGACGGACTGCGACGGCGACGGCGCGAGCGACTACACCGAGATCTGCGCGGAGATGAGCCTCGACCTCGACCGCGACGCGCGGCTCGACGGGTGCGAGGATTGCGACGGCGACGGGGCGGCCGACCTGGTCTCGCTGGACGGCGCGCACGACGTGTGGGTGGCGGACAAGGTCAGGCCCGTGCTGCGCAGGTTCCTAAGCCAGACGGGGACCGTCGTGCGCGACTCGGGCGACGCGGGCCTCGCCGAGCCGGGCGACGTGCTGGCGCTCCCGGACGGGCGCGTGCTCGCGACGAGCATGCTCGACGACCGGGTGGTGCAGTTCGGTCGCGGCGGCGGGCTGCTGGGCGACCTGGTCGGGCCGGGCGGAGGTGGCCTTTCGGAGCCGGGCGCGATGTGCCTGAGCACCTGGGGGCCGCTGCTGGTGGCCAGCGCCGGCACCGACAGCGTGAAGGCGTACGACGCCGCGTCGGGCGCGTACCTCGGCGACCACGTCGGCGCGGGCGCCGGCGGGCTCGCGCGTCCGTTCGGCCTCGCCGTCACGCGCGAGGGCTCGCTCGCCGTCACGAGCGCCGACGGACGCATCCTGGAGTTCGACCTCGGCACGGGCGCGTTCGTGCGCGAGCTCGTGAGCATTGCGGGCAACGGCGGGCTGAGCGACCCGCGCGGTCTGCTGGCGCTTCCGGACGGGCGCCTGCTCGCCGCCAGCCGCGGCACCGACCAGGTGCTCGAGTTCGACGGGGCGACCGGCGCCTTTCTCCGGCAGTTCAACCGGGGCGGCACGGCCTCGCGGATGACCATGGACGAGCCCTGGTGCCTGCGCCTGGGGCCGGAGGGCGGCGTCTACGTGAGCCGCGCGCACGACCACGAGCGCCCCGCGCCGGGCAAGGGCGTGCGCCCCGGCGGCCGGGGCGAGCTCCACCTGACCAACGCGCGGATCTACCACTTCCACCCGACGACCGGCAAGCTGATCCGCGCGTACGTGCAGTCGGTGGACTCGGGCCTGGAGCATCCCACCGGCTTCGACTTCCTGCGCGACGGCGGGGCCGACTGCAACCTGAACCTCGTGCCCGACGCGTGCGACATCGCCATGGGAACCAGCCAGGACGCCGACGGCGACGGCGTGCCCGACGAGTGCCGGGCCGGCTGCCGCGCCGACTACGACGGGAACGGCCTCGCGGACACACGGGACGTGATCGCGTATCTCGACGACTGGGTGAGCAAGCGCCCGGGCGCCGACACGAACGGCGACGTCGTGATCGACATCCGCGACTTCATCGCCTTCCTGAACGCGTGGGCCTCCGGCTGCTAGCGGTCGTCGAGGCTTCCTGGATCGTCGGCACGGGCTGGTGCGCCGCGGGCGCGCGCATCCTTCGCTGAATCTGTGCGCATCCTGAACCGACAGCCGGCCCCTCTCCACGTACCGTCATCGGCGAACTCGGGAGAGCTCTCTCCCGTCGCGCCAGGCCCGACGCCAAGGGACCGACGAGCCACGGCCCCGGGCTTTGCCCGGGGCCGCGGCGCTTTTGCCGGCGGTGCGGCGACGGGTCGAGCCCCGGGGGGCGGATCGAGGTCCCAGAACTAAGGAAAACACCGGAGACCTGCCCTCCGCCTTGCCCGACAGCGATGGGTAACAACGCTCCCGAGCTCCGATTCCTGGCCGGGGGCTTGGACACTGGCGCAGAATCTGCTACAACGGGTGCCAGTTCGGCAGTCCGGCGCCGGACGTCGTGGCCGAGTCATCGGGCAAGGACGTCTGGGAACCGCCCGTTCGGGCGGTACCTGTGGTTTCTCCCGTCGTGGGGCGGGAACCCACGCCGATGCTGCTCCGCATAATGAGGTGCGCTGAGGGCGTTCGGCTACCGGTGCCGGTCGCCCGCGAGGTTGAGCGATGGAGGGGAGATGATGCGGCCGGCGAGCCGGAATGGCTTTATTCACGCTTTGATCAGCGCTTCTGGCTTTCTTTATGCGCTCGCCGGCTCCGCGGCGGCGCAGGTGGCCGGGCCGGTCTCCTGGGACGGCGTCTGGTCCGGGCTGGCCGAGGCGCCCGCGGCTCTGCTTGGCGGTCAGGCTTGGGTGCGCCCCGACGTGTACGCCCTGTACAGGGTGGATTTAGATCGGTTGCGGGCCGAGCTCGGCGCCGCCCCGCTCGAGTTCACGCGCGAGGCCGCGGAGGCCCCGCACCTGATCTCGGTCCCCATGCCGACGGGGGACTTCCAAGCATTCGAGATCGTGGAGAGCCCGGTGATGGAGCCGCCGCTCCAAGCCAGGTACCCGGAGATCCGGACCTACGTCGGCCAGGGCCTTGACGATCCCGCGGCGACCATCCGGTTGGACCTCACGCCGCAGGGCTTCCACGCGCAGGTGCTCTCGCCCGCGGGGCGCGTGATGGTGGACCCCTTCAACCGGGGCGACGCGCTGCACTACGCCAGCTACTTCGCGCAGTACAACGTGCGCCGCGACGAGTGGGCGTGCTTCGGCCCGTTCGGTGATGACCACGCCGCCCCGGCCGGATCGGGCGGTGGCGGCTTCGGGAGCCGGTTCGGCGAAACGCTCAGGACATACCGGCTGGCCAACGCCGCGACCGGCGAGTACACGCAGTTCCACGGCGGCACGGTGCAGGCCGGCATGGCCGCGATCACGACGGCGGTCAACAGGGTGACCGGCGTGTACGAGCAGGAGGCGGCGGCGCGCCTGGTGCTGGTCGCCAACAACGACCAGCTCGTGTTCACCAACGGCGGCAGCGATCCCTACTCGAACAACAACGGCGGGGCGATGCTGTCGCAGAACCAGTCCACCTGCGACTCGCGGATCGGGAGCGCCAACTACGACATCGGCCACGTGTTCTCGACCGGGGGCGGGGGCGTGGCGGGGCTGGGCGTGGTCTGCCGGGGAGGATCCAAGGCGGCGGGCGTCACCGGCCTGCCCTCGCCCACGGGCGACAGCTTTTATATCGATTACGTGGCGCACGAGATGGGGCATCAGTTCGGCGCCAACCACTGCTTCAACAGCAGCTCGGGCGGGTGCGGCGGCGGCAACCGGTCCGGTCCGCACGCCGTGGAGCCCGGCAGCGCCTCGACCATCATGGGCTACGCGGGCCTGTGCGGCTCGGACAACATCCAGAACCGCTCGGACGCGTACTTCGCGTCCGACAGCTTCGACGCGATCCGGAACTACACCAACAGCGGCAGCGGCAACAACTGCCCGCAGAAGACGAGCACCGGCAACACCGGGCCGACCGTCTCGGCGGGCAGCGCCAGGTCGATCCCCAAGGGCACGCCGTTCACGCTCACCGCCTCCGGGAGCGATCCGGACGGCGACACGCTGACCTATTGCTGGGAGGAGCGCGACCTCGGCCCCGCGGCGAGGCTCACCGACCCCGACGACGGGCAGATCCCGCTGAACCGCAGCTATCCCGCGGCGGCGACCCCCTCGCGCACGGTGCCGAGCCTCGCGACCATCCTGGCGAACACCACCGACCGGCGCGACCGACTGCCGGAGGTCTCGCGCTCGTACGTGTGGCGCGTGACCGCCCGGGACAACCGGGCCGGCGGCGGCGGCGTCGCGACCAGCGAGGTGACGCTGAGCGTGGTCGGGAGCGCCGGACCCTTCGATGTGACGCTGCCCGGCGCGGGCGAGGTGTGGGCGGGACAGGGCACGGTGACCTGGAGCGTCGCCGGCACCACCGCCGCGCCGATCAGCTGCGCGCAGGTCGACATCCTCCTCTCGACCGACGGGGGCAGCACCTTCCCCTACGTGCTCGAGCAGGGCACGCCCAACGACGGCAGCGAAGCCGTCGCGATCCCGCCGAACGTGCAGACGAACGATGCGCGCATCAAGGTCGCGGCGTCGAACAACATCTTCTTCGACATCAACCCGGCGGATTTCGTCATCGAGTACACGCCGCCGCTCGTGATCACGCTCCCCGACGGGCGCGTCCTGACGATGCCGCCGGGCGAGCCGGCGGAGCTCTCCGTGCGGATCGACCCCGGCGCCGAGCAGGTCGTGCCCGGCACGGAGCTCCTGTACGCCAGCGACGACGGCGGGGCTTTCGTCGCGGCGCCGATGACGAATCTCGGCGGCGGGCTGTACGCCGCGACGCTCGCGCCCGCCGACTGCGGCGACTCGCGGCGGTACTACATCGAGGCGCAGGGCGACGGGGGCTCGACCGTGCGGCTCCCGGAGGACGCGCCCGCGGGCTTCTTCGAGGCGGCGATCGGCGAGTACACGCTGGTCATGAGCGACGACTTCGAGGCCGATTCGGGCTGGCTCGTGGACGCCGGCGCCGTCGCGGGCAACTGGGAGCGGGCGGTCCCCATCGACGCGGGCTGGGGCGATCCGGCGGGCGATGCCGACGGCTCCGGGCGCTGCTTCGTCACCGGGAACACGACCTTCGAGAACGTGGACGGCGGCGCGACCGTGCTGATCTCGCCCCCGTTCGACCTCTCCGAGGGCGGCGAGCTGGCGTACAGCTACTGGCTCAGCGGGTTTCCCGGCGTGGAGATCGGGCCCGGCGACGGGCTCTTCGTGGACGTGGCGACCGACCAGTTCGGCGCCAATTGGACTCCGCTTCGGGCGTACACCGACGTCGCGCTCGCGTGGCGGAGCGACGCGGTCGCGGTGGGGGTGGAGGTCCCCGCGTCGCCGACGGTGCGCATCCGCTTCCGCGCCGTGGACGCGGGGAGCGACGACGTGGTCGAGGCGGGCGTGGACGCGTTCGCCCTCAGCGAGTTCGCGTGCGGGGCGGACGGCTGCGTCGCCGACTTCAACGGCGACGGCGCGGTGAACACGCAGGACGTGCTGGCCTTCCTCAACGCCTGGAACGCCGGCGATTCCTCGGCGGACATCAACGGCGACGGAACCATCAACACGCAGGACGTGCTCGCGTTCCTGAATCTGTGGAACGCGGGCTGCTAGACATGGAGCGATATCGCATGCCCCGGATCATCTCCTCGGCCGCCCTGGCGCTGCTCACCCTCGGCCCTTGCGCGCTGGCGCAGCAGGCCGGCGAGCCCCTCCCGCGCAATCTGACGGACGCGGAGCGGGAGTACCTCGTCGCGAACCCGCTCGTCACGCGGCGCGGCGGCGTGGCGCCCTCCGGCCCGCTCTGGTGCCCGCCGGAGTACGCGCCCACCGAGGCCATCTTCATGGCCTGGGAGGGCACGAGCCAGTGGAACAACATCCTGGCGCAGATGGCGGCCAAGATCACGACGATCGGCGACGCGGACGTCTACATGGTCGCGGAGACCACGAACCTCCGCACGGCGGCGGAGGCGGCGCTCGCGAACGCGGGCGCGGACATGTCGCGCGTCCGGTTCATCATCAAGCGGCTGGACACGATCTGGATCCGCGACTACGGCCCGCGCTTCGTGTACGAGGGCGGCGTGCGGGTGATCGTCGACCACACCTACAACCGGCCGCGCCCGTTCGACGACGGCTTCCCCGGCTACTTCGCGGCGCAGGAGGCGATGCCGAGCTACGACCTCCCGCTGATCCACGGCGGCGGCAACTTCCACCTGAGCGGCCTGGCCGACGCGCACGCGACGACGCTGATCGAGGCGGAGAACCCCGGCCTCTCGCGCGACGACATCGTGGGATATTGGCAGGAGTACCAGGGGCTCGACACCGCGATCCACCCGGCGTTCCGCGACTGGATCGATCTCACGCAGCACATCGATATGTGGATGATCCCCGTCGCCGACCGCGCCGTGGTCGTCAGCGACTGGCCGCTCTCGCCCGGCTCGTACGAGGACGTGATCTGCGACGACGCCGCCGCCGCGCTCGCGGGGATGGGCTACACCGTGGTCCGCACGCCCGCCGCCTCGATCAACACCGTGCACTACACCTACGCGAACTCGGTGATCTGCAACGACCTGGTCTGCATCCCCTCCTACACCAACGGCACGATGAGCCAGTTCAACGACGACGCGCTCGCCGCGTGGCAGCAGGCCTGCCCGGGCAAGACGATCGTGCCGATCAACTCGCAGCCGATCGTCACCGCGTCGGGCGTGCTGCACTGCATCGTGATGCACATGCCGCGGGCGTTCGGCGGGGCCGAGCCGACGATCTACCTCCGCTCGCTCAACCAGCCCGCGACGCTCGAGCCGGGGCAGCAGGTGGCGCTGGAGTGGATCTCCGACGACGACGTCGACACCTACTACGTGAAGCTGGAGCTCTCGCTCGACGGCGGCCAGACCTGGCCCGTCATCATCGACCCCTTCATCCTCGACAGCGGGGAGTTCGTCTGGACCGTGCCGGACGTGGCGACGAGCCAGGGCCGGCTCAAGGCCGTGATCTACGACTGGGAGGAGGGGATCGGCCACGACGTCAACGACGCGGCGTTCGTCATCAAGGGCTCCGGCTCGTGCGTGGCCGACTTCGACGGGAACGGCGCGGTGAACACGCAGGACGTCCTGGCGTTCCTGAACGCCTGGAACGCCCGCGAAGGCTCGGCCGACGTGAACGGGGACGGGTCCATCAACACGCTCGACGTCACCGCGTTCCTGAACGCCTGGAACTCGGGCTGCTAGCAGGGGAATCCCGCGTCCGGGGCGGACCGGGCGCGTTCCGTATCCAGACCGATGCACTTGATCCGAGGGAGGATGTTCAGCATGACAATCCGAAACCAAGTGTTCGCCGCCGCCTGTCTCGCCGCGCTCGCAGGGGCCGCGGCCGCGGGCGGGGCCTCTGGCCTCGAGGCCAGGCAGGACCTGATGCGCCAGTTCCCGGGCGTCCGCGCCTGGCAGGACGGCGCCCGCACGCGCGTGCTCTACGGCACGCCGATGACGACCGCCCGCTCGCCGCGCCTGGCGGCCGAGGCGTGGCTCGCGGCCCACGGCGAGGCGTTCGGCGTCGGCGGGCTCGACCTGGTCGAGCGCTGGGCCGGCGACGTGCGCTTCGGCAAGTTCGAGGCGTTCACCTATTCGCAGATGCTCGGCGGGCTCCCGGTCGAGAACAGCCCCGGGCGGGTGCTGGTGCGCAACAATCTCGACGGCACGTTCTCCGTGGTGTACGCGGCCGGGGTGTTCGCCAAGCTCCCCGAGGGCGGCTTCGCCCCGATGACCCGCACGGCCCAGGACGCACTGAACTTCATCCAGGGCTCGGAGTTCGGCCGCCTGCCCAAGTGGTCGGCGCCGACGCTGGTCGCCTGGCAGCCCACCAGCGGCGAGAGCAACGAGGCCGTCCGCGCCTGGAAGTTCGTCGGCGAGAACCCCGACCTGGTGCGCCGGGCCAAGCACACGTTCTTCGTCGACGCGGCCACGGGCGCCCTGCTCGAGGCCCGCAACGAGGTGCACAACGCCGACGTGTTCGGGTTCGTCAAGGGCAAGGGCTCGCCCGGGCGCCTGCCCGACGAGGGCGGCAACCCGCCCGTGCTGCTGCCCATCAACGACGCGCAGGTGGGCGTCTCCGGCGGCAACAACGCCTACTCCGACGCGACCGGCTTCTTCGACATCACCCACGGCGGCAACTCGAACGTGACGATCAGCGCCAACTTCGACACCGGCCAGTGGTGCAATATCAACAACCAGGCGACCGGCGGCGTACTGAGCGCCAGCGCGACCGCCACGCCGGGCCAGGAGGCGTACCTCGAGTTCAACTCCAGCCCGAGCCAGTACCTGACGGCCCAGGTCAACGCTTTCATCCACACGGGCCTCATCCACAACTTCATCGCCGACCGCTCCAGCTGGAACGGCATGGACTTCCGCTGCACGACGAACGTGAACATCGCCTCGACGTGCAACGCCTACTTCGACGGTAACTCGATCAACTTCTTCCGCTCCGGCGGCGGCTGCAACAACACCGCGTACTCGACGGTCGTGGCGCACGAGTACGGCCACTACATCGTCGCGCGGCAGGGCCTGGCGCAGGGCGCCTTCGGCGAGGGGTACGGCGACGTGTGCGCCGAGCTGCTCTACGACACCGGCATCATCGGCGAGCACTTCACCACCGGGGGCGGCTCCATCCGCAACAACGACAACACTATCCGCAAGTACCCCTGCTCCGGCGAGGTGCACTACTGCGGCCAGCTGCTCGGCGGCGTGTGGTGGCACATGCGCGAGAATTTCGGCGCCACCTACGGCTCGGCCCTCGGCCTCGAAGAGGTGCAGCAGCTGATGGTGGACTGGACGATCATCACAACAGGCGGGCAGGGCGACAACGCCGCCCACCCCGGCACCGTGATCGAGGTGCTCACCCTCGACGACGACGACGGCAACATCAACAACGGCACGCCCAACTTCGACGACATCACCGCGGCCTTCGAGCTGCACGAGGTGCCCGTCCCGGAGATCGTGCCGCTGGTCTTCCTCTACCCCGACGGCCTGCCCGAGCTGGTCTCCCCCGCCGGCGGGACCTCGTTCCACGTGCAGGTGCTGCCCAACACCGGCTTCACCCCCGAGCCCGGCACCGGCGTGCTCCACGTCGACACCGGGAGCGGGTTCGTCGAGTACCCGATGGCCGAGGTGAGCGACAACTTCTACATGGCCGAGTTCCCCGCGATCGAGTGCCAGTCCGACGTGAGCTACTACATCACCGCCGAGGCCACCGACGGCGCCCTCGGGCGCGACCCGCAGGAGGAGCCCGCCGAGGCGTACGCCGCCTACGCCGCCGAGTCGCGCACGCTGATCGTCGAGGACGACTTCGAGTCCGACACCGGCTTCAGCGTGGTCAACGAGGGCGTGAACAACGGCGCCTGGGTCCGCGGCGGCCCCACCGGCGACAACGGCGGCAATCCCACCGCCGACTACGACGGCTCCGGCAAGTGCTACATCACCGGCAACTTCCTCAACGCCGACCTCGACGGCGGCCCGACGCGCCTCGTCTCGGCCGCCTACGACCTCTCCGGCACGACGAGCCCGACGCTGAGCTACGCCCGCTGGTTCTACAACGGCAACCCGCAGGAGAACGGCGACCGCCTGGTCGTCGAGCTCTCGGCCGACGACGGCGCGACCTGGACCGAGGTCGAGAGCGTGACCCACCAGGGCAAGCAGTGGACCCGCGTGGTCGCGCCCATCGCCGACTACATCCCGCTCACCGGCGCCGTCAGGGTGCGCTTCAGCGCCAACGACGGCGGCGCCGATTCGCTCACCGAGGCGGGCATCGACGCCCTGATCATCGAGGAGGTCGACTGCGGCGAGACGTGCGTCGCCGACTTCAACGGCGACGACGCCGTGAACACGCAGGACGTGATCGCCTTCCTCAACGCCTGGACCTCCGGCGACAGCTCCGCCGACGTGAACGAGGACGGAGCCGTGAACACGCAGGACGTGATCGTGTTCCTCAACCTCTGGAACACCGGCTGCTGAGACCGATTCGCGCGGGCCGCCGGGGACACCCGGCGGCCCGTCTTGGCGGGACTTTCCGGGAGAGGCCATTCATACAGGAGACGGCCATGACGATGCTGAGGGGTTTGGGGGTCGCGGGGGTGCTGATCGCGTGCGCGGGCAGCGCGGCGGCGATCGCCGGCGCGGAGAGCGGGCGGCTTGCGCAGCAGGAGCTGCGCCAGGCGTTCCCGGGCGTGCGCCTGCACGAGGACGGCGGGCGCACCCGCGTGATCTACGGCAAGCCGATGACGACGGCGCGGTCCCCGCGCCTGGCCGCCGAGGGCTGGCTGGCCCAGCACGGCGACGCGTTCGGCGCCGGCGAGCTGGAGCTCGTCGAGCGATGGGCCGGCGAGGCGCGCATGGGCGACTTCCACGTGTTCATGTACTCCCAGTCCATCGAGGGCCTGCCGGTTGACGGCTCCCCCGGGCGCATCCTCGTCCGCGACAACGGCGACGGCACCTGGTCGGTCGTGTACGCCGCGGGCCTCTTCGTCGCGGCGCCCGAGGGCGGGTTTGCGCCGATCGGCACGACCGCGCAGCGCGCGCTCCAGTTCGTGAAGAGCTCCGAGTTCGGGCGGCTGCCCCGGTGGTCGCAGCCGAGCCTGGTCGTCTACCAGCTCCAGACCGAGGAGGGGCCCAAGGCCGTGCGGGCCTGGACCTTCGTGGGCGAGAACCCCGACAAGCTCCGGCGCGAGAAGTTCACGTTCTTCGTCGATGCCGCCACCAACGCGATGCTGGAGGCCCGCGACGAGGTGCACAACATCGACGTCTTCGGGTACGTCCAGGGCTACGCCACGCCCGGCGTCGCGCCCGACACGGCGAGCAACCCGGCGGCCCTCCACCCCGTGAACATCATCCAGGTGCGCATCACCGGCGGCAACAACGCGTACTCCGGCGTGGACGGGTTCTTCAACATCTCCCACGGCGGCAACTCCAACGTGACGATCGGCGCCGACCTCAACACCGGCCAGTGGGCCGACGTGAACGACCAGTCGGGCACGCCCATCCTGACCGCCACGGGCACGGCAACCCCGGGCCAGGAGGCGTATCTCGAGTTCAACCCCACGCCCAGCGAGCTCCGCACCGCGCAGGTGAACGGGTTCATCCACACGGGCAAGATCCACGACTACATCACCGACCGCTCCAGCTGGACGGGCATGGACTTCCGCTGCCCGGTCAACGTGAACCTCGCCCAGACCTGCAACGCCTACTTCGACGGCGGCTCGATCAACTTCTTCCGCTCCGGCGGCGGCTGCCCCAACTCCGCCTACTCCACCGTGGTCGCCCACGAGTACGGCCACTACATCGTCGCCCGCCTCGGCCTCGCCCAGGGCTCCTTCGGCGAGGGCTACGGCGACACCTGCGCCGAGATGCTCTACGACACCGGCGTCATCGCACAGGACTTCTTCGGCCTCGGACAGCCCATCCGCGACAACGACAACGAGATCGTCACCTACCCCTGCGGCGGCGAGGTCCACTTCTGCGGCCAGGTGCTCGGCGGCGTGTGGTGGCACCTGCGCGAGAACATGGGCGCGACCTACGGGTCCGGCCCCGGCCTTGAGATGACGCAGCAGATGCACGTGGACTGGTCGCTCATCACCAGCGGCGGCTCCGGCAACGACGGCGCCCACCCCGGGACGGCCATCGAGGTGCTCACCATCGACGACAACGACGGCAACCTCGACAACGGCACCCCCAACTACGACGAGATCTTCGCCGCCTTCGATCAGCACAACATCCCCGTGCCCGAGATCAGGCCCATCCTCTTCAGCTATCCCTCCGGCCTGCCGGAGCTGCTCACCCCCGGGCAGACCAACGACGTCGCCGTCACGATCGCGGCCAACGGGGTGGACCCGGTCCCCGCCACCGCCAAGCTCTGGTACTCGGTGGACGGCGGCGGCTTCGCCAGCGCCGCCCTCGCGCACAACGGCGGCGATTCGTACACCGCCACCTTCCCCTCTCTCCCCTGCGCCTCCAACGTGGAGTACCACTTCCAGGTCCAGGGCGACGACAGCCAGCTCTACGAGGACCCCGCGATCGGCGAGTACGCCGTGCAGGTGTTCGACAGCATCGACGTCGTCCGCGACGACGACTTCGAGGTCGCCGCGGGCTGGTCCGTCGGCGACACCGGCGACAACGCGACCACCGGCGTCTGGACCCGCCAGGACCCGCTCCCGACCGACGCGCAGCCCGGCGACGACGTGTCCGACGACGGCACGCAGTGCTGGGTCACCGACGGCCGCGGCGGGAACCTCGGCGACTACGACGTCGACAACGGCAAGACCACGCTCAAGAGCCCGCTCATCGACCTCTCGGGCGCGACCGACCCCGTCGTGAGCTACTGGCGGTGGTACTCCAACGACACCGGCGCCGACCCGCAGAACGACATCTTCCGCGTGGAGATCACCAACGGCGGCGCCTGGGTCCGCGCCGAGACCGTCGGGCCGGCCGGGCAGGAGGCCAGCGGTGATTGGTACTACCACGAGTTCCGCGTCGCCGATTTCGTGACGCCCAGCGCCACGGTCCAGCTCCGCTTCATCGCCGAGGACGCCGGCAGCGGCTCGCTCGTCGAGGCGGCCGTTGACGAGTTCATGGTGCGCGACGGCGTCTGCGCCGACGACTGCGTGGCCGACTTCAACGGCGACGGCACGGTCAACACGCAGGACGTGCTCGCGTTCCTGAACGCGTGGAACGCCGGTGACGGCTCGGCGGACATCAACGGCGACGGCACGATCAACACGCAGGACGTGCTCGCCTTCCTCAACCTCTGGAACGCGGGCTGCTGAACACCCCATCCCGGCCAGAAGCCAATCCGCCCCGGGGTCGAACGCCCCCGGGGCGGTTTCTTTTCGCGCCGGCGCGCCCGGCGGCGGATCCGAGGCCGAGGGCGCGGCGGATTGATAGCCGATTCCCGATGTTTGGCTTGACCGCCCCGGACCCGTGCGGTACACGTAGCATCTGTCCCGGCCGCACGCGGGCGGGGCGCCGAGACGCCGGTGGAGCGTGTCGAGAGGGCGATCCCATGAGGGGGAAAGCCCGGTAATGATCCGGCCCGGCAGTCCGGGCGGTCCGTCTGTCCGGAGGCAGCGTGCCCCGCAGCGGTCGTGTTCGGCCGGTCCACGGGCAGGTCCCGAGCCGGGTCGCCGATAGAGAGATCACCTTTGAGGAGCTTTCGAAGATGAGCATGCACCAGGCAGGCAGCCGCGCTGTCACCATCGTCACCACCGCCCTGCTCCTCGCCGCGGCGGGGCAGGCGCTCGGCCAGGATGAGATCGCGCCCCAGGGGCGCGCCGTGCAGGCGGGCGCGGTTATCGGGGCGGTGAGCCCGACGGCCCTGTACCTCCGCGCCGGGACGATCGATCTCGCCGGCGCGAGCGCGCCGCTGGAGACTCTCGCCGGGCGCGAGGGCCGGTTCGTCATCCAGCTCGACGGCCCGATGACGCCGCAGCGCCGCGCCGCGCTCGAGAACGCCGGCGTCCGTCTCGGCGACTACCTGCCGACCAACAGCTTCGTCGTGCGGCTCGACGCCGCCGACGCGGGCAGGCTCGCGCGGCTCGGCTTCGTGCGCTGGGCCGGCGCGTTCCAGAGCGCCTGGAAGGTCGCGCCCGACGTCGGCGTCCGCGAGATGCAGACCAACGACCGCCTCCTGCTCCAGGGCCTCGGCATGTCCGCCCTCATGATCGACCTCTTCTCCGACGCGGACGTCGCGGCGACCATCGACGCGATCCATGCCATCAGCGACCGCTCCGAGGTCGTCCACGTGAGCTCGATCGGCGAGCAGGCCGTGCTGCACGTGCTCGCGCCCGCGGCCCTGGCGGCGCAGATCGCCGAGCTCGACGGCGTGCAGTTCATCGAGGACGCGCCCGAGCTGACGATGCGCAACAACACCACCCGCTGGATCATCCAGACCAACGTCAGCGGCTCGACCACCCTCTACGACAACGGTCTGCACGGCGAGGGCCAGGTCCTGGGCCACATGGACGGGCGCATCAACATCAACCACTGCTCGTTCAAGGACGCCGAGGGCGACTCCCCCGGCCCCAACCACCGCAAGATCGTGGCGTACAACGCGCCCTTCGGCAGCGAGTTCCACGGCACGCACACCGCCGGTACCGCCGCCGGCGACAACGGCGTGATGAACGACACCCGCGGGATGGCGTACCTCGCCAAGATCGCCTTCGACGACATCCCGAACTTCACCGAGGCCGCGTTCTACAACTCGCTCGTCCAGCACGAGGGCCAGGGCGCCCGCGTCCACACCAACAGCTGGGGCAACGACGGCACCACGCAGTACGACGGCATGTGCCGCGCCATCGACCGCTTCTGCTACGACTACGAGGACAACCTCGTGGCCTTCGCCGTCACCAACCAGTTCAGCCTCAAGAACCCCGAGAACGCCAAGAACGTGCTCGCCGTCGGCGCCACCAACGACAACCCCAACCAGAACGGCCACTGCTCCGGCGGCCAGGGCCCCACCTCGGACAACCGGCGCAAGCCCGAGATCTACGCCCCCGGCTGCGGCACGCAATCCTCCTACAGCGCGACCTCCTGCAGCACCACCAGCGCGACCGGCACGTCGATGGCCTGCCCGGCGATCGCGGGCGTGGGGCTGCTCGTCCGCCAGTACTTCACCGACGGCTACTACCCCTCCGGCTCGCTGATCAAGGCCGCGCTCATCAACGGCTCGGTCGATATGACCGGCGTCTC
This sequence comes from Phycisphaerales bacterium, assembly GCA_035654175.1. Taxonomy (GTDB): domain Bacteria; phylum Planctomycetota; class Phycisphaerae; order Phycisphaerales; family UBA1924; genus PNC22. Next base: position 35,071 of record DASRXL010000128.1, read on the forward strand.
CGGCTACCCCTCGAACCGCGAGGGATGGGGCCGGCTCATCGCGGACTACGCCCTCTACTTCCCCGGCGACCTGCGCACGATGTGGGCGGAGGACGTGCGCAACGCCTCCGGCCTGAGCACAGGGCAGAGCGTCGAGTACCCGATCGAGGTCGGCGGCGCCGGTGAGCAGCTCCGCGTCACGATGGCCTTCACCGACGCCCCCGCGAGCGCCGGCGCGAGCTTCGCCGCGATCAACGACCTCGACCTCGAGGTCGAGGCGCCGGACGGCACGATCTACAAGGGCAACGCCTTCTCCGGCGGCGTGAGCGTCCCGGGCGGCACCAAGGACGATCGCAACAACCTCGAGCAGGTGCACGTGAGCTCGCCCGCCGTCGGCACCTGGACCGTCCGCGTCGTCGGCGCGGCCGTCAACGTCGGAGCGCAGGGCTACGCCCTCGTCGCCACCGGCGAGCTCGTCGGCGCGAACGCCTGCGTGGCCGACTTCAACGGCGACGGCACGGTCGACACGCAGGACGTGCTGTCCTTCCTGAACGCCTGGAACGCCGACGATGGCTCGGCGGACGTCAATGGCGACGGCACGATCAACACGCAGGACGTCCTGTCCTTCCTGAATCTCTGGAACGCCGGCTGCTGAAGCCCGGCGGGCCGTGCAAGATCATGGGGCCGGTCGCCAGAAGCGGGCGGCCGGCCCGTCTCATTCCCGCGTCCACCCAACCGCGCCGGGACGCGATCCCGGCGGGAGTAGAGCCGATGAAGACGAATCCGTTCCAGGTCGCGGCCGCCGCCGCGGGCCTCGTGTGCCTCGCCGGTGTCGTGGGCGCGCAGCCCACCCTCCCCTCGCCCCTGGTCTCCGGGCCGGGCGACGAGGCCGTGCGCGAGGTGCGTCTCGACGCCGCGCAGCTCGGGATGCTGAGGCGCCAGAGCGGCCCCTTCGTTCTCGCGGGCTTCCCGCTCCCGCACGGCGGGAGCGCCGATCTGGTCCTCGAGCCGTTCGACGTGCTCACCCCCGATGCGCAGGTCGTGCTCGGCGCCGAGGGCGGGGACGTCGAGATCGGACGGCCGGACGTGGCGCTGTTCCGCGGGAGCGTCGCGGGCGACCCCGATTCGCGGGTCTTCCTCTCGTTCTCGGCGCTCGGTCCCAACGGCCTCATCCAGCGGGCCGGATCGACGGTGGTGCTCTCGAGCGGGGAGCTCGGCGGGGGCGGGCCCACGGTGATCGCCGACATCGCCGACTTCCCGCGCGCCCCGGAGTTCGCCCGCGCATGGGAATGCGGCGTGGGAGCCGAGCACGTCAACCCCCTGGGGCTCGACCTCGACGCGATCGGTGTCGGCACGGGCGCCGGCCCGCGCTCGAACCCGTGCCGCATCGCCCGCATCGCCATCGACACCGATTTCGAGTACACCTCGTGGCTGTTCGGCGGGAACCTCGACGCCTCCGCGGCGTATGCGGTGACGCTGCTCGGCGCGGTCAGCGAGATCTACGCCAGGGAGCTCAACGTCCGACTCGTCGTGCCGTTCGTCCGCGTGTGGGATGCCGACGTCGACCCCTACGGCGGCGACCGGCTCGGCGAGCTCCAGGCGCACTGGCACGCGAACATGGGCCACGTGCAGCGCGAGCTCGCGCACCTGCTCAGCGGCAACTACGGCGGCGGCGTGGCGTGGGTGAGCGTGCTGTGCAGCAAGACCTACGGGTACGGCCTCTCCGGCGTGGGCGGGAGCTTTCCCTACCCGCTCCGCGACCACGACCACGGCAACTGGGATCTCTTCGTCGTCGCCCACGAGCTCGGCCACAATTTCGGCACGCTGCACACGCACGACGGGTACAACCCGCCCATCGACGGCTGCGGTCTCGGCGACTGCTCCCAGGCCTGGGGCGGCACCATCATGAGCTATTGCCACGGCTGCGCCGGCGGCATGAGCAACATCGTGCTCGAGTTCGGCCCGCGCGTCATCGAGCAGATCTCCGGCTATCTCGACAGCGCCTGCGACATCCTCGGCGAGAGCAGGGCGTTCGCGTACGACGACGAGGCTGTAGCGCTCGAGGACGCGACGAGCACGATCGACGCCCTCGCGAACGACCAGCCCCTGAACTGCTCGGCCCTGGAGATCTTCGCGGTGCAGACCACCACCGATCAGGGCGGCGCCGCCGCCGTCTCCAAGGGGACGGGCGAGGGAGGGCGCGACGAGGTGCTCTATACGCCCGCGCCCGGCTTCACCGGCGCCGACGCGTTCTTCTACATCGCCCGGACCGACGCGGGCGTGGCGACCACCGCCTACGTCTCGGTGCAGGTCATCGCGGTGCGTCCCGCCGACGGCATCGGCATCAGCCGGCCCGGCACCACTGTCGATTACTACGACCTGCCGAACTCCGATCGTCTCCCCGATTTCGACGGTCTTGCCCCCTTTGCGCGCGACCACGTCCCCGAGATCAATTTCTCCAGCACCCACGACTACTTCGCCACCAGCCGGCGCTACAACAACGTCGGCGCGGTGTTCCAGGGCCTGATCGACGTGCCGGAGACGGGCTACTACACCCTGTTCATCGAGTCCGACGACGGCTCTCGCCTCCTCGTCGGCGAAGACGTGCTCATCGACCACGACGGGCTGCACGGGATGACGGAGCGCTCGGGCGGCATCGGCCTGGCCGCGGGCTGGCACCGGCTCCGCGTCGAGTTCTTCGACAATACCGGCGCCCAGGGGCTGATCGTCCGGGTCGAGGGCCCCGGGCTGCCCAAGCAAGTGGTGCCCGCGCCGATGTGGCGCACCGATTCGTGCATCGCGGACTGGACGCCCGACGGGGCGATCAACACGATCGACGTCATCGCGTTTCTGGCCGCGTGGAACCTGCGCGACCCGAGCGCCGACCTCGATGCGAACGGGCGCGTGAACACCGCCGACATCGTCCAGTTCCTGAATGCCTGGGCCGCGGGCTGCGAATAGAGCCCGGATGGCTGAGCAATCTCCGGCGGCCCGGACCCACCATTCAGAGGGGTAGAGCCGTGGCCTCGCCGCTGGATACTCCACTCCCGGGACGGAGAGATCCCGCTCCGGAGCAAAAGGAGATTCGCATGCAGATTCGACATGCCGCCGCCGCCCTGGCAATCGTCGCCGGGCTCGGCGCCGTCGCCGGCGCCGAGGAGTTCGTGGTCACGCTCGAAGGGGCTGATTTCAAGTACAACGGCCAGAGCAACGACAACATCCAGCTCACCATCCAGCCCGGCGACAGCGTCCGCTGGGTGTGGGTCTCGGGCACGCACAACGTGGTCTCCGGCAATTCGGGAGACCCCGACGAGGGCGACCTGTTCGACAGCGGCGCTCCGGTCGGACCTCCCAACGAGTTCGTCCACACGTTCGACACGCCCGGCGACTTTGAGTATTTCTGCGAGATTCACCAGTTCATGGGGATGGAGTCGCGCGTGCGCGTCCGCTGCGGGGCCGATTTCAACGGCGACCTGACCGTCAACACCCAGGATG
>DASRXL010000129.1:0-49992 GCA_035654175.1 Phycisphaerales bacterium
AGGCCGTTGGCACGGTTGGGCGCCTGGTACACGCCGCCGCCCGAGGCCTCCGCCCGCCACGAGACCTCGTATTCCATCGCGCGGATGCCCTGCTGCGCCCGCGTCCACCAGCCGCCCGCGTCTTCGGGCGGGGGCGGCTCCGCGCCGGCGGCGGCGATCCCGCCGGACATGGTGGCGAGGCCCACCGCCACGATCAGGGCCCGAGGCGCCCGCCGAATATCTGCATGCATGACGATTCTCCTGCGCATCGCTCGCTCCGGGTGTTCTCCCCGTGCGCCGGTGGAGCGGTCCCGGCGACGGGCGTACCCAGGCAGGCGACAAAGTGCGCCGGCGCGGCTCAACTTTTCGGGATCCTTCGGAGCCCCGGCGCTCGGGCGCGCAGCAGCGGCGCGGCGCGCGACGCCGCGTCGTGGAGATCTCCGTGTGAACGACGGCCCTACTCCGCCCCGGCCGCCTCGGCGGGCGCCTTCGCGATCGCGCCCCAGCGGAGCGACTCTTCCTCCCGGCCGAGCTGCGCATAGAGCCTCGAGAGCTGGTCCGCGGCGTGGCGCGCGTAGCTGTGGCCCGGCGGATAGGCGTGCTCGAACACGCCGCGCGCCTCCAGCAGGAGCGGCTCGGCCTCCGCGAGGCGGCCCAGCTCACGCAGGCACAGCCCGCGCGTCAGCAGCACCATCCCGGTGAACGCGTGCGCATCGCCCAGGGTGCGCCGAGACCGCGCGAGAGCGTCTTCGAGCAAGGGGTCGGCCGTCTCGAACTCTCCCGCGCGGACGTGCAGCTGCGCGAGCGTGTTCATCGAGATCAGCGTGTCGAAGTGATCGGGGCCGAGCACGCGCCGCCTGGCGTCGAGAACCCCGCGATGCAGCCTCTCCGCCTCGGCGTGCTTGCCCTGCGCCCCCAGGGCGCTCGCGAGGTTGTTCATCGAGGTCAGCGTGTGCGGGTGTTCGGGGCCCAGCGCCCCGCGCTGCGATTCGACCGCCTGGCGCAGCAGCGGCTCGGCCTCCGCGTACTTCGCGCGGGATTGCAGCATCACCGCGTGGTCGTTTAGCCGCTGGATCGTTGAGGGGTGCTGCTCTCCCAGCACTCGCCGGCTCGCGCCGAGCGCCTGAGCGCTGAGGGCCTCCGCCTCCTCGTGCCGTCCCTGATGCCGCCTCAGCTCCGCCAGGTCGTCCAGCGCGACCAGCGTGTCGGGGTGCTCCGGCCCCAGCACGCGCGACCGTGCGTCCAGCACGCGCTCGCACAGCGGCGCGGCCTCCTCCCACCGGCTCAGCTCCAGATACAGGCCCGCAAGGTCGCCCATCGCCGCGAGCGTGGCCGCCGCCTCCGCTCCCTCGGCGCGCCCGAGCCCCGGCACCACGTCGAGGTACGTCGCCTCCGCCTCGGCGTAGCGGCCCGCCTGCCGGTGCGCCGCCGCGAGCAGCGCCTGCGTGCGCAGGGTCTCCGAGTGCGCGGGCCCGTGCACCTTCCGCTGGGCCCTATAGACGTGCTCGTAGAGCGCCCCGGCCGCGTCGTGCTCCCCGAGACGCGCCCGGACATTCGCCAGCCCGCTGACCGCCGCGAGGTGTTCCGCGCTCTCCTCGCCCAGCGCCGCCGCCGTCGCTTCGGCCGCGCCGGTCAGCAGCTGCGCCGCCTCCTCGAACCTCCCCAGCCGCTCGAGCACCTCCCCGACCCGCACCTGCGTTCTGAGAGCCAGCGGGTCGCTCCCGCCGAGCTCGATCGAGAGCAGCGCGTGGGCACGGCGCAGGTGGTGCTCCGCCTCCGTGTAGAGGCCGAGCGCCCGGTACGTATCACCGATGGTCCGGCGCAGCCTGGCCTCGACCAGCGGCGCGCCCGCCACGCCGCCCTCGATGCGCAGCGCGGCGTCGTCGAGCACTTCCCGCACCGTCACGTCTCGTCCCGACCGGCCCGGGTCGACCGCCGCGAGCATCGCCTCCAGAAACTCCGTGACGGCGTCCGACTCGTCTCTCGCCGCGGCCGCGCGGTCGCCCGCGAGCACCGCCGCGACCCGCTCCCGGCTCACCTGCACGACCGCGACCGAGAGCGCGACCAGCGCCACAGCCGCCCCCGCCCCGAGCGCCCCCGCCGCGGCGAGGCCCGCCCGATGCCGGCGCGCGAACTTGCATACCCGGTAGAGCGTCCCCGGCGACGAGGCGAGCACCGGGCGGTTGGTCAGGAACCGTTCGAGGTCCGCCGCGAGCTCTCCCGCGCTGCCGTACCGGCGCGAGCGGTCTTTGGCCATGGCCTTGAGCACGATCCAGTCGAGCTCCCGGCGCAGCGAGCGCGAGGACGCGGGCGCGCCGGTGCGCCCCGACCGCCCCATGCCCGCCCCCGTGCGGCCGGAGGGGCGCGGCGGCTCTTCCTCGCGGATGATCCGGCGCAGCTCCGCCCACGAGGCCGAGCGGAGCCGCTCGCCGTCGAACGGCGTCGATCCCGTGAGCAGCTCGTAGAGCAGCACGCCGAGCGAGTAGATGTCGCTGCGCGTGTCGATGTCCTCGCCCGAGCCCTCGGCCTGCTCGGGGCTCATGTACTCCGGCGTGCCCACCAGCTGGTGCCGCTCGGTGAGGAGGGTCTTCTCCGTCAGCTCCGAGTTGGTGGCCTTGGCGATGCCGAAATCGATCACCTTCGGCGCGGGGCCCGCATCCGTGCCGACGACGAGCACGTTGCTGGGCTTGATGTCGCGGTGGATGATCCCCTTCTGGTGCGCGTGCTGCACGGCGAGGCACACCTGGCGAAAGAGCGCCAGGCGCGCCCGGACGCCGAGCCCCTGGCGCTCGCAGTACTGCGTGATCGGCTCCCCGCGCACCAGCTCCATCGCGAAGTAGGGCCGGCCGGACTCGGTCGCGCCGGCCTCGAAGACCCGCGCGATGCCCGGGTGGTCCATCATCGCCAGCGCCTGTCGCTCGGCCTCGAACCGGGCGATCACCTGGCGCGTGTCCATCCCGAGCTTGATGATCTTGAGGGCGACGTCGCGCCGCACCGGGTGCGCCTGGCGCGCCAGGTACACGACCCCGAAGCCTCCCTCGCCGATCCGCTGGACGAGGCGGTAGGGGCCGATGATCCCCGAGTCGCCGCTTGCTTCGAGGCCGTCCGGCGCTTCGAGGCAGTGGGGGGCGAGCGAGTGGGCCGCGAGCAGCGAGGCCACCTCGCGGCGCAGGGCCTCATCGCCGGCGCAGCGCTGCGCCAGGTATGCGTCGCGCTCCGGGTCGGAGAGCGCGATCGCCTCCTCGAGCAGGGCCGCCACGCGCTCCGGGTCGGGATGCTTCCTGAGAGCCGCGATCATTCCGCCTCCAGCAAGGCGCCGATCTCCCGCTGCAGCCAGGCCCGCGCGTACATCCACCGCCGCTTCACCGTCGCCGGGGAGATCTCCAGCGCGGCCGCCGTGGCCTCGATGCCCAGCCCCGCGAACAGCCTGAGGCGGGCGACCTCGCCCATCTCCGGGGCCTCAGCCATCAGGCGACCGAACGCGCGGTCGAGGCTCAGGAATTCGCCGCCGTCCTCGGTCGTCGCCAGCTCCACCACGCTCAGGGGCACGCGCGTGCGCCCCGTCCCGCCGCGCTTGATGCGCCCCCGGGCCCGGGCGTGCTCGACGAGGACGCGGCGCATGGCCTCCGCGGCCGCGACGAAGAAGTGGGCGCGGTTGTCCCACGGCGCGTCGTGCGCGCCGGCCAGCCGCGCGTACGCCTCGTGCACGAGGGCGGTCGCCTGGAGCGTGTGCCCCGCCCGCTCTCCCGACATGGCGCGTGCGGCGATCGCCCGCAGCTCGTCGTAGACCAGCGGCAGCAGCTCCGCGGCGGTTCCGCCGCACCCAGCTTGCCGGATCAGCCCCGCGACCGGGAACGTCAGAGCATCAGCCACGGCACACCCGCCTTCCGGCGCGCCCGGCGCGTCCGGCTTCGGCCGGGGGCGGCGGGCGGCTCTGCTCAAGGAGAGTCAGCGTCGTTCCGCGGAACCCGCTCACGCGCATGGGGGATCTTGCCAACCCCGAGTCGGCGGTGGCGTCGGGTGGGATCGGGCGCGGGGCATCGGACGTGGCGCGAGCGCGCGAGCGGCGCAAGGAGCGGGAGGGTTCAGGAGGGGGATCTTCGTCGTCGGATCCGGGCGGTTCGGGGGAAGGGCCCTCGCTTGCGCGTCGGGCTCTGTGACCCTCGCGTGCGCTGCGGGCTCTGTTGGAGGCGGCGAAGGCGCGGAGGATGGCGGAGGCGGGAGGCGTTGTGACAGGCCGGTTCGTTGCGGGTGATTCGCACTGGGCAGCTCCGCCGAGCCTCCGCTGACCAGTGGCGCCCGACGCCGCGAAGTTGTGGGAGAGCACGGCGGCATTCACCGGGCGCTGAAGGCGTGGACCATCGTGTGGCGGTAGCGCTGCCCGGGCCTGAGCACCGGGTCGGGCCAGCCGGGGAGGGCGCGCCGGTTCACGGCGTCGGGGAAGTGCTGGGTCTCCAGGCAGAGCCCGGCGTGCTTGGGGTAGCGGGCGCCGCCCTTGCCCGGCTCCCCCGCGAGGTAGTTGCCCGAATAGAGCTGGACGCCCGGCTGATCGGTCCTGATTTCCATGACGCGCCCCGAGCGCGCATCGCGCACCCGCGCCGCCGCGCGCAGCCGGCGGGGCTCGCCGTTGAGCACGTAGTTCACGTCGTATCCGCCCGGATCCGTGGGCCCGACCCGCGCCAGGGCATCCAGGCGACGACCGATGGGGGTCGGCTCGCGGAAGTCGAAGGGCGTGCCTTCGACGGGCGCGAGCTCGCCGGTCGGGATGAACGTGGCGTCCACGGGCGTGTAGCGGTCCGCGTGGAGCGTGAGCTCGTGCTCCCGGATTGTCCCCGACTCATGGCCTCCGAGGTTCCAATACCCGTGGTGCGCGATGTTGACGACGGTCGGGGCGTCGGTCTCGGCCTCGATCTCGATCCTGAGCTCGCCGGCCTCCGTGAGCGCGAACTGCACCGAGACCTCGACCGTCCCGGGGTAGCCCTCCTCGCCGGCGCGCGAGCGGTAGGTCATGCGGACGGAGTCGCCGTCGCCGAGCCGGAGGGGCTCGGCGTCCCACACAACTTTGCTGAAGCCTCTGACGCCGCCGTGCAGGTGGTTGGGCCCGTTGTTGGCGGCGAGGGTGAAGCGCTCCCCGTCGAGATCGAACCTCCCCCGCGCGATGCGGTTGGCGCAGCGCCCGACCATGCAGCCGAAGTAGCACTCCCCGCGCCGGTACTCGTCGAGCGTGTCGTAGCCGAGCACGACGTCGGCGTGCCGCCCGTCGCGGTCGGGGGCCCAGAGCTCCGTGACCGTCGCCCCGAAGTTGGTGATGCCGGCGCGCATGCCCGCGGCGTTGGTCAGGGTGTAGAGCCGCACCCGCCGGCCATCCGCCTCGCCGTAGTCGGTGTCGCTGAGCATGAAGGCCCCGTGTGCGGTCCCTCCGGACCCCGCCCGCCGGCGGCCTCCGAGGGGGGGCGGGTCCGATCGACGCCCGCAGCATACCCCCCAGACCCTGCGCGCGCCCGCCGCCAGAGCGTCGCTGTGGCCGGCCGGTCCGGCCGGGACCTGCGCAACGAGGGCAAAAAGCGATCCGGCCGGACCCTCGCGTGCGCGAGGGTCCGGCCGAAATACGGGCGAAGGGACTCGAACCCCTAACCTCCTGATCCGTAGTCAGGTGCTCTATCCAATTGAGCTACGCCCGCAGGGGTCGGGAAGCCTAATCACGCTCCGCGGGTCCGGCAAGCGGATTCGGCCCGCGCCGGCTTGATTTCCTCGCCCGGCCTGCCACCATTGTGGTCCCGACCGGGGATCGCCCGGCCGGTGGTCGTGTGCCGTCGGAGCGGGGGCGCGAGCCCGGCGCGCGACGGCGCCGAGCCGTTGGCGGCAAGAGTCGAAGAGTCGCAGGCAGCAGAGGTACCGAATGGCGCATTCCCGCACCGCCCGCAAGCGCGTCCGTCAGAACGAGGCCCACCGCGCCCGCAACCGCTGGCGCCTGCGCACCATGCGCGACGCGATCAAGGATTTCCGCACGAAGCTTGCCGGCGGGAATCTCGACGAGGCGCGCGAGGCGCTCCGCTCCTGCTGCTCGATCATCGACCGCACCGCCCAGAAGGGCGTGATCCACAAGAACCAGGCCGCCCGGCGCAAGAGCCGCCTCAACGCGGCGCTCAAGGCGAAGGCCGTCGGCTGATCCGTTCCGTGCGCCTGGCGCACTCCCCTCGCCCAGCACAGCACGCACCCGAGACCGGCCCATCCGCGGCCGGTTTTTCGTTCCGCCCCGCTCCTACCCTCTGAGCCTCATGCCCGAGCGGGACCATTCCAAGCCGCGCCCCGCCAGGCCGTCGGCACAGCCGCCGGGCTATCTCGCGATCTCGCAGCGCCCCCTGCACATCCTGGTGTTCCTGGCCCCGGCGCTCCTCGCGTACGAGCTCGGCGCGACGCTGTATCTCACGGGCGAGGACGGACAGCCGAAGACCATCGCGGCGTGGGGCATGCTGGCGCGCATCTTCGAGGCCTTCGGCGTCGTCGGGCTGCACCTGCCGGCGATCCTGCTCGTCACGGTGCTCATCATCTGGCACATGCTCCAGCGCGACCGCTGGACGCTGCACTTCCCGGTGCTGGGCGGCATGGCGATGGAGGCGTTTGTCTGGACGATCCCGCTCACGATCCTGGCGATGCTGCTGGCGGGCGATCAGGGCGGCGCGCCGGCGGCGGCGCGGGTCCAGACCGACGCCGACGCCCTGCTGAGCCTGCCTTGGCAGGCGAGGCTCACCATCTCCGCGGGCGCGGGGCTGTACGAGGAGCTGCTGTTCCGGATGATCGTGATCGCCGCGGCGCACGCCGTACTGGTGGACGTCGTCCGGCTGCCGGAATGGCTCGGGGGGCTCCTGGCCGTCGTGATCTCCGCCGGCGCGTTCGCGATCTACCACCGGGTGCCGCTGGGGGGCTCGGCGGAGGCTGCGGGGGTGTTCGCGTTCTACTTCGGCGCCGGGCTGTATTTCGGGACCTTGTACCTGCTCCGGGGCTTCGGGATCGTCGTGGCGGTGCACATGCTGTACGACATCCTGGCGCTCGTGGTGATCGCGCCGGGCTCGCCCTCCACGGCCTGAGCCGCTAGACTGCAGTCGCTCCCGCCCTACCGGCCGATAGGGCGTGCGTGCCCCTGCCGCCTGCACAGGAGTCATCGCATGGGTCTGGATTTCGCAGTGGACCAGCTCTACGACACGGGCTGGGCCGCGCTGGACACGCGGGGCTGCCACCGCCTCGCCGACGGGCGCTCCTACCCCGGCCTGGATCGCGTGAAGGCGGAGTTCGCCGATGCGGGCTTCCAGCTGAGCACGCGGCACATCCAGCTCTTCGACTGTTATCGGGCCGAATGGCGGGGCGCTTCGGGCGCCGCGGCGGGCTCCGTGGTCGGCCACACCGCCGAGGAAGCCGCCGTGTACGCGCTCTCGCAGATGCGTCGCGCATCGGCCCTGGTGGGGTCCTGAGGACCTGTTTCCGGCCGCGGCACGGTTGACCATCGCCCGCGCGGGCCTACGCTCTGTGCGCAAGGCGGCCCCATCGTCTAGCCTGGTCTAGGACGCCAGGTTCTCATCCTGGAAACCGGGGTTCGAATCCCCGTGGGGTCATTTCCTGCCTGGCCTGTCGGACCGGCGCGGACCGCGCCTGTTCCGCGTCTGGCACAGCCCCACCCCGCGGCTCCCGAGCGGCGGGTGCGGCTCCGCCGGCGCGCCGCGCGGCCCGATCTCCCCCGTATGAGTGCCGGAGCCTTCAGCGACATCTTCGCGGATGCCGCGGGCGGATACGCCGCGGACCTGGTCCGCGCCGCGCGCGAGCACGACGCCCCCTCTCTGGCGCGTCTTGCGCACCGTCTGAGGGGCTCCGCGGCGATGTATGGATTCCACCAGGTGTCGGCCGCGGCGGGGGTGCTCGAGGCGTCCTTAACCGGGGTGAAAACCGCCTCGGAAGTGAAGGACTCTCCCCATATCGCCGACTCTGCTCTCGAACTCGCCCGTCTCTGCGAACGGGCGGCCAGGCGCGAGCCCTCGGCGCGCAGATAGGGCCCGAAACGTGGAGCGGACCCACATGCAGAGCGTCGCGGCACCCCCGTTCTCCCCCGAGGAGATGAAGCCGGTGGCGCTCCTCATCGACGATTCGCCGGACGTCCACAAGCTCCTGGGGATGCGGCTGCGCAGCGAGGGGATCGACGTGCTCAGCGCCGGCAGCGGCGCGGAGGGCCTCCGGCTCGCCCGCGAGGCGCTCCCCTCGGTCGTCCTTCTGGATATCGACATGCCGGGGATGGACGGCTTCGAGGTGCTGCGCACGCTCAAGGACACCGACTCGACGCTCCACGTCCCGGTGATCATGCTCTCGGGGCTGCACAGCCCGCACGACAAGGTGACGGCGTTCGACCTGGGCGCCGTGGACTTCATCACCAAGCCCTTCGACGTGACCGAGCTCCGCGTCCGCGTCCGCTCCGCCCTGCGCGTGAGCCACCTGCTGCGCATGCTGTCGCAGCGGGCGCAGATCGACGGGCTCACCGGCCTCTACAACCGCGCGCACTTCGACCGGCGCTGGGAGGAGGAGGTCGCCGCGACCGGACGGCACCAGCGCCCGCTGTCGCTGGCGCTCTTCGACCTGGACCACTTCAAGTCGGTGAACGACACCTACGGCCACCCGGCCGGCGACGCGGCGATCCAGGGGCTCGCCAAGCTCCTGCTGCGGGAGTGCCGGACCACGGACGTCGCCTGCCGCTACGGCGGCGAGGAGTTCGCGCTGATCATGCCCGAGACGGCCCCGCAGGACGCCGTCGGCGTGTGCGAGCGCGTGCGCGAGGCGCTGAGCGCGATCACCTGGCCCAGGCACCCCGAGCGGGCGGTCACCTGCTCCGTCGGGATCGCGGGCTGCGCCGGCGGGCCGGGCCTCGCCGCGGACCGCTGGCTGGAGGTCGTGGACCGGACCCTTTACCGCGCCAAGAAAGAGGGGCGCAACCGGGTCCTCTGCACGCCGATCGACGGCCACTCGCTCGCCAAAGCGGGGTAAGCGTCAGAAGGGCACCGCGAACTGCACGTAGACCATCGGGGCGTCGCGCGAGGGGTTCCGATCCTCGCCGTTGATCCGCGCGTTGGAGATGTGATGCCAGCGCAGCCCCGCGATCAGCCGGGACCCGCCCCGGCCGATCCGCTGCGTCATGCCGATGCCGGCGCGGGGCGTGAAGTCGAACCCGGTGCCCGTGTCGGGCACCTCGTCGGTCGCGAACAGCACCCCGATGCCCCCGTTCAGGAACACGCTCGTGTCGCCGTTGTTGAAGAAGTGCCAGCGGAACTCCATCACCGGGTTCAGGCTCGCGGCGTCGTCCCCCTCCTGGGCGTGGTACCAGGCGCCGAGCTCGAGCAGCCACTCCACGTCGTTGATCAGGAACACGCTGTACGCGGCGTTCACGTTCAGGTCGGTCGAGTCCTGCAGGTCGTACGCCGCGCCGCCGCCGAAGAGGATCCACTGCGTCCCCTCGGCGCCGTAGCGTTGGGCGACGGCGGCCTCGTCGAACGTCCCCTGCTCGGCCTCCGGCTGGACGAACCGGGCTCGCGCGCCGCCGGCCGGGAGGCTCGACGGCTCGCCGGCCGGTGCGCCGGCCGCGCCGGCCGATGCGCCGGCCGCGCCCACCGCCGCCCACACGAGCCACTTGAAGCCGCGACGAATCGGGTCGATCATGGTCGGGGAGCGTAGCCGATGCGGGGCATGCGTGCCTCGCGCGCAGGAGGGCGCCGGTGACCGATCAGGACGCGCACGCCGACCGCATCACCCGGCTCGAGGAGGCCCTGCTCTTCGCCGAGCGCCGACTGGACCAGCTCCACGAGGAGGTGCTCGGCCTCGCGGGCGCCGTCGAGCGGGTCTCGACGCGGCTGGCGGCCCTCGAGCGGCACACGCTCGCGCAGTCGCCGGCCGACGACCCCGAGCCGGGCGAGGACCCCGCCCCGCCCACGCCCGGCTGAACGCCTCTACCATGCCGACCCGGAGGACCCCACGCCATGGCGGACCAGTTCACGCCGACGCCCCGCGACCGCTTCACGTTCGGCCTGTGGACCGTCGGCAACCTCGGGCGGGATCCCTTCGGGCAGGCCACCCGGCCCGGGCTGACGCCCGCCGAAGTGGTCGATCTCCTCGGCGAGATCGGGGGCGTCTACGGCGTCAACTTCCACGACAACGATCTCATCCCCATCGACGCGACCGGAGCGGAGGCCGACCAGATCAAGCGCGACTTCGCGGCCGGGCTCAAGCGTCACAAGATCCAGGTCGCGATGGGGACCACGAACCTGTTCGCCGACCCCGCGTTCAAGGACGGGGCGTTCACGTCCAACGACGCGGAGGTGCGGGCGTACGCCGTCCAGAAGACCATGCGCGGGCTCGACCTGGCGGCCGAATTCGGCGCCAGGGTCTTCGTTTTCTGGGGCGGGCGCGAGGGGGCGGAGACCGACGCCGCCAAGGACCCCTTCGAGGCGGTCGCCCGGTTCCGTGCCGCGCTCGACTTCCTCTGCGACTACTGCCTCGATCGCGGGTACGACTTCCGGTTCGCGCTCGAGGCCAAGCCCAACGAGCCCCGCGGGCACATGTACTTCCCGACCACGGGCCACTACCTCGCGCTCATCCCCACGCTCAAGCACCCGGACATGGTGGGCGTGAACCCGGAGGTCGCGCACGAGCACATGGCGGGGCTCAACTTCGTGCACGCCGTGGCCGCCGCGCTCGAGGCGGGCAAGCTCTTCCACATCGATCTCAACGACCAGGAGTTCGGCCGCTACGACCAGGATTTCCGCTTCGGCTCGGCCAATCTCAAGCACGCCTTCTTCCTCGTGAAGCTCCTCGAGGACCACAAGTACGACGGCTTCAAGCACTTCGACAGCCACGCCTACCGGACGTCGGACCGCGCCGACGTGATCGAGTTCGCCCGCGGCTCGATGCGGACGTACCTGATCCTGAAGGACAAGGCCCGGCGCTGGAACTCGGACGGCAGAGTCAAGGCGCTGCTCCGCAAGATCAACCGCACGAGCAAGGACATCGACGGCCTCACCGGCGGCTTCACACGCGCGCGGGCCGAAACGCTTCTCGCCATGGACTTCGACCGCGCGAGGCTCGCCGAACGCCCGCTCCCCTACGAGGAGCTCGACCAGCGGACCATGGACATCCTCATGGGCGTCGACTGATCGCGCGAGAGGCGGAACGCAGAGGACGCAGGGGAGACATGGAACGCGAAGACCGTGAGGACCGCGAAGGCGGCGAAGATTGCGAAGAGAGAACTTGACTTCAGTGTTCGGCCTTCATGTCTCGGCTTCGCGTCCTTCGCCCTCTTCGCGTCCTTCGCCTTCCTCTTGTCCAACGAGTTCGGCTCCGCGTCTCTGTGCTCTCGGCGTGCCACTCAGGCCCACCGCGTGAGGTGCCACGCCTTCTTGCCGCGGCGCAGCGCGATCAGCTCGCCGTGGAGCAGGCGCCGCTCCGTGAGCCGGTCCTCGGGCCCCGCCTTCTCGCCGTTCACGCTCACGCTCCCGCCCGCGAGGAACTCCCGCGCCTCGCGCTTGCTCTTGGCCAGCCCGGTCTCGACGAGCAGGTCCAGCACCGCGATGCCCTCCCCGGCCAGCGCCGACCTGGGGTGATCGCTCGAGGGCACCTCGCCCAGCGCCTCGGTCAGCAGCTCGCGCGAGAGCTGCGCGATATCTCCGGAGAACAGGGCCCGCGCCGCCTGCTCGGCGTGACGCGCCTCGTCCTCGCCGTGCAGCAGCGTCGTCGCGTGGTGCGCGAGCGCCCGCTGCGCCTCGCGCCCGCCCGGATCGTCGGCGTGCGCCTCCGCGAGGGCGTCCACCTCGGCCCGCGAGAGCAGCGTGAAGAGCTTCAGGAACCGCACGACGTCGGCGTCGGAGGTGTTCAGCCAGAACTGGTGCATCGCGTACGGGCTCGTGCGCTCGCGCGTCAGCCAGATCGCGCCGCTCTCGGTCTTTCCGAACTTGCCCCCGTCGGCCTTGGTCACCAGCGGGCACGTGAGGCCGAAGCAGCGGGGGGCCCCTGCCTCGTCCCGCCCGTGCTCCGCGGCGTGGATGCGCCGGATCAGGTCCGCCCCGGCCACGATGTTCCCCCATTGGTCGCTCCCGCCCATCTGGACGGTGACGCCCATCTCCCGGTGCAGGTGCGCGAAGTCGTACGCCTGCAGGATCATGTAGCTGAACTCGGTGTAGCTGATCCCCTGCTCGCGGCTCTCGAGCCGGGCCTTCACCGACTCCTTCTGCACCATCATGTTCACGCTGAAGTGCTTGCCGATGTCACGCAGGGCTTCCAGATAGCCGAGCTTGACCAGCCAGTCGGCGTTGTTCACGATCCGCGGCGTGCCGACCCCGGCGCCCGCGAATACCGCCTCGAAGATCCGCCGCTGGCTCGCCACGTTCGCCGCGACCGTCTCGGCGGTCATGAGCTGCCGCTCGGCGCTCTTGCCCGAGGGATCGCCGATGAGCCCGGTGCCGCCGCCCATCACCACCACCGGCTCGTGCCCGGCGCGCGCGAAGTGCACCAGCTTCATGATCGGCACGAGATTCCCGATCGTGAGGCTCTCGGCCGTCGGATCGAACCCCGCGTACGCGCGCCGACGCCCGCCCGCGAGATGCTCGCGCAGCCCCGGCTCGTCGGTGCACTGGTGCAGCAGCCCACGCCACGCAAGCTCATTGAGGAAATCGATCGCCATAAGGGCTGACGATAGCCGAGCGCGCTCGCCCGGGGCGCGCCGGGCGGCCCGGTTCAGGATCGCCGGTCGACGACGGCGCGGGCCATGAGATCGAGCATGTCCCGGGCCGGGCCCGCGGGGAGCGCCCCGAGATGCGCTCGGGCCTCCGCGACGAGCCCCGCCGCACGCTCCGTGGCCCGGGCGATCGCGCCGCTCGATTCGAGCTCGCGCCGGAGCCTGCCCGCCGCCGCGCGGGCCTCCTCCCCTGCCGCGGACGCGCCCTCCAGCAGCGCCAGGAACCGGCCGCGCTCCGCCGGGGCGAGATCGGCGAGCCGGATCAGGACCGGCAGCGTGAGCTTGCCCTTCTCGAGGTCCTTGCCAACGCTCTTGCCGACGACGGCCTCCTCGCCGGTCAGGTCGAGCAGGTCGTCCTGGATCTGGAAGGCGACGCCCAGCCGGCGGCCGAAGGCCTCCATGGCCTCGCACAGGGCGGGGCGAGCGCCGGCCAGGGCGGCGCCCAGGCGGCACGCGACGCCGATCAGCGCGGCCGTCTTCCGCTCCAGGATCTCGAAGTACGTCGCCTCGTCGAGGGAGTAGTCGTCACGGAAGTGCAGCTGCAGCAGCTCGCCCGCGCAGAGCACCATGCTCACCTCGCCGATCCGCCGCGCCGCCTCCACGGAGTCCAGGCTCGTGCACAGGTGGTACGCGCCGGCGATCAGGTAGTCGCCAAGGATCACCGCGGCCTCGTTGCCGTAGAGGTGGTTCACCGTGCGCCCCCGCCGGCGGTTCTCCGCCTCGTCGAGCACGTCGTCGTGCACGAGGGTCGCCATGTGCACCATCTCGCACACGGCCGCGATGGTGACGTGCTCCTCGGAGATCTCCCGGTCCCCGCAGGCGAGCCCCGAGAGCATCACCAGCATCGGGCGGAGCATCTTGCCGCGGTAGTGCTCGACGTGCCGGCACAGCCGCTCCACCGGGAGCAGGTCCGACGCGAGCTGCTCGTCGAAGCGCCGCTGCACCCGCGCGAGCCCCGCGCCCAGCATCTGCTGGACCGGGGCCAGCTCCTCGGGGATCTGGAGAAACGCGGGCATATCGGAACAATAGCCGCCGGCCGGGGGGCTTGGGCCGGAGTGGAGTGGTGAGTGCTGGGTGTTGAGTGCTGAGTGCTGAGTGCTGAGTGCTGAGTGCTGAGTGGTGGGTGCTGAGTGGTGAGTGGTGAGTGGTGAGTGGTGGGTGGTGGGTGCTGAGTGGTGGGTGGTGGGTGATGAGCGCACGACTGCGGGGCCCGGTGCTTGGGTACGGGCTCGGCACCGACGGGGCGCGGCGGCCGGTGTGCCCCCGTGATCAGTGCTCAACCCCGGCGTCGGCGCCCGCATCCCCGCGGCGCTCGCCCCACAGTCTTCACGACCCCAGACCAAGCACCCCGGACCCACCATCCATACCCAGCACTCAGCACTCAGCACTCAGCACCCAGCACTCCGGCTTATTTCTCCGCCACGATATAGGTGATGAAGGCGAGGTCCGCGGTGCCGCGCTCGGTGGCGTAGTACTCGCCCGTCCCCTCGCCGTCCTCGTCCTCTTCCTCCCAGTACACCGTGTTCCGGGCGAACCCCGCCTCCTCCAGCAGGTCGCGGATCTCCGGCAGCGTCCAGTGCCGCCAGTGATACTCGAAGGCCCGCTTCATCTTCGAGCCGTCGGGGAACTCAAAGTCGATGTAGCAGGTCATCTCGCCGGTGATGGGGTTGTACCAGTGCTGGTCCCAGACGTACGTGAAGCCCTCCATCGGCCGC
Organism: Phycisphaerales bacterium; assembly: GCA_035654175.1. Lineage (GTDB taxonomy): Bacteria > Planctomycetota > Phycisphaerae > Phycisphaerales > UBA1924 > PNC22. Next base: position 14,455 of record DASRXL010000129.1, read on the forward strand.
TTCTCGCGCGTCTCGGTCAGCGCCTCCGACCCGCCGTAATGGTCGAGGAAGAAGATCCCGCCCGGCCTGAGCGACTCCCGCACGGACCGGAAGTACTGCAGCATCTGCGCCCGGCGCGTGAAGATCCAGTAGCTGAAGTTCATGGCCAGCACGATGTCCACGCCCCGCCCGCGCGGACCCGGGTCGAGCACGTTGCGGTTGAGCAGCGTCACCCGCGAGCGCTGCGCCGGACGCAGCGCCGCCAGGTTGTGCTCCCCCGCCCACGCGAGCGTGTCGGCGCACAGGTCCACGCCGATCGCGCGGTTCGCCGGACGCCGCCGCACCCACTCGCACGAGGTGTTCGCCGTGCCGCAGAAATCCTCGCGCAGCGTCGCGGCCCGCCGCCCGCGCAGGTCCTTGAACGTGGCGTCGACGAAGTCGATCTCCGCCTCGACGTTCTGCACGCTGAGCCCGTACAGCACGTGCCGGTCGGCGGTCGCCGCGGTCAGCCGGGAGGACCTCCTGACGCCTTTCTTCGTTGCTGGCATGGGCCGGAGTGTAGGCCCCCGCCTCGGCGCGGCGTGGCCGGCGTCCCGCGGCGTATACTCGGCTCGAACCAGCCGGAGGGAGCAGCACGATGCGCTTGACCATGGTCGGGACCGGATATGTTGGCCTCGTCACGGGGGTGTGCTTCTCGAACACCGGCGCGGACGTGACCTGCCTCGACGTCGACCCCGCCAAGATCGAGAAGCTCCGGCGCGGCGAGTGCCCGATCTACGAGCCCGGCCTCACAGAGCTCATGCGCCAGAACGTCGCGGCCGGCCGGCTCCACTACACCACCGACAAGCGGGAGGCCTACCGGGGGGCGGACATGATCTTCGTGTGCGTCGGCACGCCCACCGGCGCCGAGGGCGACACGGACCTCCGCTACGTGAACTCCGCGGCGGACGACATCGCCGACGTTCTCCGCGAGCTCGGGCCCGGCCAGCAGCCCAAGGTCGTCGTGATGAAGTCCACCGTCCCGGTGGGCACCACCCTCGCCGTCAAGCAGCGGATCCGCGAGCGGATCGGCCCCGATATCCCCTTCGCCGTCGCCGACAACCCCGAGTTCCTCAAGGAAGGGGACGCGATCAACGACTTCAACAAGCCCGACCGCGTCGTCGTCGGCGTCGAGGAGGACTGGGTCGCCCAGATGTTCCGGGAGGTGTACGACCCCTTCGTCCGCAACGGGCACCCGATCTACATCATGGACATCCTCTCCTCGGAGATGGTGAAGTACGCGTCGAACAACTTCCTGGCGACGAAGATCAGCTTCATCAACGAGATGGCCAACCTCTGCGAGCGCTACGGGGCCAACATCAACCGCGTCCGCGAGGGCATGTGCGCCGACAAGCGCATCGGGCACCAGTTCCTCTACCCCGGCCTCGGGTACGGCGGCTCGTGCTTCCCCAAGGACACCCTCGCCTGCATCATGATGGGGGAGAGCGCGGGGCTGGAGATGCTCCTGTCCAAGGCCGTCCACGAGGTGAACCAGCGCCAGCGGGAGCGGTTCTTCGAGAAGCTCCTCGGGTACTACGCCGAGCGCGGCGGGCTCGCGGGCAAGCGCCTGGCCTTCTGGGGACTGGCCTTCAAGCCCCGCACCGACGACATCCGCGAGGCCCCCGCGCTCACGCTCGTGCGCAAGGCCATCGAGCACGGGGCCCAGTGCGTCGGCTACGACCCCGTCGCGGCCGACAACGCCGCGCGTGAGATCGGGCCGCGCCTCTCGCTCGCCGGATCGATCTACGAGGCCGCCAGCGGCGCCGACGGCGTCGTCATATCCACCGACTGGGACGAGTTCAAGAGCCCCGACTTCAAGCGCCTCGCCGGCGTCATGCGGGCGCCGGTGATCTTCGACGGGCGCAACCTGTACCGCTGGCCCGAGATGGTCAAGATCGGGTTCGACTACATCTCGGTCGGTCGGGCGCCGGCGTACGCGCCCTGACCCGAACGCCGGCGAGGACTTGCGATGCCGCGGCGCCTCTTTGAGTACTACCAGCGCAAGCGCGTCATCAACATCAACGCGAACATCGTCGCCTCCGGCCTGCTCGCGATCGTCATCGCCAAGCACCCCGTCCACCTCGTCGGCGAGGCGATCGGCGCCGACCGGAAGATCCTCGTGACCCTCGCGGCGGGCGCCATCGACATGTTCGTCGACGTCGCCATCTACTACGCCCTGCACTGGATCGCCAACCACTGGCACCCCAGGTGGAAAAAGTCCGCGAAGCGCGCGCACAAGCGCAGCTTCTTCCACGACGCCTCGCTCATCCAGTTCGAGCGCGCCATCCTCTCCCCCCTCTACTACCTCGTCGCCATGGGCCTCATGTACGCCCTCCAGCGCTGGGCCCTGATCGAGGACCACAGCTGGGCGTTCGTGATCGGCTTCGTCACCGGCATCGTTGTCACCCGCGTCGTCCACACCATCTGGGGCCTCCGCTCCGGCCGCTTCGCCGACCTCCCGTTGTTCGAGGAGCCCGGGAGAGAGCCGAAGACCGAGGAGAAGGGGTGAGTGGCGCGCGAGCGAGGCCGGGGTGTTTCCGATGGATTCGTGGGACGATTCCCGGTTGAGGCATGTCACGCCCTCGGCCCTGTCGCTCCACACTCCACACCCGACACTCCACACCTATCCCACCTCCATCATCCTCCTGATCGTCGCCGGGCTCTCCGAGGAGCCCGTCCGCGTGCTCAGCAGCACCGCCTGGCACGCCGCCAGCACCGCCGCGTGGTCGATCGGGCCCTCCTCCGGGACGGCGGGGTCCAGCAGGCGCGTGACCGCGTCCGCCGCGGCTTCGACCGACCGGGCGAGCTCCGGCGTCTCGCCGCGCCGCTTCGTCTGCCGCGAAGCGTCCACCCGCTCGCCCGCGGCGCTCACCCACTCGAATCCGTCGTCGTAGATCCGTAGCCGCCCGGCGTCGCCGAGCATCGTGAGGTTGCGGGACCACCGGCCACTCTGGTCGCTGGCCAGGATCGCCGCCGCGCGGCCGTCGGCGAACCGGCAATTCGCCGTGATGTCCCCGTGCGCATCCCGCAGCGATTCTCCCGGGAGCGCGACGAGAGGTCCGCGCCTCGCCGTCGCGTACGCGGCGTCCACGCTCTCGGGATCTCCCATGAGCCACACCAGCACGTCGAGCGCGCTGAAAAGGCATGCCCCCAGAGAGCCCTCGTCGGGACGGCAGCACACCTCGACCAGCAGCGTGCGCGCCGGCCCGAACATCTCGCGCACCTCCCGAGCGTCCCTGAACGAGCGGCCGCACCGCGCCAGCGGCACGAGCCGCGCCGCGTCCACCGCTCGCACGCCGCCCAGGCCCACACTCGACCAGCCGCCCGCCAGCTCCAGCGCGCTCGCCGGGAGCGGGTCGAGCGTCACCACCCGCACCCCCCTCTGCCTCGCCGCCAGCACCGCCGCCGCGTCGCTCGGGGCGGAGGCCGCGCCGAAATCGCCGGGCGACCCCACCAGCACGAGCTCACATTCCCCTTCGGTCAGCGCCGAGCGAAGGTCGTCGACCGACCCGCACCCCAGGGCGGCGGCGATGCTCCCGGATTTGCCCTTCACCGGCGAGCCCGCGCCCACCACGCGCAGGTCCGCGGCCCGGGCGACGGCGCGCAGAAACTCCACGCGGTCCTCCGCGACCCACACAATCGCCCGACGCCCGCCCGGCGCATCCATGCCCCACATCCTACCACCCGACGTACGGCCCGCCCGCCGGCTGCCAACCCGACAGCCCGAGTGTCGATATGGCTCCGCGCCGGCGCGGTCGCTCCGGCCGGTCCCCATCGCTTGCGCGGCACGCCGCTTGCCTCCCCCCTTTCGCGCGACGCTCGCACCGTCGCGTGTCCACATCGCATTGCGAAAGGAGGCGAACCATGGTCACTCACCTGACGCGTCGCGATCCGTTTACCGCCTTCCCCCCGTTCCCGGCCTTCGACAGGCTGCTCTCGATGCTCGGCGACAGCCGCTTCGGCGACACCTCGCTCGACGAGGGCACGCTCCTGCTGGATATCTCCGAGGACGACCAGAACGTGATTGTCCGCGCCTCGCTCCCGGGCTTCGCGAAGGACCAGATCGTCGCGGAGGTCCACGAGGGCATCCTCACGATCAAGGCGGAGCGGTCCGAGGAGTCCGAGGAAGGCGACGAGCGGTACTACAGGCGTGAGCGCCGCGTCGGCTCGCTGAGCAGGCGCGTGGCTCTGCCCAGCATCGTGGAAGACGGCGAGGGGTCGGCCGAGTTCAAGGACGGGGTGCTCACGCTGCGCCTGCCCAAGCAGGCGAAGGCGAGCCCCCGCAAGATCGAGATCCAGTAAGCCCGCAGCTTAGGACCCTCTCGGCCGCCGCGTTATTCCACCCGCGTGGGCGGGGCCGTCTCCGCGGGGCGCGCGCTCGCCGCGTCGAGCCGCACCTTGTGGCGTGCAAGCACCTGGAACCCGATCGCCCCGAGCCCGCACGTCGCAAAGCACGCGCCGAACGCCCAGGTGCTCGCGTTGTCGATGCGCTCCGCCAGCGCCTCGTACAGCCCCACGGAAAGGAACGGGGCGATCAGGCCGCGCACTCCCGTGAGCGTCACGTGCACACCCATGTACTCCGAGGCCCTGTGCGCCGGCGCGAAGTCGAGGTGGCCGAGGTTCCACGCGAGCGCCCCGCCCCCGAAGGCCAGCCCCTGGACCACCGCCGCCGCCCAGAGCAGCGCCGAGGTGTGCGAGTACATGGCGAGCGTCGTGATCCCCGCCGCGATCACGAAGACCCAGCTGTGAATCCGCCGGAACTGGATCACGTGGACTCGGTCCAGCAGGCGCGCCCAGAGCGGGATCGAGACCGGCATCATCGCGAGCGGGATCGAGCTGGTGACCTGGATGCCGCCCATGTATTCCATCTTGAACTCGTCGCGCAGCAGCACCACCAGCAGCGGCGTCTGCATGAGGTTCCCGAGCCCCAGCAGGAACATGCAGGCCATGTACCCCGCGAACAGCCGGTCGCGCGCCAGCAGCCGCACCATGCCCGCCGGGTTGAACGACGGCGCGTCGCCGTTCTCGCTGCTCGCCGCCTCCTGCTGCAGCAGGCTCGCGCGCCCCCGCAGCCGGATCCGGCTCCACGCCCACACGCCCACCAGCGAGATCACGCATCCCCCCGGCAGCAGCACCCGGAACCACTGCGGGTCCGCGTCCATCGAGGCCCCCAGGCCAAGCCCGAGGAGCGCCAGCGTCAGCACCTGGACGGTCGCCAGCTTGCCCGTCACCCGCGCCCGCACCGGGCGCGAGTAGTTCTGCCTCCAGATCGTCGAGCGGATCGTGATGAAGCCCGCCCAGCAGAACCTTGCCAGGAGCACGCACGCCGCGAGCGCCCACATCCCCGCCCCGCTCCGCGGCATGAAGCCGATCAGCCCGACCAGCACGATCATCGCGATCTGCAGCCCGTTGATGAACGGCACCTTGTCCCTGCGGTGGCTCAGACGCACCCACGCGAAGCTCACGATGTTGCTGAACGCCGCCGACGCCGTGATCACCGCCACCACGAAGTTCAGCAGCGTGTCCTCCACAACCCCCTCGTAGGCGTTCTTCACGACCACGCCGATGATCGCGCTGTCCACGACCGCCAAAAGGAACGGCAGGAAGAACGCCGCCGTCAGCTCGTAGCGGTAGTTCCGCCGCGCCAGCGCCGGCATCGACGCCGGCGTGAACGACCAGAGCGCGGGGAGCGCCCGCTTGAGCCATGGCTCGCCGGCGGTGGGGGGAGGCACGCCCAAGCGTTGCCAGCGCCGGCTCGCCGGGCAAGCCCGCGCGTATCATCAATCGCATGGCACGCGAGAGCCCCGAGCCGCAGACCACCCGCGAGTACGTCCTCGGAACCAACCCGGTCGAGCTCCAGCGCCTCGGATTCCAGCACCGCCTCTGGTCTCGCCACGCGCACCGCCTCTGGATGCAGGCCGGGATCGCCCCCGGCCAATCCGTCCTCGACGTCGGTTGCGGCCCCGGGTTCGCCTCGATGGATTTCGCCCAGATCGTCGGCCCGACGGGCCAGGTCGTGGGCATCGACGAATCAGAGCCATACATCGCCTTCGCCAACGACCAGGCCCGCCACCGCCAGCTCTCCCAGGCCCGCTTCTTCGTCGCCGATGCCGCGCAGCTCCACACCCTCGACGGGCTCGCCGGCCTCTCCTTCGACATCGCCTACGTCCGCTGGGTTCTGTGCTTCGTGCCGGATCCCGCGGCCGTCGTCCGCGCGATCTCGCGCCACCTCAAGCCCGGCGGCCGCCTCCTCGTCCAGGACTACTTCCGCTACGAGACCATGTGCGTCGCCCCGCGCTCGGACGCCTTCGAACGCGTCATTGCCGCCATCGCCAAGAGCTGGCGCGACCGCGGCGGAGACCCCGACATCATGGCGCGCCTGCCCGGCATCGCGATCGAAGCCGGCCTCTCGCCCGAGCACATCGACCGCGTCGAGCCCGGCCCCGCCCGCCCCGGCTCCACCATGTGGAACTGGCCCGACACCTTCTGGAAGGCTTTCCTCCCCCGCCTCGAGGAGCTCGGCTACATCACCCCCGACCTCCACCGCGACTTCCTCTCCACCTGGGAAGCCATCTCCCACAACCCCGCCGCGTTCATGCACCTGCCGCCGATGTATGAGATGATGGCGAGGAAGCGGTCTTGAGTCTTGAGTCTTGAGTCTTGAGTCCTGAGTCTTGAGTTCTGAGTCCTGAATAATTGGGGGTTTCACACGTCGGCATCATCGCGTCGTAGTGAGCTGATGACGCCGGCGAGCACTCGGGCGGCCTCGTCCTGAGCTTCGCTCAGAGCTCGTGCCTGCTCGGCGTCGAGATAACCAAGCCGGTGCGCGAGGCTGATGAAGTACCCCAGCTCCCGAAGCGAACCCAATGCGCTATCGAGGAACCGGAGGAAGTCACGAGTCGAGTGGCGCCCGCACCCCTCGACAATGTTTGAGGGCGCGGAATACGCCGCTCGGCGCATCTGCGATGTGATCCCGAACTGCTCCTCGCGAGGAAAGCCCCTCGTCGCTTCATAGACGCGGATGGCCAGGTCGTCCGCAAGCACAAACGCCTTGAGCTTCCGGTGATCCCGGCTCATGAATCCCCCTATCGAGCAGGCTGCGACCAGAGGCATCCCGCACTGATCTCCAATCTGTCGGAGCAACGATCCCAACACTCAAGACTCAAGACTCAAGACTCAAGACTCAAGACCCAAGACTCAAGACCCAAGACTCCCTACTCCGCCAACTCCCTCAGCATCTCCACGAACCCCTGGAACTTCGCCGAATCCCGCTCCGCCCACACGCTGCACCCCGCGGCGTCGATGATCTTCTCGCTCGTCCGCCCCAGGAGCGCCATCGCCGCACGCGACCGCCCGTGCGTCCCCAGCACCAGCAGGTCCAGGTGCTCTTCCTGAGCCATCGCCGGGATCCGCGAGGTCGGCGGCCCCTCCTCCATCCGCAGCCGCCACGCCCGCGCCCCCGGCGCCTCCGCCGCCGCGAGCGCGAGCGACTTCTCCGCCAGCTCGCGCAGCGCCGCCTCCAGGCGCGAGCACGCGTCCTCCCAGCTCATGATCGTGTGATACCCCGCCGGCACCTCGTAGCTCGCGAGCACCACCACCTCGCCCGCGCCGAACTTCGCCGCCAGCTCCATCGCCCGGCGCAGCTCCATGCGCGACTCTTCATGGAAGTCGCACGCGACGCCCACCCGCTGCACCGGCCCCCGGAAGTCCGGCTGCGCCACCAGCACGCTCACCTGGCTCCGGCGCACCAGCCTGTGCGCGATCGACCCGAGCCGGCCGCGCTTCAGCCCGCCCTTGCCGTACCGCCCCAGCACCAGCACGTCCGCCCGCAGCTGCTTCCTCAGCCTGAGGATTTCCGCCTCCGGCTCGCCGCGGAGCAGGTGCTGCGTCGCCGCCGCGCCCATGCCGTGCGACGCGCAGAACTTCCCCAGCTCCTCCGCGGCGAACGCCACGTACCGCTCCGTGAGCCCCGGGATCGCCCTCTCCTCGACCTCGCTCGGCGGCTCCACCACGTGGACGACGTGCAGCTCCGCGCCGAACCGCCGTGCCAGGTCGCTGCCCAGCAACAGCCCGCCCGCGGATTCGGGCGTCAGCCCCGTCGCGGCGAGCACGTTCCGGATCGGCCGTGGTGTCTCCGTGCTCATCGCGCACCTCCCTTGTGCCTGCCGTCGCGGGCCTTATCGGCCACCATCAGCGTTACGCTGGAGCCCCCGCCCCTGATCATGGGCGCGGACGCGCCGCGCTCCCGGCCCGTCGCCGACCGCCCCGCGGCTATCATCCCCGGCCCGAATAACCGCCAAATCCACCGCCCGCCGCGCCCCCCGCCGGCCGAAGCCAACCCCCATGACCATCGACCGCGCCCACATCCGCAACTTCTCCATCATCGCCCACATCGACCACGGCAAGTCCACCCTCGCCGACCGGCTCCTCCAGGCGACCAACGCCGTCTCGGCCCGCGAGGCCCGCGAGCAACTGCTCGACTCCATGGACCTCGAGCGCGAGCGGGGGATCACCATCAAGGCCTCCGCCGTCACCGTGCTCCACCACCACAAGCCCGGGGCCGAGCGCGACGACCTCGAGGCCGACTTCGAGCAGGAGATCGACGAGGCCGGCCGGCACCGTGCCCGCGACGCCGCCGACCACGGCGAGCTCTTCATGCTCAACTTCATCGATACCCCCGGGCACGTGGACTTCAACTACGAGGTCTCCCGCGCCCTCAAGGCGTGCGAGGGCGCCCTCCTCGTCGTCGACGCGACCCAGGGCGTCGAGGCCCAGACCGTCGTCAACGCCCTCCTCGCCTTCGGCCAGGACCTCGAGATCATCCCCGTCTTGAACAAGATCGACCTCCCCTCCGCTCGGCCCGACGAGGTCGCGATGGAGGTCGAGCAGGTCCTCGGTCTCCCCGCCGAGGACTGCATCCTCGTCTCCGCCAAGACCGGCCAGGGCATCCAGGAGCTCCTCGCCGCCATCTGCGACAAGTTCCCACCGCCGCGCCCCGCTCAGACCGAGAAGACCCGCGCCCTCATCTTCGACGCCGTCTACGACGACTATCGCGGCGTCATCGTCTACGTCCGCGTCTTCGACGGCCGCCTCAAGATGGGCGACAAGATCCGCATGATGGGCCTCGGGCGCACCTTCCAGGTCACCGAGCTCGGCAAGTACACGCCCAAGCCCATCAAGGTGGGCGAGCTCGGCCCCGGCGAGACCGGCTACCTCGTCGCCGCGATCAAGACCCTGGGCGACGTGCGCGTCGGCGACACGATCACGCTGGACATCGACCCCGCGGAGGCGGCGCTCGAGGGCTACGAGCCCCCGCGCCAGATGGTCTTCTGCGACTTCTACCCCGCCACCAGCGACAAGAAGGGCAACGACTTCGAGGACATGCGCGAGGCGATGGAGAAGCTCAGCCTCAACGACTCCTCCTTCACCTATCAGGCCGTGCACTCCGAGGCCCTCGGCTTCGGCTTCCGCTGCGGCTTCCTCGGCTTGCTCCACATGGACATCGTCCAGGAGCGCCTCGAGCGCGAGCACAACCTCGAGATCGTGCAGACCGCGCCCACCGTCTCCTACAAGGTCCGCATCCGCGGCAAGGGCGGTGTCGCCGAGGAGATCGAGGTCCACAACCCCGCCGACCTCCCGGACATGGGCCAGGTGCTCGAGATCCGCGAGCCCATCTGCCGCGTCGAGATCATGCTGCCCAACGAGTTCATCGGCGACATCATGAAGCTCTGCCTTGATCGGCGGGGCATCTACAAGAGCCAGCAGGTCGTCGGCGAGACGCGCCAGATGCTCACCTTTGAGATCCCTCTCGCCGAGATCATCTACGACTTCTACGACAAGCTCAAGGGCATGACCAGCGGCTACGGCACCATGGACTACGAGGTCGTCGAGTTCCGCACAGACAACCTCGTCAAGATCGACATCCTGATCAACGGCGACCCCGTCGAGGCCCTCGCCCTCATCTGCCACCGCGACCGCGCCCAGGCCCGCGGCCGCCTGCTCCTCCAGAAGCTCCGCAAGCAGATCGACCGCCACCAGTTCGAGATCCCCCTCCAGGCCGCCATCGGCGGCACCATCGTCGCCCGCGAAACCATCAAGGCCTTCCGCAAGGACGTCACCGCCAAGTGCTACGGCGGCGACTTCACCCGCAAACGCAAGCTCCTCGAGAAGCAGAAGAAGGGCAAGGAGCGGATGAAGTCGATCGGCAGCGTGAACATCCCCCAGGAGGCGTTCATGGCGGTGTTGGATACGGGCGAGGAGTGAGTGTGGCATGCTCATGGCTCTGCATGGGCATGGCCGGGCACCCGCGCTGTATGATCGTCTGAGCTTGCATTGGCTAGCCGACTGATTCGGAGAACGCTCATGGCCGCCCACCAACTCGCAGACGGAGTCATGGTTGACCGTGATCAGCTCGCGGCACTGTGCCGCCGTCACGGCATCGCCGTGATCCGCGTGTTCGGCTCCGCGCTCCGCGCTGACTTCGGCGCGGACAGCGACATTGATATTCTCGTCGAATTTGAGCCGGGGGTGGACCCCGACCTCTTCGCCCTCGGTGGCATCCAGCAGGATCTCTCCGATCTGTTCGGTCGCGAAGTCGATCTCAAGACCCCCGAGATGTTCTCGCCCGCCACCCTCGAGCACGTGCTCCGCTCATCGAGGCTCGGATATGCGGCGTAAGCGCCGTGCACCCGGGCCCGAAGATCGACTGCGCGCCGAGCACATGCTCGCTCTTACCCGTGAGGCGCTCGCCGAATTCGCATCTGTTGAGGAGGCCGAATTCCTCGCGCGTCGTCTCTACCAGACCTCCCCTGCCTGGTATATCCAGGCGATCGGCGAGGCGGCCGCGCGGATCAGCGACGAATCGCGGGCCCTCATCCCCGACGTGCCCTGGCGTCAGATCGTCGGCGCCCGCCACATCCTCTCCCACGAGTACGATCGGCTGATCCACGCCAAGCTTTGGCGAGTGCTCCGCGAGCATCTCCCACCTCTCGCCGCCCAGCTCGAGGCGGGGATCCATCGGTTCCCCGCCGCGGGCCACCAGCATGCGGCCGAGGAGTAGCCGGTGGCCGACACCTTTGGACGCACCTCCAGTGAGAATACGGCAATGTCTGATCCACACAATCAGGCTAAGTCTGGCAACGGACGCGACCGCACGCTTCGCGAGCTCTTGCGGGACCGCAAGGCGATCCGCGACGCCATGCAGAAGGCCGCCGATCTCGCCGAGCGTCGGCGTGCGCTGGAAGCGCCGAGCCGCACGCGCGATCGAGTCTGACACAGACGTCCTCCACCCTCTCCCTCTACCGCCGCGCCCGTCGCGTCGACCCTGAGATCACGCTGGCCGATCTGTTTGGCATGTTGGCCCGCAGGGTTAGCCCGCGCGCGGTGCGTGTGGTCGGTGTCGCCTCTCCTTGCAAGCAGGCCTTCAATCTTTGCTATTCTTCTCCATGCCTCCCGACCCCGGGACACTCGGAGACCCCCATGCCCGAATCACTCTCAGAACCCGCCGCCGACCTCGCTTTCTTCGCTCTCGACCACGCCGTCGCCAGCATCCAGCCGCGGGGCCCGCTCATCCCTTTCGTGCTCGTCGAGCGCGAAGGCAAGCGCTCCCTCAACCGATGCCTCGCCGACACGCTCGAGGCCGGCCTCGCCCAGGCCAAGTCCTTTGCGAAGGCCCAGCTCGACTCCTGCGACCGCCTCGTCATCGCCTTCGACGGCTTCGTCACTCTCGAGGGCGTCCGCACCGATGCGATCTATGTCGATGCGTTCGAGCGTGCGGCCGCGCAAGGCGTGCGGCTCTTCCAGCGGTACAAGCCCACCGGGCTGTTCAGGAAGAACAAGCCCATCGGCAATCCCGTCATGGCCGGGGCTGTCGCTCTGGAGTGACCCGCGCCGGCGTACGTGGACCCATCGCCCGCGAGTTCAACCGTTCGCACCCTAACTCCACCCCCATGAACCGCGTCCCCGCAATCGGGCTCTCGTAGTACGCCCCGATATCCACAAACCCCAGCGATTCATACATCCCCGCCGCCGCCGTCATCGTCGGTAGCGTGTCCAGGCGCATCCGCCGGTACCCCGCCCGCCTCGCCGAGTCCATGATCTCAAGCGCCAGCCGCCGCCCCAGCCCCGTCCCGCGCCACGCCGGGCGCACGAACAGACGCTTCATCTCGCACGTCGCTCGATCGACCGGCCGCAGCGCCACGCACCCGGCCACCTCGCCCCCGTCGATCGCGACCAGCAGCGCCCCCCGCGGCGGCGCATACGCCCCCGGCAGCTCCGCCAGCTCCCGCTCGAACCCCTGGAAGCACAAGTTCACGCCGATCTCGCGCTCGTACTCCCGGAGCACCTCGCGCACCGCGTCGATCATCTCCACCCCATTGATAACCTCGACCATGTCCGATAGTACGTAACGAACCGGGTGGCGAGCCTCGCCGCGGGCGGGCGCCCGTTGCTGCTGGCGAACGGCAAGTCTGTACAATTCCGCCATGACCGTCAAGGAAATCCTCACCCACCTCGAATCCCTCGGCGACGACGCCCGCCGCAAGCACAACACCAAGTCCGGCGCTCCCGACAACCAGTTCGGCGTCAAGCTCGGCGACATCCGCACGCTCGCCAAGAAGCTCAAGACCAATCACGAGCTTGCACTCCAGCTCTGGGCCACCGGCAACGTCGAGGCGCAGCTCCTCGCCACGCTCATCATGAAGCCCAAGTCGCTCTCCGCCGACGAGCTCGACGCCCTCACGCGCTCCACCACATGCTCGCAGGTGGCCGACTGGCTCAACGCCTACGTCGTCGCCCAGCATCCAGAGAAGGACGCCCTCCGCGAGAGGTGGATGAAGGACAAGGACCGATGGGCCGCCCGCGCCGGCTGGAACCTCACCGCCAGCCGCATCAACAAGGGGGCCGCCAAGGGGGACGGAAGCCTCGATCTCCCCGCTCTCCTCGACCGCATCGAGAAGGAGATGCCCAAGGCCAAGCCCGAGGTGCAGTGGACGATGAACAACACCCTCGGCGCGATCGGCATCCACCACGCCGCGCACCGCAAGCGCGCCGTCGCGATCGGCGAGAAGATCGGCCTCTACAAGGACTGGCCGGTATCGAAGGGCTGCACGCCGCCCTACGTGCCGGTGTGGGTTGCGGAGATGATCAAGCGCAAGTCGTGAGGAGGTTCAGTCCGCGGGAGTTCCGCTCGCGTTCGATCCGTCGTCCCCGGAGCCGCACCATGTCCCTCCATCCGGACATCGCCGCCTACAACGACGCCCATTCGCCCGGCGACAAGCGCATCTGCGCCACCCTCGCGGCAGCACCCCCTCACCCCCTCACCGACTTCTCCGCCTCCACGCTTCCACCACTGGCCCGCTCACCACGCCTTTCCAGACCTCATACCCCTTCTCATTCAAGTGCAGGCCGTCATCCAGAAACAGCGACGGATCCGGCCGCCCGTCCGCCCCCAGCATCGGCGTGACGGTGTCGAGATACTCCGCCCCCTCGGTCTCCTGGCAGTACTCCCGTACGATCCCGTTCGCGCGCGCCATCGCCGCCCAGTTGCTCCACCGCGCCACGCTCGGCTTGATCGGGATGTAGAACACGCGAACGCCCGGCCACCGGCTGCGCGCCCGCAGGTCGAACTCGATGAACCCCGCCGCCGCCGCCCGCGAATCGGTGCTCTCCGTCCCCAGGTCATTGTCCCCGCAGTAGTAGACGATCACGCTCGGCGCGTACGGCTCCACGATCCGATCGAACACCGCCAGCACCTCGCCTGTCTTCGATCCGCCGAAGCCCCGGTTCAGGACCGGCGCCGGCGCCATGTCCTCCGCCAGCGTGCCCCACATCCGGATGCTCGAGCTCCCGATGAAGAGCACCTGCCCCGGCGCCGGCGGGCTCGCCTCGTCCGCGGCCTCGAACGCCCGGATCTCCGGCTCATACCAGGCCGCAAACGCCGCCGGTGCGACGACCCCGGGCGCGACGCCATCCCCATCCCGCGCCGAGGACGCGCATCCGATCGTGACCAGAGCGACGAGGAGCACCGTTCCGAACCGCTGAAAGCGCATGGGCGGGGAGCATACCGGACGCGCCAGCACCGGCGCCGCGCACGCGAGTGCGCGTCAGATACTCCAGCTCCAGACGCTCCTCTACGCCTTCGCGAGTGAGCGCCCGCCCGCCGAGAGCGCGTCTGCTCCAAGCCTCGCCCCTCGACCGCCGGGAAAAAATCCTGTATACCGGCCAAAACCCTATTGACAGAACTCCATGAACCAAGTATTCTCCAAACAGACGAGAGAGAGATCCGCCTTGAACCCTGGCCCCCACATCCCCCTTTCTCCCGGCGATCGCGCCCTCCTTCTTGCGATCGCCGACCCGGCCGCCGTCGGAGAGCCGCCCCGCGCGGCGGACGCATCCGTCCCATCCGTCCCATCCGTCCCATCCGTCCCATCGGACAGGCCGGCCTCCTCCGCCGACGCGCTCGAGCGCGCCCACCTCCTCGCCCGCCCGGACATCCGACCGCACCTGGAAGCCCTTGAAGCCCTTCGCGCCTTCCGCCGCGAGCTCCTGAGCGAGCACCGGACCGACCAAGCGATCGACGCTCTTCTTCACATCGCCCGCACATCGGAGAGCCTCGTCGAGCGCCGCCTCGCCGCGACCGCGGCCCTGCGCGCCCTCACGGGTCGGCAATGGCATACGCAACAAAGCCGCGCCGTGCCCGATTCGCGCGTCCAGCCGCCGCGAGATGGGGACGACCGCGTGCACAGCGCCGCGCCGTCGGAAGCCCGTGCTCCCCAGGCGCCGCATCCCTCCCCGGAGCCGGTGCCCGATCTCGGGAAGCCGTCGCCCCGAAGTCTGCAACCAGCGCCCGCCACCGCCGGCGCACAATCCCTCTCCTTCGTGCAGCCGGAGCCATCAGCGCCCGCCGCGCCGGCTTCTCCCCCGATGGCGCGCGAGTGCCTCCCGCTCGCTCTGTCTCCGCTCGCCTCCGCATCACCCACCCTGCGCCCCGGCCGCCGCCCCGTGCGCCAGCCCACCCGGACCGCCGCGCTCGCCGGTGCTGCGGGCCTCGCCCCGACCGGCCGCTTCGACACCAGTTGACCGCGCACCACAGGGTGCCACTGGTCAGCCTCGGCTCTGCGAGGCTGCCCAGTGCGGACCTCCCCGCGGCCTGACCCAGGGTGCCACGGGTCAGCCTCGGCTTTGCGAGGTTGCCCAGTGCGGACCTCTCCGCGGCGTGACCCAGGGTGCCACTGGTCAGCCTCGGCTTTGCGAGGCTGCCCAGTGCGGACCTCCCCGCGGCCTGACTCAGGGTGCCACTGGTCAGCCTCGGCTCTGCGAGGCTGCCCAGTGCGGACCTCCCCGCGGCGTGACAGGGTGCCACTGGTCAGCCTCGGCTTTGCGAGGCTGCCCAGTGCGGATCGTCCGCGGCCCCAGACATGCCGCCCCCCACTCCCCCGTCGAATCCCCTTGCGAGGAACGGGCCGTTGCCGTAGATTGCGCACGGGGACCCCGCACCCAGAGGAGAGATGAGCAAATGAACCGCCGCTTGCGTTTGGTCACCGTCGCCGGGCGCGCCGCCGTGTTCGGCGCCCTGCTGCTCGCCGCACCCGCCCTCGCCGCCGACCAGATCCCCGGCCCGCTCAAGGGCATCGTCTTCGGCGGCAGCAAGCGCCCCATCGTGCCCGTCACGCTCAACGGCCTCGCCTTCGACTCGGTCCGCACCTTCTCCGACCTGCCCTACCTCCTCTGGCCCTCCGATGCCGGCGCGGCGATCCCTCCACCCACCGATCCCGAGGCGGTCCAGGCCTGGCTCGCCCGCGCCGCGCCCGACCTCGGCTCCGCCGGCTTCGAGCCCCGCTTCGTCGAGGCCTTCACCTGGTACGACAACACGGTCTGGAAGTACGAGCTCGTCCGCGAGGGCGCTGTGCTCCACGATGCCCGCATCGAGCTCCACTGGAACCACGGCCGCCTCGCCGGCATCGTCAATCACCTCGACGGCCGCATCATCGCGATCGACGACGCCCGCCCCGCACGCAACGACAGCGTCTACTACGCCGTCGCCACCGACGGAGGCATGCGTGCCCTCCTCGCCCGCGCCGACCGCAAGCGCCTCGCCGACCGCACGGTCCTCGAGGTCGTCGCGCCCGACGGCGCCGTGCTCGAGCGCGAGCACACGCCCGACCCCGTCGCCCTCCGCGGCGGCGATCCCGAGTTCACCGAATACCCCGTCCCCAACGGCTCCTTTCCCGACCAGATCTCCGTCGCGCCCGACGGACGCGTCTGGCTCAGCGATCCCGGGCGCGACAAGCTCTTCTACTTCGAGCCCACCGGCGAGGTCTTCGGCTCCTACGACACCACCGGCGCCTCCGGGCCGGACGGCATGATCGTCGGCACCGCCGACCGCGTCTGGACGGGCATGTACTACAGCGGCGGGCTCGGCATGCTCCGCTCCGACACCGGCGTGTTCACCGAGTACCCCGCCCCCTACAGCGGCTCCGCCATGGCAATCCCCGTGGAGACCACCGACGGCAAGGTCTGGGTGACTGACCATCAATCCAACAAGATCAGCGAGTTCGACCCGGCCACCAACGCCTGGATCAAGACGATCAACATGCCCACGGCCAACTGCTGGGTGGTCCAGGGGCACGAGGATCCCGGCCGCGGCCACGTCTACTTCACCGAGTACAACGCCAACAAGCTCGGGCGCATTCCCCTCGGCGGCAACGCCGTCACCGACCTCCTCACCCCCGGCGGCGGCCCGGCCTTCTGCGTCTACACCGCCGACAAGGTCTACTACTCCCGCTGGAACGAGTCCGGGATCGGCATGTACGACGTCATCGCCGGCACCTTCACCGAGTACAACTTCCCCGTCAACAACGAGGGCGGCGGGCCGCTCTGGCTCCGGCCGAACGGCGACATCGTCTGCGGCACGCTCGGGCGCGGCTACGTGATGGTCTTCGACGTCTCCGCCCAGTCGTTCACGGCCCTCGAGATCCCGACCGCCTTCCCCGGCCTGAAGGACGGCATGACCGTGGGCGCCGACGACACCATCTGGTTCACCGAGACCGGCGCCAACAAGCTCGGCAAGCTCGTCTTCTGCCCGAGCACCTGCGTCGCCGACTTCAACGGCGACGGCGCGGTCAACACCCAGGACGTCCTCGCGTTCCTCAATGCCTGGACCTCCGGGCAAGACTCCGCCGACATGAACGGCGACGGCGAGATCAACACCCTCGACGTGCTCGCCTTCCTCAACCTCTGGACCACCGGCTGCTGACCGAGAAGCGCCGCGGGACAGGCCAAGCAGTCCCGCAGGCGTTCCCTGCAACCGCGAACCGCAACGCCGCCGGGAGCCCCAGGCTCCCGGCGGCGTCGTCTTCATCGCGCCCGTGTCACCGGGCGACGCGCCGCCTGCGGACGGCGGCCAGCCCGCCGACGGCGAGCAGAGCCGTCGAGCCGGGAGCCGGCACCTTGGTGAACACCCGGACCTGCTCCAGGTTGCTCGCCGGGCTCACCGTCGAGAACTGAAACGTGAGCACGTTGCCGTTGATGTCCACGAAGTCCGCGCCGGTCCAATTGTTGAACCCGCGCTGCGGCAGGGTCGTGGGGTAGATCGTGCCCGTCGTCGCCAGGCCGTCTGAGAGGTCGAGATTCGTATCGCGGTACTGCACCGCCACGATGGGTGCGCTGAACGTGACCGTGCCGCCCACCACCATGCCCTGCATGCCGTCGAGGTGGATGAAGTGCGAATCGACGAGCCCGCTCAGCGCGCCCGGGACCGGCGCATTGCTGTTGCTCGGATTCGTCGAGAGATCCACCGGCATCGAGACGAGGCTCACGCCCGTCTGCTCATTCCACGCCCACGCGTTCATCGCCGCCAGCGAGCCGGGCAGCGCGCTTGCCGGCGCGCCGATCTGCGTGCACATGCCCGACGTCGAGACGATCGAGGCCCGGGCCGCACCAACGACAGCGAGAGACATCGACAGCGCACACGCGAGCTTCATGGGACACACCTTTCTTGCCAGAGGCGCCTCCCCTTGCCAACCCGGAACTCCCGGCTTTGCGTCAAGGTCGGGCGGATCGGGCCGCGTTCACCCGCGGCCGCCACCGCCGGAGCGACCGTCCGCCGTCTCACTCACGCCGCCATGCCAACCTTTCGCGACGGCGCCGGTCTCTCATCTCCACCTCAGCCCACGCGGCGCACCGCCGGATCGGTGAACACGTCCAGTTCGTCGCGGCTCGTGCTGCTGAACTCGCTCACCACCGCCCCCTCGGGGCCCGCCTGGAACCAATGGAGCGTGTCCGGCGGGATCGTGAATTGCTCGCCCGGCCCGAGAACGATCTCCCGAGCCGCCGTGTACCACCGCTCCTTGCCCCGCGGGGGGCGCGCGATCGCGTCCGCCGTCGGCGCGCCCCCCACCCGCAGATACACCGTCCCGAACCGCACGCGGAACGTCTCCTGCTTTCCCGGATCGCCCCCGACCGGCGGGTGCCGGTGCTCCGGGCACGTCTGGCGCGGCAGCATGACCAGCTCTTTCGCGCAGTAGCGTCCACAGTTGATATAGACGAGCACCGCGAGCCCCTCGCGCTCGAACGAGCCGAGCCCCATGTCGGCGAGCTCGAGGGCCGCGAGCTCGGGCCCCGTGACGACTATGCCCGCCCGCCGCAGGAGCGCGGCGCACTGGGCGCGAAGCTTCGAACTGTGCTCAGAGTCCGGCATGCGTGTCCCGCATGCTATCGCGGGGCCCCGGGCGCGCCCGCTGCCCCGGGAGCCTCTCACGCCGGGCAAGGCAACGGGCCGCCGGGCACTCCTGCCCGGTGGCCCCGAACCACCCCGATCCGCTCCCTGGAGGAGAAGTCCACGGGCTCTGCGCGGCGCGCGACTCCCTGCGCTTCTGCTCGGCCCAAGCGGATCCGGGCGGGGATCAAGCCCACTCACGCCGGGGGTCCAGGCCCAAGGCGGCGATACTCGAACCCGCCGCGTCCTCCCGCGTGCACCGAACGCCGCGAGAGCGGAGAGCGCGGGAGTGGGACGGAACCGAACGAGCCGGACCCGTCCCACTCCGCGCCGCGCGCCGGCCGCGGCGGGCCGGCGCACCGGCACGGCGACGGCGTGAATCCTCGCCGCACCGTGCTCCCTCCCTCTCCCTGCCGGATCGGACGGCGCCCACCACGGCCCCGCCCGTTTCGATCGACGGTCCTCTTCGCAGGAATCGTCGTACACATTCGCATCTCTCTCGCACGCACGGACAACATACGGAGTGGTGCTGAAGGCGCGCTAAGGGAGCGATAAGGGTCCGCTTATTCCCGCGCGGATCCCGCGGGCTCGGGCGATAACGGCAGCTCGACCACCACCTCGCATCCACCCTCGGCGCGGTTATCGAGCCTGATGGCCCCGCCGTGGACCTCGACGACGCGCTTGGCAATGCCCAGCCCGAGGCCGTGCCCGCCGGAGTGGTGCGAGGCGCGACGCGCGGCGAAGTACCGGTCGAAGACGTAGGGCAGGAGGTCGTGGGGCACGCCCGGCCCCTCGTCGCGCACGGCGATCTGGGCGGACCCGCCCCCCGCGGAGAGCACGACGTGGACCGAGCCGCCTTCGGGAGAATGGTCGATCGCGTTGCGCACGAGGTTCTCGAGCATCACCCGGAGCAGGTCCGCGTGGCCGGCGACCACGACCTCGCGGTCGGCGTGCTCCGGCAGCATGGGGATCAATCGCACCGAGCGCGGGCGGGCACGCCCCAGACAGTGCGAGACCGCGTCGGTGACGACCTCGTTGAGGGGGACGGGCGCGGAGTTCAGGCCGGCATCCCCGCTCCCGCACCGGGCCAGCATGAGCAGCGCGTCCGTCGCGCCCGTGAGCGAGCCCACGACGGACTGCACCGCCGCGTCGAGCTGCTGACACACCTCGGAAGTGCGCGACGCCGCGGCCATCATGCGGGCTTCCGCGGCCAGCGCCGTCAGCGGCGCCTTGAGCTCGTGCGACACGTCGGAGAGGAACTGCTCGCGCGACCTGAGCGCGTGCTCCAGGCCGTCGAGCATCGTGTTGAGGCTGGACGCGAGCTGGCGCAGCTCGCTCTCGCCCGCGCCGGGCTCGATGCGGCGCTGGGCGGATTCCGGCGTGATGCCCCTCGCCTGGCGCACGATCGACATGATCCCGCTCTGGACGCGCCGCGCGAGGACCCACGACGCGACTCCGGAGACGAGCAGCCCCAGCACCACGGTGAGCAGTAGCTGCCGGCGGAGCGACGCGAGCGAGCTTGTGACCGGCTCGAGATCGCGGGCGACCTGCACGACGAACGGCCCGGCCCCCTCGATCTGCGCGATGATCGAGGCGATGCGCAGCGACCCCCGCCGCCGCAGGAGCGAGGCGACCGCCGGATCGTCCCACGAGTCGACGCGCGCGGCCTGCCCCTCCACCCAGATCTCGTCCCCCTCGACGCGCGGGCGGGGGAGCGTCAGTTCCCCCAGTTCGGGGGACCTCTCGATCACGCTCCCGTCGGGCCGCGCGAGCTGCCAGTACAGGTTGACGACGGTGAACGCCGTCGCGGACGAGCCCGGGCGGGGCGCGAGCGTGAGCTGCCCGGTGCGCAGGAACGCGGCCTCCGCCGCGTCCACCGCGCTGGCGGCGCGCACGGCCAGCCGCTCGTCGAAGTCGGCGCGGATCTCGGCCTCGCGGGCGATCAGGAGGAACGTGCAGAGCAGCACCTGGATCAGACCGAAGGTGGTCAGGACCGCGAGCGCGAGACGCGATGCGAAGCTCTTGGGGAACCACATGGCGGGTCGGCTCGGTCGTCAGGCGGGGGGCGGCTCCCGGCTGAGCATGTAGCCGGCGCCGGGGACGGTGTGGATCAGGCGGGGAGATCCAAGCTTGCGCCGCAGGGCGCTCACGAACACCTCGATCACATTGCTGTCGGGGTCGAAGTTGAGATCCCAGACGTTCTGACCGATCGAGGAGCGGGTCAGCACGCGCTCGGCGTTGCGGGCGAGGTGCTCGAGCAGCGCGAACTCCTTGGGCGTGAGCCGGATCGCGGTCCCGGCGCGGCTTACCCGGTGCTTGTGCAGATCGAGCTCGAGGTCTTCGTAGGCGAGGATCGCGCCGCCGCCGGCCCGGTGACGGCGGGTCACCGCGCGCAGGCGGGCGCAGAGCTCGTCGATGTCCGCCGGCTTGACCATGAAGTCGTCGGCGCCGGCATCGAGGCCCTTGACCTTGTCCCGGCTGGCGTCCAGCCCGGTGAGCAGAATGATCGGCGTGCCGATGGCGGCCCGGCGGAGCCGGCGGCAGAGCTCGAAGCCGTCGCCGTCGGGGAGCTTCACATCCAGCACGATGGCGTCGAAAGCGCCCTTGGCCGCGAGCCGCTCGCCCTCCTCGAGCGTGGCCGCGGACGCGACCGAGTGCGAGTGCTCGGTGAGCCCCGCCTCAAGATCACGCGCGACGCACAGGTCGTCCTCGACAACAAGCACACGCATTCAGGTGTTCCAGCGCCGGGGCGCGATCCGCCGCGGCTGTCCCCGATGGCGGGGGTTGCGAATGCGGCCGTGAGCGTACCGGGATGTCCACCGGGCGTCAATAGTCCGATCGGCCGCCCGAGAGGGAAGTGCCGCAACGACGGTGCGTTGCGCGCTCCGCCGGGCTTGGGTGTTCCTCCCGGGTATGCTGCCGGCATGAAAGAGCGGGAGATGTGGATCGGGGTCGTGCTCGTCGGCGTGTGGCTCGTGTTCGTGTCCGGAGCGGCATGGGCCCAGCCCGCGGCCACGGTCCAGGCCGCGCCGTCGGGCGCGGAGATCGGGTCCGAGCGCGGAGCGAGGATCGCCTACTCCATGGCCGCGGGAGAGCGTGCGGAGCTGACCTTCGTGGCCGGGGACCTGACGGCGGAGCAGCTCGCCGATCTCGCGGCGGCGGCGCCGAACGTGCGGGTGATCGCGGCGGGCACGCGCGAGGAGGCGATGGAGCACGCCGCGGAGGCGCACGGGGTGGACGGGCGGTGGGCAACGCCCGCGTTTGTGGCGCGGGCGGCGGGGCTGGTGTGGGTGCAGTCGCCCTCGGCGGGGGTGGAGCACTACCTCGGCAGCCCGACGATCGCGGAGAACGAGAGGATCGTGCTGACGAACATGCGCGCGGTGCACGGGCCGGCGATCGCCGACCACGCGTTCGCGATGTTGCTGACGCTCACGCGCTCGATGCCGGCGCACCTGGAGAACCAGCGCGAGGGGCGGTGGGGGGGCGCCGGCGCGCGGGGCGGCTCGATCGCGCTCGCCGGGCGGACGATGTTCGTCGTCGGACTGGGCGGGATCGGAACGGAGGTGGCGCAGCGGGCGCACGGTTTCGGCATGCGGGTGATCGGCTCGCGCCGGTCGGACGCGCCGTCGCCGGACTATGTCGAGCGGGTGGGGAAGCCCGAGGACCTGCACGAGATGCTCGGCGAGGCCGACGTGGTGGCGGTGTGCGTGCCGCTGACGCCGGAGACACGCGGCATCTTCGACGAGGCGGCGTTCGCGGCGATGAAGCAGGGGGCGTACCTGATCAACGTCGCCCGCGGCGCGATCGTCAACACGGACGCGCTGGTCGCGGCGCTGGAGAGCGGGCGCCTGGCGGGGGCGTGCCTCGACGTGACGGACCCGGAGCCGCTGCCGGAGGGACACGCGCTGTGGGCGATGGAGGACGTGGTGATCACGCCGCACGTGTCGTCGGACGCCCCGGAGACGGAGGAGAGGCGGTGGGCGCTCTTTCGGGAGAACATCCGGAGGTTCGGGGCGGGGGAGCCGCTGCTGAATACGGTGGACAAGGACGCGGGGTATTGAGGGGCAGCGGGAGATGCCGCCGCTCGAGAGCGGCCGCCTGTGCGACGAGCAGGTCACCGCCATCGAGAGCCTCGAGCGCGCCCTCGCCTCGGGGCATCCCCGCTCCTTCATCCACATGGTCATGGGCTCCGGCAAGACCTTCACCGCCTTCAACATCGCCTAACGCCTGATCAAGCTCGCCGATCGCCGCCTGTCCGTGGCCGACGCCATCGAGACCGAGGTCGAGCACGCCCTTCAGCGAGCCGGTCTACTCCGCCAGGCGATCCTCGAGCGGGCGTTCGAGGGGGGGCTGGTATCGGTTGCAGAAATGAGCGAATCCGGATCGATCATGGGCGGACCGGCCGGGGCCGAGGTTGGCGTTGTGATGGGGAGCGGGCTCGCATGAACTCGGGCGGCAAGTCACGCCGCGGTGCCTGGCCGCGGAGATCGCAGAGGATCTGCAGGACGCGCTGGAGCAGTTCGCGTCGATCGCGGCGGCGCTGCGGGATCCGGAGAAGGGCGAGTAGGTCGGTGCGCTTGTCATCTTGACGTGCGCGCGCTGGATTGGACACGGGTCCAGAGCCAGTACGCGGGCGCGCCCGCGGCGAGGACTGCGAGCCAGGGGAGCGTGCGCATGCCGCGGGAGTCGGGGTTGGCAAGGTCTTCCCAGATGGAGAGGGCGGTCATGCCCGCGGCGGCGAGGACGAAGAGGGCGGGGACGATGGGGTAGCCCCAGCAGCGGTAGGGGCGGGGGGCGTCGGGGCGGCGGGCGCGGAGGACGAAGATCGCGCCGGCGGCGAGGCCGTAGAAGATCCACATGGTGAAGACGAACCCGCCGGCGAGCGCTTCGAAGGTTTTCAGGCGCCAGACCGCGGCGATCGAGAGGGCGAGCTGGACCCAGAGCGAGACGTCGGGGGTGTGGTAGCGGGGGTGGACGTGGGCGAGCGCGCGGAAGAGCAGGCCGTCCTGCGCCTGCGCGTAGCTCACGCGGGCGCCGGTGAGCACCGAGCCGTGCGAGGAGCCGAGGACGGATAGAAGAATGATGATCGTGACGACCACGGCGCTCTCCGGGCCCAGGAGCCGGTGGACGACGAGCGGGGCGATCGTGTCGTGCGGACGCATGTCGGGCAGGGGCACGATCCAGATGTAGACGGCGTTGATGGCGAGGTATGCGGCGATCACGGCCGCGATGCCGAGGAAGTAGATGCGCGAGAGCGAGCGGCCCGGGTCCTTGACTTCTCCGGCGACGGCGGCGAAGTCGCTCCAGCCGTCGTAGGTCCAGAGGATCGCGGCCATGACGGGGACGAGGGCGGGGGCGAGCGGGCCCGGCGCGGGGGTGGGGGCGAAGTTGCCGGCGTCGCCCCTCTGCAGGAGGAGCGCGAGGAGGATAATGCCGAGGAGGACGAGGTATTTGAAGGAGGTGAGGGCGACGGCGACGGCCGCCCCGAGGCGCACGCCGCGGACGTTGATGATGGTGAGGAGCGTGAGCAGCGCGATGGTCGTCCAGACTTCGGCGTTGAGGTGCGCGGGGGTGTCGGGCGATGGGCGGGGGAGCCCGGCGAGGGGGACGAAGTGGTCGGCGAAGATCATGGCGAGCGCGGCGGCGCCGAGGGGCTTGGTGAGGAGGAGGTAGCTCCATCCGAAGGTGAAGGCGACGCACCGGCCGAAGCCCTCGCGCAGGAAGATGTAGACGCCGCCGGACTCGGGGTGCATGGCGGCGAGCTCGGCGTAGGTGAGGGCGCCGAAAAGGGCGAGCAGGCCGCCGACCGCCCAGAGCGCGAGGATGAGGGCGGGGCTGGCGAGGTGGTCGGCGATTGCGGCGGGCGTGGCGAAGATGCCGCCGCCGATGATGATGCCCATCATCACGCCGAGCCCGCCCCAGAGGCCGATGGACCTTTCGAGGTGGGTGGGCATGGGGGTAGAGTGTACTGGTGGGCGGCGCGAGCGTTCGGGACGGGTGCTGGTCGGCGCTCGGGCGTGGAGCGGGATCGGCGGCCCGACGCATGGTCGTGGCTCGGGCGCGCCGGTCCGGGGCCGGACGGGTCCGTATGATCGGCTCGCGGGCTCACTCCCGGTCGGTGGAGGACCGGCGCTTTGACGGGGGTTCACTCGCGGCTTGCGCGGAGTACTCGCGGAAAGGACTTGCTATGACACGGCTGCTTGCGGCGTTCGGCTTGATCGTTTCGCTCGCCCTCACGGGCTGCTCGACGGCGCCCCGATCGGAATCGGACCGTGCGGACATCCGCTCGGACGCGGAAGAGGTGATCGCGGAGGCCAAGGCCGCGGATCCGACGCTCGGGCCGGTGCTCGACGAGGCCGAGGGGTATGCGGTGTTCCCGACGGTGGGCAAGGGCGCGATCGGCGTGGGTGGGGCGTACGGCAAGGGCGTGCTCTATGAGGGCGGCTCGTTCGTGGGCTACTGCGACCTGACGCAGGCCTCGATCGGCTTGGCGCTCGGCGGGCAGGCGTATACCGAGATCATCGCCTTCTCGACCGAGGAGGCGCTGGAGCGGTTCAAGTCGGGGAACTTCTCATTCAGCGCCCAGGCCACGGCGGTGGCGCTCAAGTCGGGCGCGGGCGCCAACGCGAAGTACTCCGACGGCGTCGCGGTGTTCACGATGGGAGAGTCGGGGCTGATGTACGAGGCCTCGATCGGCGGGCAGAAGTTCAGCTACCAGGCGGAATGAGCCCCGCGGGGGCGGAGCGCCCGTGGCGTGCCGCGGCCGCCCCGCCGGGGCGGGGCATTGCCGGCGCGGGCGGCCGGCCCTATGCTGGGTGCGGATGTTCACAGCAATTGTGCTCTAATCGCGCTTGCCTCCCCGAGCCCCATCGGCTTCGCGCCGTCATTGCGCCCCGCGCGTGACGCGCCGCCGCACGGGGGCGGGGTTCCGGTCCGGTCTCGGGGCCGGGTGGCGGAGCGCGAACTCAACGCTTCTACCGAGCTCTTCTCGCATGGCGGCCAGCGTGGGCCCGCCGCATGGAACATCCAATGTCGCGAAAGTCGCGCTTTGATCGCGCCGGGTTTACGTGCATGCACTGCCGGCGCGAGGTCTCTGATCAGTCGTACGGCACTCGCCACCGGAACCACTGCCCCTTCTGCCTGTGGTCGCGCCACCTCGACGACGAGCCGGGCGACCGGCGGGCCTCGTGCCGCTCGGCCATGGAGCCGATCGGGATCGAGGTGCGCGCCGACGGCGAGTGGGCGATCATCCACCGCTGCACGGGGTGCGGCCTGCTGCGCACGAACCGGCTGGCGGGGGACGACCACGAGCTGTCGCTGCTGGGCTTGGCGCTGCGGCCGCTGGCGAGGCCGGCGTTTCCGCTCGACATCATTGGGGAGTGTTGAGAGGTGAGGCTTGAGGCTTGAGGCTTGAGGTGAAGGCGTTACGGGCGTGAAGAGGCGGGGGGGGTGATCGAAAGGATGAAGGATGAAGGATGAACGGGGAAGGGGTGGCCGCTTGGGGCGGATGTATGAGGCGACGGGCGAGGGGGTGAGGGCGAAGGATGCGACTGGGCATGTGGCGCGAGGGTAAGCGGCGGGGGTAGGGGGTCAAGGCGTGAGTGGGGAAGGGCCGCGATGTGGCGCGCAGGGGGCGGATGTCGGTGTGAGATTACGCGCAAGATGTGGACTTCGGCAGCGTTGTGCCGGGCGTTCATTCATGTGACAACGGGCGCGCGGGGGAATCAACGGTCACCGGTGCAGCCGCAGCTGCGGTTTGCTCCCGGGCTGGAGTCGATGACACTCTCCATCCGTGCCGCCGCCGAAGCCGCGAAGTTGTGGTTCGCTCCCGGGCCGGGGTGATTACACTTGTCGTTGCCCAGCACGATCTCGGATTGCGGATTTCGAATCTCGGATCACGGCGGCGCGCTCGGCCGCCGCGGCATGCCTCGACTGTGAACAATTCCACGCGCGCAAGAAGCCCCGCGTCCATGGTGCGACGCGGGGCTGGGAGAGTGCGCGCGTGTCGGTCTAGCAGCCGGCATTCCAGAGGTTCAGGAAGCAGAGCACATCGCGGGTGTCGATGACGGCGTCGCCGTTGCAGTCCGAGGCGGCGTCGTCGGCGTTCCAGGCGTTCAGGAACGCGAGCACGTCGCGTGTGTCCACCACTCCGTCGCCGTTGAAGTCGGCGGCGCAGGCCGGGGTGGCGACCATCACGAGGGCGCGCCCGTCGTTCATGAATGCGGTGAAGGCGATCTGCCCGGCATCGTTCAGTCCCTCGCGGAACATCATCAGGCCGGTGACGGTCGCGCCGTCCAGCACGTCGCCGGTGCCGATCACCCGGTCCGCGGCCAGGTCCGGGCCGGTGAAGATGCCTTGGCTGGAGAAGTCCTCGAACGTGGCCACGTAGGCGACCTCGCCCGCGTTGTTGATCCCGGCGTTGTTGATAAACACCAGAGCGCCGGTGGTATCGGCGACCACGACAGGTTCGCTCGTGCCGTCGCCCACGACAACGAACTGGTTCGTGAAGTCGTCGCTGTACACGATGGAGGCAACCTGGCCGGCATCGTTGATCGCGGGCTCGTCGTCGAAGACGACGAATGGTCCGCCGGAGTCAATCACGGTTGTGAAGACCGAACCGCCGTCGTACCTGAAGATCACGTCGGTGCCGCTGGTCGCCGTGCTGGCGCGGAAGGCGATCTGGCCGGCGTTGTTGATCATCGGGGCCGCGAAGGACGAGGTGAAGTCGCTCTCGTCGGTCCGGAAGATGGTGTTGACGGGTCCGCCGTCGCCGGTGAAGAGCCCTGTGGGGAAGTCGGGGTCGTTCAGCTCACCCTGCCATGCCACGGTTCCCGCGTCGTTGATCGATGTGATCACCGACATGAAGCTGAACAGTTCGTCGTCCGAGGCCTCGGCGATCAGCCCGAGCGGGCCGCCGTCGCCGCGGAGGATGCGCTCGTACACCGGGCCATCGATCGTGGCCCACATCGAGACCTGGCCGGAGTTGTTCACCGACACGGTGTTGAAGAACGAGCTGATCTCCATGTTCACCCGGTCGTCGCCCACCGCGACAAGCGGCCGGGCGAGGCCGGCGCCGCTCCGCAGCACGCGCGACGAGGACTGGTCGCCGCTCAGCGTCCCGAAGGCGACGTACCCCGTCTCGCTGAGCGAGGGCGCTCCGGTCGAGAAGGCGTCGAAGTCGTCGAGGGCGCTGTCCGCGACCTTCGTGAAGGTGTACGGCTGGGCGTGCACGGCGTGGGACGCCGCGGCGATCGTCGCGGCGGTCACGAGGGCGGGAACAGATATGTTGCGTGGCATTCTCGTCCATCCTTTGCGAATGAGCGGGGGCGCATCGTTCCGTGCGTCGCCCGCGGCTTGAGCTCGACCGTACATCCATCGCCGGGGGCCGGCTGTGTGGGGGGGCCGCATTCCTGGGCGGTCGTCGAGCGCGCGGAACGCTCGCTGCTCGGCCGCCCTGCGCAGACTACTGCAAAGACCCCGCCCCTCCCTGGGAGGAGCGGGCCCGGGTGTTTCCGGGGGGCGGGCTCAGCAGCCGGCGTTCCAGAGGTTGAGGAAGCACAGCACGTCTCGTGTGTCGATGACCGCGTCGGCGTTGCAGTCGGAGGCGGGCTCATTGGCGTTCCATGCGTTCAGGAAGGCCAGCACGTCCCGGGTATCGACGACGCCGTCCCCGTTGAAGTCGGCCGGGCAGCCGCCGGCCGCCTGATTGATGAAGACCGAGGTGTTGTTGCTGTCGCGGTTGGCGACGGCGATGTCGGACGCCGTCGTCGCGCCGAGGTCGGCGATCACGATGGCGGAGGGGTTGGCCCCGAGCGCGAACATCTGGGGGGCGCCGAAGGCGCCGTTGCCCTGGTTGGCGAGGAGGCCCATGTCGTTGGAGTCTTCGTGGATGACGGCGAGGTCGACGTCGCCGTCGCCGTCGAGGTCGCCCGCCGCGATATCGCCCGCGCCGAGGCCGCCGCTGCCGTAGTTGAAGGGCCCGGAGAGGCCGTTGCTGTTGATGAACACGGCGGCGAAGCTCGGGTCGCCGGTCGCCACCGCGAGGTCGGTGTCTCCGTCACCATCGAGGTCGGCGCTGGTCGCGCCCTCGGGGCTGACGTTGCCGCCGACCGAGAGGGCGCCGCCGGCGGTGAACCCGCCGGAACCGTTGCCGTTGAAGACGGAGATCGTGCGGTCGTCGTGGTTGGTGACGACGAGGTCGATGTTCCCGTCGTTGTTGAAGTCGCCCGCGGCGGCGTCCCGCGGCTCGGCACCGGCGCCGAGAGACGCGACGGTGAACCCGGCCCCGTTGTTCAGCAGCACGCTGATGGTGTTGCTGTCGCGGTTGGCGACGGTGAGATCGAGCAGTCCGTCCTCGTTGAAGTCGCCCGCGGCCATGCCGCGGGGGTTCGCGCCGACCTGGGCGACCACGACGGCGGCGAAGCCGCCCGCGCCGTCGCCTTGCATGAGGAGCACGGAGCTGGTGTTCTGCAAGGCGATGGCGAGGTCGACCTGGGGCCCGCCGATGAAGTCGGCGGCGACGATCGAGCCGGGGCCGCTGGCGCTGCCGGTGAGGAAATTCACGGGGGCGGCGAAGGCGCCGTCGCCGCTGTTGATGAGGACGCTGACCTTGTCCAGGTTGTCAGTCGTGACGGCCAGATCGAGAGCCCCGTCCCCGTTGAAATCGCCCGACGCGACGCCGGCGGGGCGGTCGGGCGTGGCGTAGTTGGTCGGCCCGCTCAGGGAAAACTGGCCGTGAGCGGCCTGCGCGAGGGCGAGGCCGGCAAGGAGGCTGAGGACCATCGGAGAACGCTTCATCGCTCGATCCCTTTCTTCCTGACTTGAAGGTGGGGACTCTCCGCGGGGAGTCCCCGCGGCGGGTTGGGCAGGCGCGCGGCAGGATGAGGCGGCGACGCGCCGGCCCGCACGTGCTTCTGCAACCTTCATGCCGGGCACGTGGGCTGCACGCGATGCGCCATCCTCGATGCGGTGTCACGCCGGTGGCAACCATTCGCCAAGTCAGAGGGGTTCGCGGCGGAATCTAGCCAGCACGCCCGACGAGGACGCGGTGCATTCCGGGGTTGCAATTCCCCGGTGGATGAGGCACATTGCATCGGGGCCAGGAGCGGCGCGATGAACGGATGGACAAATGTCGTGATTGGCACAGTCGTGATCGCGTTGACGGCGACGGCGGCATGGGCGATCTACCCGAAGCTGTCGGCCACGCTGGTCGGCGTCCAGACCAACGGCGTGACGCCTCGCGGGGACGCCAGGATCGACCAGTCGAAGTACCCCATGGAGCTGCCGCGGCTGGAGGTCAGGGGTGACGACATCAACCTGCCGGACGGCTCGGTGCTGACGGTGCACATGCACAACGCGCAGATCGGGACGCTGCGGGTGTCGGGCAAGAGGGTGCAGGGCGCGATGAACACCATCTACCAGGTCGGCGCAAACGAGGACCTGTTCATCCGGCACAACGGCGTGGATGTGCTGTTCTACACGGCGCGGTGGAAGAACTGAGAAGACGGCGGAGCCTTTGCTCGGGCAATTGCCGCACCGTTACCCGGTGCGACGCGCCATGACATCGCGATAACCTTCGCTCGCAGAGTCGCTCAACGCATGGCGCCGGGCTACTGAAGAGCACCCCTTTGGGGTGCGGGGTCGGCGAACCGCGGACCATTAAGGCTGGGTTTTGGATTTCGGATCTCGGATTTCGGATCTTGCGGGGCGCGGGACGGGGGGCTAGCGGGCACGCGCGCGGGCGGGGTGGCGGAAGCAGTCGGTGGTGTGGTCGTTGACCATGCCGGTGGCCTGCATGAAGGCGTAGCAGATGGTGGAGCCGACGAAGCGGAAGCCGCGGCGGCGGAGGGCTTTGGACACGGCGTCGGATTCGGGGGTGGTGGCGGGGATGTCGGCGTGGCGTGCCCGGGCGTTGACGCGGGGCTGCTTGGTGCCGGTGGGGTCGATGAAGCGCCAGATGTAGTCGTCGAAGGAGCCGAATTCGCGCTGCACGTCGAGGAACGCGCGGGCGTTGGTGACGGCGGATTCGACCTTGAGGCGGTTGCGGACGATGCCGGGGTCGGTCAGGAGGCGCTCGATCTTCGCGGGGCGGAAGCGGGCGACCTTGGCGGGGTCGAAGCCGGCGAAGACCTCCCGGTACCGCTCGCGCTTGCGGAGGATCGTCTCCCAGGAGAGGCCGGCCTGGGCACCCTCGAGGATCAGGAACTCGAAGAGCACGCGATCGTCGTGGACGGGGACGCCCCACTCGGCGTCGTGGTAGAGGATGGCCGCGTCGGTCGTGGCCCAGGCGCAGCGGGTCATGCGCGGAGTGTACCGGGGCGAGGGGGGCTCCCAGAGGATGCGCCGGCTCCGGCCGGTGGGGCTCGGGCGGGTCTGGGCGGGGGGCGGCGGCACAGTAGACTGCGTTCGTAGACTCCGGACGTGGAGGGCAGATGACCGGACCATCGCGGGCTTCGGTGACGCAGGTGCTTGCGCAGCTGCGCGAGGGAGATCCGCAGGCGAGCGCGCGGCTGCTGCCGCTGGTGTACGAGGAGCTGCGCGGGCTCGCGAGGGGGCGCATGGCCGGCATGCGGCCGGGGCAGACGCTGCAGCCGACGGCGCTGGTGCACGAGGCGTATATCAAGCTCGTGGGGCCTGAGGGAGAGCCCGGGGCGGCGTGGGAGAGCCGGGCGCACTTCTTTGGGGCGGCGGCGAGGGCGATGCGGAACATCCTGGTGGAGCACGCGCGCCGGCGGCACGCCGCGAAGCGCGGGGGCGGCTCCAGGGGCGGAGCGCTCGGGGACGACGCGGCCGCGGCGATCGAGGCGCCGGTGGAGGACATGGTGGCGCTGGACGAAGCGTTGGCGCGGCTGGAGGCGAGCGACCCGCGGGCGCACCAGGTGGTGATGCTGCGGTTCTTCGCGGGGCTGAGCGAGGAGCAGACGGCGGAGGTGATGGGGATCTCTGCGCGGACGGTGCGCCGGGAGTGGGCGTACGGGCGGGCGTGGCTTCGGCGGGAGATGGAGGGGGAGGCGGAAGGGTGTACGGTGAAGGATGAAGGGTGAAGAGCGGGCGGAGCGGGTGAAGGGGATCTTCCTGGACGCCCTCGAGGTGCGCGAGGCGGAGCGGGGGGCGTATCTCCGGGAGGCGTGCGGAGGCGACGACGCGCTGCGGGCGGAGGTGGAGAGGCTGCTGGCGCACGAGCGCGAGGCGGGATTCCTGACGCCGCCGGAGAGCGGCGTGTCCCTGGGGGCATTCGGACCCGAGGGGCGGGGGGCCGTCGGTCTCGCGCCGGGCGACCGGGTGGGGCGGTACACGATCGTGGAGCGGCTGGGGGAGGGCGGGTTCGGGGTGGTGTACCTGGCGGAGCAGGTCGAGCCGGTGCGCCGGCGCGTGGCCCTGAAGGTGATCAAGCCGGGGATGGACTCGCGCGCCGTGGTGGCGCGGTTCGAGGCGGAGCGGCAGGCGCTCGCGGTGATGGAGCACCCGAACGTGGCGCGGGTGCTGGACGCGGGCGCGACCGAGCGCGGGCTGCCCTACTTCGTGATGGAGCACGTGCCGGGCGAGGCGATCACGGCGTATTGCGACGGGCGCACGCTGCCGATCCGGGCGAGGTTGGAGCTTTTCATCGACGTGTGCGAGGCGGTGCAGCACGCGCACATGAAGGGGATCGTGCATCGCGACATCAAGCCGGGGAACGTGCTGGTGAGCGACGGCGATCGCGGGCCGGTGGTGAAGGTGATCGATTTCGGCGTGGCCAAGGCGCTGGAGCCGACGCTCACGCCGAGGTCGTTCTTCACCGAGCAGGGGCAGATGATCGGCACGCCGGAGTACATGAGCCCGGAGCAGGCGGGGATGGGGGCGGTGGATATCGACACGCGGACGGACGTGTACTCGCTGGGCGTCGTGCTGTACGAGCTGCTGACGGGGACGCTGCCCTTCGAGGCGGAGACGCTGCGGGCGGCGGGGTTCGACGAAATCCGTCGGATCATCCGTGAGGTCGAGCCGCCGAAGCCGAGCACGCGGCTCACGCGCGCCGGGGCCGGCCCCGCCGAGGCGGCGAGGAAGCGGCAGGCGGCGCGGGAGGAGCTGGCGCGAGAGCTGCGCCGGGAGCTGGACTGGATCCCGCTCCGGGCGATGCGCAAGGAGCGGGCGCAGCGGTACCGCACGCCCAGCGATCTGGCGGACGACATCCGCAACTACCTGGCGGGGCGGCCGCTGGAGGCGGGGCCGGAGTCGGCGGCGTACCGCGTGCGGAAATTCGTGCGCCGGAACCGGGCGGCGG
The DNA here is from genome assembly GCA_035654175.1 of Phycisphaerales bacterium. Lineage (GTDB taxonomy): Bacteria > Planctomycetota > Phycisphaerae > Phycisphaerales > UBA1924 > PNC22. Next base: position 47,451 of record DASRXL010000129.1, read on the forward strand.
TGGGGGCGGGCGCGGCGATGGCGGCGCTGCTCCTGGGGGGGATCGCGGGGACGACGTTCGGGCTGGTGCGGGCTGAATCGCGCCGGGCGGAGGCGGTCACGGCGCTCCGGCGCGCCGAGGAGGCCGAGCGGCTCGAGGCCAGGCGTGCGGAGGAGCTCGAGCAGGTTGCGCAGTTCCAGGTGGCGCAGCTGATGGGGATCGACGTGCACGCCATGGGGGAGCGGCTGCGCGGGTTGATCCTCGAGGAGAGCGCGCGCGAGATCGCCGGGCGCGCCGTCGGGGACGCGGCGGGGGCGGGGGCGGCGCAGGACCTGGCGGACGCGCTCGGGGCGGTGAACTTCACGAACGTGGCGCTCGGTTCGCTGCGGGCGAACATCTTCGACCGCGCGCTCGCGGCGATCGACGAGCAGTTCGCCGGGCAGCCGGCGGTGATGGCGCGGCTGCTGCAGACGCTCGCGGACACCATGGGGGGCCTGGGGCTGCTGGACGCGGCGGAGGCGCCGCTGACTCGGGCGCTGGAGCTGCGCCGGAGACTGCTGGGCGACGAGCACCCGGACACCCTGCGCTCGACGTACAGCATGGCGCAGCTCCTGCGGCATCAGGGGAAGTTCGCCGAGGCCGAGGGGCACATGCGCGAGGCGGTCGCCGGGTTCCGGCGCGTGCTCGGCGACGAGCACCCCGACACGCTGCGGTCCATCAGCGTTCTGGGGATACTGCTCTATTACCAGGGCAAGCACGCCGAGGCGGAGGCGTGCGCCCGCGAAGCGCTCGACGGGTACCGGCGGGTGCAGGGCGAGGTGCACCGCGACACGCTCGCGGCGATCGGGAACCTGAGCACCTTCCTGCAGGCCCAGGGGAAGACGGCGGAGGCGGAGGCCAGCGTGCGCGCCGTGCTGGAGATCTGCCGGCGCGAGCTGGGGAACGACCACCCCGATACGGTGATCACGGTCAACAACCTCGGCATGCTCCTGGCGTCGCAGGGCAGGCTCGCGGAGGCCGAGCCCTACCTGCGGGAGTCGCTCGCGGGGAGCCGGCGGATGCTGGGCGATTCGCACCCGGAGACGCTCACCACGATCGGCAACTTGGGGTGGATGCTGCGGGAGCTGGACAGGCTTGAGGAGGCGGAGGCGTTCTTCCGCGAGGCGCTTGACGGGAAGCGGCGGACGCTCGGCGAGCAACACCCGGAAACGCTGATGTCGATGCGAGACCTGGGCGGGGTGCTGCGCCGGCTCGGGCGGATGCAGGAGGCGGAGGCGGAGATGCGGGGGGCGTGCGAGGGCGCGCTGGCGGCGTTGGGACCGTCGCACACGGTGACGGTGAGCGCGATAAAGGACCTGATCGCGCTGTACGAATCGTGGGAGGCGGCCGAGCCGGGGGCGGGGCATGGCGCGAAGGCGGCGGAGTGGCGGGGGAGGCTCGACCAAGGGGGCTGAGCCGCGTGCCCTGATTCGAGCTTCGGAGACGGCGTCGCCCCCTGGGGCGGCGGCGCCGAGCACGTCGGCGGCCGTCGGAGCCAGGCATCCACCGGGGCGGTGGTCGTCATTCACGCCCCGTGTTCGGGCGGGCGCTCCCGGACGCCGGGCGAATCCAAGGCAACACATGTCCTCTGGCGTCGCCGGATCGCGGATGTGCCGTGAGACGGCGGCTCGTGGCCCGCCGCGGAATGCACTCCGGAAAGGAGAGAGGCGATGAACCAGAGGGCAAGAGGCGTGGCGTTGGCGGGGCTCACGGCTGCTGTCGCGGCGGGCGGGGCGCGGGGGCAGGGCTGCTATCAGTGGCACGAGATCGGCCCGGGGCCGGCGGTGGTGGACACGTGGTTCTGCGCCATGAGCTACTTCCCGGCGCACGAGGCCGTCATGCTGTTCGACGGCAGGACGGGTGAGCAGTGGGAATGGGATGGGCTGGGCTGGGATCTGGTTGGCGATCTCGACAGCTTCTTCAACAACATCAGGCACCCGCTGCTGTGCTACGACTCGTCGCGCGGCGTGCTTGTGCTCGTCGGGGGGAACTTCGCCGGCATCGTGGCGGAATGGGACGGCGGGCCGAACGGCTGGGACCTGATCGAGCCCTCCGGCGACCCGCTGATTGCGGGCGAGAGCGCGTGCGTGGTGTTCGACGAGGCGCGCGCCGAAATGCTGTTCATCGCGAACGGCCAGATGCATCGCTACGACGGGAGCAGCAACACGTCGCAGATGGACGCGCCCCCCCTGCGCTACGGGGGCGCGGCCTACGACCCGGTGCGCGAGCGGGTCGTGTACTTCGGCGGATTCGACTCGAACGACGTGAGAACGGCCCAGACGTGGGAGTGGGACGGCCAAGCCTGGACCGAGCTCGACGTGCCCGGCCCGTCGGCCCGGGCGTATCACACGCTGACGTACGACCCTGCGCGGGGGACATGCACGCTCTTCGGCGGCGACACGGGCGGGGGCGGGGTTTCGGACGAGACGTGGGAGTGGGACGGCCAGGAGTGGACGCTCGTGGTGCCGGATCAGCGGCCGCCGGCGCGCTGGCGCCACGTGGCGGCGTACGACGAGCGGTACGG